>NZ_JBFAPM010000012.1:0-263897 GCF_040676695.1 Actinoplanes sp. NPDC049548
GGGGCGCGGCGGGCGGCGGGGGGGGGGCCGGCGGCGGGGGGGGGGGGGGGGGGGGGGGGGGGGGGGGGGGGGGGGGGGGGGGGGGGGTGGGGGGGGGGGGGGGGGGGGGGGGGGGGGGGGGGGGGGGGGGGGGGGGGGGGGGGGGGGGGGGGGGGGGGGGGGGGGGGGGGGGGGGGGGCGGTGGTTTCACGTGAAACCCTAGGCCCGACGCAGCGGTCCAAGCGCCGATGTTGGGAGAAGGCAACTGCGGGTTTGGAACGGCCGCTGAGCCGCGCCGTGCCGCCGCCAAGTCGGCGTGGCCATGTGGGACGGCGGCCGACATAGGCAGGACAGGGATCTGCGCGCTTTCGCGGTGTGCTGGATGCCGGGACGTATGGATCGATCGCGCCGGCTCGACACGAGGGCGGTCCTAAATCAACGCCGTGGGCACGGTGTGCGCCGGGGTGAGGCGGCCTGGTCCTCGATGCGGCCGGCCCACTCTTCGACCGGGTTAGGGATGGCTGTCGCCCAGGTATGTAGGCGTCCCGCGTGGTTGAGGCGTAGGCGCTCGCCAGAGGAGCATGGCCAGGCCGAGCCGAAACTGTCTCGCTCCTGCGATCACTGTGGGGGCCGGGTTCGTGCGACGCCAACACGCTGTCGCCAGCCCGGTGGAGCGGTCCGTTGGTCACCCGTCATGCCGGAGCGAGTCGACTCCTCACCTACGCTCGCGCAATCTGGGAGCTGGTAGCAGTCGGACCTAGATCGCAAGCCATTGGCACCGGCGCCGATAGCCACGCCGACAGCGACGCCCAAGGCGAGGGACAGAGCCGAGGGGCAGGGCGAGGGGCTGAGCCGAGGAGCTGGGTCGAGGGGGCAGGGCGAGGGGCTGAGCCGAGGGGCTGAGCCGAGGGGCTGAGCCGAGGAGCTGGGTCGAGGGGGTAGGGCGAGGGGCTGAGCCGAGGGGCTGAGCCGAGGAGCTGGGTCGAGGGGGTAGGGCGAGGGGCTGAGACGAGAGGCTGATCCGAAGAGCTGGGTCGAGGGCTAAACCGAGGAGCTGAGACGAGAGGCTAAGCCGAAGAGCTGGGTCGAGGGGCTAAGCCGAGGAGCTGGGTCGAGGGGTAGGGCGAGGGGCGGAGCCGAGGGTGAGAGCGCCGCCTATGCCGATGGCGCTGGGGTTGCCGATGGAGGTGTGGTGGTTAGGCATGAAGAACTTCGACCCTCCAATCTCTCAGTCGAAGAGAGCGGCCGACCGACGGCAGTCCTCCGGCGTTGGCACTCCGGACGGTCGGCATCGGCGATGCTTTGAGGCGGCCAGTTCTGCTGGAGCGCCGACGTAGAGATCGGCGGACGGCAGTATCCACATGGTGTGCGCAACGCCTGTTGATGAGATGGCCTCCCTGGTTTCACGTGAAACGACGCCGATGTTGTGGGCGCTTTCCACGGCGGTATCCACAGGGCTCGCAAGCCTGCGACATGGTGTTTCACGTGAAACGGGGCGGGCTGTGGATAACTCTTGTGGATAACTTTGGGGAGCGGTGGGGCCCGAGGGACGGTGATCGACTTCTACGGGTGGGTGTTGCCTGAACGGTGGAGGTTGGCTTGGCGGGTTCGGTGAGAAATTGACCCGGGACAGTGCCGCGGTGACTGCATTAGGGTCAGCGTCGTGCCCGAGAACAGTCCCTCGCTACCCGACTTCACGCGCTGGCCTTCCTTTCCTTTCGAGGGCGACATGCGAGTCAAGCGCCTCGCTCCCCCCGTTGAAGTCGAGCCTCCTCGGAGCGGCGAGGACGCTGCCGACTGCGTCGCCTGCAATACGCCGGATGACGCGTACATCTGGGTCAGTGAGCGGTGGCGGGTCCGGGCCATGGACCGGCCCACCGGGCTGCCCATGGTTCTCATCCTGGAGTGCCGGTCGCACCTCGATCTGGGCGACCTTCCCAATCTCCTGGCGGCGGAACTCGGTGTCATGACGGTGCGCCTCGAGCGGGCGGTTCGGTCCCTCGACGGCGTCGCTCGGGTTCACGTGAATCGGTGGGGTGACGGCTCCGCCCACTTGCACATGTGGTTCCTGGCGCGTCCGTACGGGCGGCTCCAGCTGCGGGGCACGTTCCTCTCGCTCTGGGACGACATCCTGCCGGTGATTCCCGAGGAACAGTGGCGCGGGAACCTGGCCCTCGTCGCCGCTTGGCTGGCCGAGTTCGGAGGGCGGGCGATCGCCGAGCCGCCGCACATTCATTGGGAGGCGCCTGCCACCTTCGGAGATCAGCCGACGGTGGCTGCCCCAGGCGGCCTAGAGGAAGATGCCGATCCCACCGCCGACCTCGCTAACCGCGTTGACGTCACCGTATCCGGGCCGGCTACCGCCGGCGGAGGCAGCGCTGCCGCGGGCGGTAGCGAGCCGGAGAAACCGTCGCGGCCGGCTTCCGTTGCCGCCGTTGTTGTGAACGAGGCTGGCCCGGGCGGCGTTACTTCTCCAGCTGACGAGGCTTCCCGTGACGACGCTGAAGGACGTCAAGAGCCGGCAGACGTCCAGAGCAGCAGCAGGGACGAGTCGGCGGACGCCGGTGGGGACGCCGGTGACGTTGTGCCGGTCGACCCCGGCGAGAGCGCCGCCTCCCTTGCGACGGCTACTGCGGCAGAAGGCTTCGGACGAGCCGAACGGGGCATCGCCGGTGAGGGTGCTGGCGACGCCGGTTCGGACGTACGTGGTGAGGGTGCTGGCGGGGTTGTTGGGTCAGCTGCCGTTGAGCGCTCTGCTGGGGTCGAGCCGGTGGGTGCCACGCGAGACAGCGGCGGGCTCGAGCGAGACCTCCCCCCCGCTGAGGTGGGGCCGAGGGCTACGGACGGGGGTGCCGACGAGGTCCAGCAGAGCGAGCTTGAGGACGGGAGTCAGGTCGCCGGCCGACCTTCCGAGTCCGACGCCGGTCAACGCGCGGGCGAAGTCCGGCTGCCCGACGACGGGGACGGTGCAGAGCGAGGGGATGGCTCCAGCGACGGGGACGGTGCTGACGGCGGGGATGGCTCTAGCGACGGGGAGGGTTCCGGCGTCGCGGACGCCATGGTCGAGGAGACGGCCGACTCCGCCCGTGGCGGTCCGATGTTCCGTGAGACGAACGCTCGCACTTTCGATGACGGTGAAACGCGCGACCTTTCGGCGTATGCCAAGAAGCTGACGGGTACGGCGGATGAGCCGTCGCCGAGCGGCGTCGGCGACGGCAATGCTCCGCACAACGACACCAGCGAGGACGAGGACCTGGACAGCGCGGAGCTCGACGACGCGAAGAACATAGGCGGGAGTGGCGAGCCGGCGGGCCTTTCCGACGCCGTTCCGGCTGAGCCTGTTCCGGACCTCAGCGCGGATACCGGCGGTTCACCGGACGTCCCGCGTGGACCGCGCACCCTCCGGTAACTCGCACGAAGACGACCGCGCGGCGTGGAAGTCATGGGTTGGTGTTGGACGCGAGAACGAGTTCCACCGTGGCGGCTCGCCTGATGGGCATCGTGCCGGCTCGACCTGGACGGGCATCGCGGGTGTCTCAGCTTGGCGGCCCGGCTTGGACGGGCATCGCGGGTGGCTCAGTCGGCTTGGAAGACACGGGGCGGCCGGGCTTGCACGAACGCGGGAGTGACCAAGCCCGGACCGGCACGAGGGTGCCTCGGTGTTGACCAGGTCGAAATGGGTGACGCCGAAGGCGTGGCCGTCAGGCGCGATGGTGGAGCGCGCGTCCAAGCGACAGCGTCGCGGCTAGGTAGGCCCGCATTCACGCCGCGCCCACCGACCCCCCGGGGTCGGGCGGACCGGCTGTTCGGGCGGAGCTATACCGAAGGACCCCGCCCGAACGGCGTACCGGCTACGCGCTCCCGCGAGCCACGGCCCGCTCCACCAACGTCTCGAGCATCTTCCCGAAGTCCAGCCCCGCCGCCTGAACCGCCAACGGCAGCAACGACGTCTCCGTCATCCCCGGCGACACATTGACCTCGAGCACATGCGGCACCCCGTCCGCATCCACGATCAGGTCCACCCGCGAAAGGTCTCGCAAGCCCAACGCTTCGTGCGCCGCCAGCGCCGTGGCCGCCACCGATTCCGCCACTGGCGGTGTGAGGCGGGCCGGGGTGTGCCAGGTTGTCAGGCCTGCCGTGTACCGGGCCGCGTAGTCGTACACGCCGTTGCTCGGCACGATCTCCACGGCCGGCAGCGGGACCGGCCCCTCCCCCAGGTCGATGACCGACACTGCCACGTCCATGCCGGGGACGTAGCGTTCCACGAGGGCTGTCGAGTCGTACGCGAAGCAGCTCACCATCGCCGCCGGGAGGGCTGCTGCCTCCGGGACCACGCCTGCTCCCAGGCCCGAGCCGCCCTGGGCCGGCTTGACCATCAGGGGGAGGCCGAGGCGGTCGGCGATGCGGTCGAGCACCGCGACCGCCCCGAGCTCCGAGAAGCGGTCGTGGGGCAGTGCCACCCAGTCGGGGGTACGGATGCCGTTCTCGCGCAGCATCGACTTCGCCGACGGTTTGTCCCAGGCGAGGCGGGAGGCCGCTGCGGTGCAGCCGACGTACGGGACTCCGCACAGGTCCAGGACTCCGCGGAGCGACCCGTCCTCGCCGGTCGCCCCGTGGAGTGCGATCACCACCGCGTCCGGTGGGTCTTCCTGGAGCGTGGGGAGCAGGGTTACGTCCGCGTCACGCAGTTCCGCCGACAGGCCTACCGCTCGCAGGGCGTCGAGGACCCGGCGGCCCGAGCGCAGGGACACGTCGCGCTCGTAGGAGAGGCCGCCGGCGAGGACGAGGATGTGCGGTTCTGTGGACGTACCCATGGAGGTGATCATGCCAAGTCGGGGCCGGGAGCGTCCGCGGCGGCCGGGCCACGACGGTGGTGGGGAGTTGTCGGGCCGAAGACCGCGCGCATGGCGAGCTCCTGCTCCATGACGCCGGCGAGGCGGCGGACGCCTTCGCGGATGCGGGCCGGCGGCGGGAAGGAGAAGTTGAGCCGCATGTGGCCGGCGCCGGTGCCGTCCGCGAAGAACCCGGTGCCCGGCACGTAGGCGACGCGGGCGGCGATGGCGCGCGGCATCATCGCCTTCGAGTCGAGGCCTTCGGGGAGGGTGGCCCAGACGAAGAGGCCGCCTGCCGGGCGGGTCCAGGTGGTGCCCGCCGGCATCAGGTCGTGGAGGGCGTCGAGCAGGGCGTCGCGGCGTTCGCGGTAGATCTCGCGGTAGGACTTGATCTGCTCGCGCCACGGCATCGTCGACAGGTACTGCGTGACGGCGGCCTGGGAGAACGCGCTCGGGCACAGGATGGTCGCCTCGCTGGCCATGACGAGCTTCTCGCGTACGGCATGAGGGGCCAGGACCCAGCCCACCCGCAGCCCCGGCGCCAAAGTCTTGGAGAACGTGCTGATGTAGAAGACCCCGTCGCGGCGGCGGGCGCGCAGCGGTCGCGGCGCCTCACCCTCGAAGCTGAGCAGACCGTAAGGGTCGTCCTCGACCACCAGCAGCCCGTGCCGCTCGCAGATGTCGAGGATCTCCTCGCGGCGTTCCTCGCTGAGCGTGACCCCGGCCGGGTTCTGGTAGGTCGGGATCGTGTAGAGGAACTTGGCCCTCCCACCTGCTTCTGCTATCGCCGCCTCGAGGGCCGCCGGGATCAGGCCGTCGGCGTCCATGGCGACGTGCCGCACCTGTGCCTGGGCGGCCTGGAACACGCCGAGTGCGCCGACGTACGTCGGCCCCTCGGCGAGCACCACGTCGCCCGGGTCCAGGAACAGCCGTGCCACCAGGTCGAGCGCCTGCTGACCGCCGACGGTGACCACCACGTCGTCGGGGCTCGCGCCGTTGGACGCGTCGATGCCGGAGAGGGCCATGACCTCGCAGATGCCTTCGCGGAGCTCGGTCGTGCCCTGGCCGATGCCGTACTGGAGGCTGGTCGTGCCGAGCTCGGACCCGAGCCGCCCCATCATCTCGCCGACGGCGTCGAGGGGCAGCGCGGCGACGTACGGCTGGCCGCCGGCCAGCGACACCACCTCGGGACGGCTCGCGACGGCGAACAGGGCGCGGATCTCCGACGCGGCCATCCCCTGTACGCGCTTCGCGTAGCGATCGGTGTAATCGTCTTGAGTAGTGCCGGACATGCGGCTTCACCTCATCCGTGAACGGGACACATCGGCGTCCATGCTAAACAGCGGATGCATCGGGCCACCTCTGTAAACCAGCCAGCGGGACGGTGGTGGCACACCCGTTGGAGTCCGATCCGCTCCCGTTCAAGGCGAATGCGGCGTAGGATCCGTCCGGGGGCGCGGACGAGCACGTGAACAGGACCGTGCCGCAGAGTCCGGATTCGCACCGACTTCTCGAGGGGTCCCGCATGTCGCGACGCCTGGTCAACCTGACCCTCGACACGCTCGAAGACCTGCCCCGGCCATGCCGCGGCTGCGTCTTCTGGGAGCTGGATCCGGTCTCGGCCGAGCGGGCCTGCGCCACCGGCGACCCCGGGCTCGAGAAGGAGGCGTGGGTTTCCCAGACGCTGCTCGAGTGGGGCTCCTGCGGCAAGCTGGCGTACGTCGACGGCATGCCGGCCGGGTTCGTGATGTTCGCCCCGCCCGCGTACGTCCCGAGGTCGATGGCCTTCCCCACCTCGCCGGTGAGTGCGGACGCGGCCCTGCTGATGACGGCGCACGTGGTGCCCGCGTTCGCCGGGGGTGGGCTGGGCCGCATGCTGGTGCAGGGGGTCGCCCGTGACCTGACCAAGCGCGGGATCAAGGCGATCGAGGCGTTCGGCGACGCCAAGTTCGGCGAGGACGGCGAGGGCTGCGTGGCGCCGGTCGACTTCTTCCTGTCCGTGGGCTTCAAGACCGTACGCCCGCACCCGCGCTATCCGCGGCTCCGGCTGGAGCTGCGGACGGCGCTGTCGTGGAAGTCGGACGTCGAGTACGCGCTGGAGAAGCTCCTCGGCTCGATGAGCCCCGAGACGCTGCTCCGCCCGGTGCGGCCCGTCACCGCGACGACGTCGACCGAGAGCTAGGAGTTCCGGGAGGCGAGCGCGAGGCGCAGCTGCCGTACGTCGATCGACCCGGTCGGCACGTCGGCCTCCACCGGGAAGTACATCCGCTGCACCGCCGCGAGGATCGCCTCGACCATCTGCTCGCGGGACAGCGGGTCGATGAGCCGTTCGCGGTCGGCCGGCGAGGTCAGATAGCCCAGGTCGACCCGGACGGCCGGCATCTGGGTCAGGCGCAGCAGCTCCCACGTCTTGGAGTGGATGCGGCAGTCGCGCATGCCGGTGCGGACGACGATCTCGCGTTGGACCAGGTTGGCCAGCCGCTCCCCCACCGTCGACGTGGCGCCGTTGCCGGTGCCGTAGTGGTAGCTCGCCACCCCGTCGGCGGTCGGCGTCTCCTGGCCGTCCAGGTGCAGGGAGATCAGCAGGTCGGCACCGAGGCTGTTGGCGAGCGCCGCCCGCTCCTGACCCGTCATGGCCTGGGCCGGGGCGGGGCCGCGGGTGAGGTGTACGCGCATGCCGGCGGCGGCGAGGCGGCCCTCGAGGCGGGTGGCGATGTCGAAGACCAGGTCGGCCTCGGTCCAGCGCAGCTGCCCGTCCGGCACGACGACGCCGAGGTCGTCCGGGCCGCCGTGGCCGGGGTCGATGACGATCGTCTTGCCGACGAGGCTGGATCCGGACTGCCGGAACGCCTCGGCCTCGCGCAGCCAGTTGGGGCGGCCGCCGACGACCTTGCGGCCGAGCCGGCGCAGCGCCTTCATCGTGTGCGGGCCGCACGAACCGTCCGGGGTGAGGCCGACCTCGCGCTGGAACTGGGCGACCGCCCGGGCCGTGCGCGGGCCGTAGATGGCGTCCGCCCGGCCGGTGTCGAAGCCCATCTCGAGCAGGCGTTCCTGCAGCGCGCGCACATCCTCGCCGACCAGCGACGTCGGCACCGAGTGGAACAGGGTCCGCGCGCCGAGCTTCCAGCGGGCGCCGTCGAGCGCGGACCAGGTCTCCGGGCCGACGAGCCCGTCGACGCCCAGGCCGCGGCTCTGCTGGAAGGCGCGTACCGCGTTCTCGGTGACGGCGTCGAACTCGGTGCCGCCGGTCTCCAGGAGGTCGAGGCCCACCAGGATCGACCGGATCTCCTCGACCGCCGGTCCGGTGTCTCCACGTCGGATCGAGCGCACGCGCGGCTCCTAGAACGTCAAGGGTTGGGCAGAGGGCAACTCCCGGAGCGTACTCCTCGGCGTCGCGGGTGGCCCGGCGTCGATGTGCGCTCCGTGCGTCGCATCACGAAGAACAACGCCCCGCATCCGGGTGGATGCGGGGCGTTGCGAAAGTCGGTCAGAGGGCGGATTCGATGAAGTTCACCAGGGCGCCCTTGGGCTTCGCGCCGGCCACCGAGTTGACCGGCTCACCGCCCTTGAACAGGGTCAGCGTCGGCACGGACATCACCCGGTAGGCGCGGGCGGTCTCCGGGTTCTCGTCGATGTTGACCTTGACGATCTCCACCTTGTCGCCCATCTCGGTGGCGATCTCCGCCAGCAACGGGTCGACCTTCTTGCACGGTGCGCACCATTCAGCCCAGAAGTCGACAAGCACCACCTTGTCGGACTGCAGGACGTCACTGGCAAATGTGGCGTCGGTGACGGCCTTGGTAGCTCCCACTAGGACCTCCTGGTCACAGCTCTACGAATGATGCGATGAAGCGCTCGGCGTCCAACGCGGCCGCGCAGCCGGTGCCGGAGGCCGTGATGGCTTGACGGTAGGTGTGGTCGACGAGATCTCCGGCGGCGAACACGCCGGGAATGTTGGTGCGCGTGCTCGGGTGGTCGACCTTCACGTAGCCCTCGTCGTCCAGCTCGACCTGACCCTTGAACAGCTCGCTGCGCGGGTCGTGACCGATCGCGACGAAGACGCCGGTGACGTCCAGGACCTTGGTCTCGCCGGTCTGCACGTTGCGCAGCCGGGCGCCGACGACCTTGCCGTCATCGCCGAGGACCTCCTCGACGACCGAGTTCCACTCGACCTTGATCTTCGGGTTGTCCAGCGCGCGCTTCTGCATGACCTTGCTGGCCCGGAACGAGTCACGCCGGTGCACGATCGTCACGCTCTCGGCGAAGCGGGTGAGGAAGGTGGCCTCCTCCATCGCCGAGTCGCCGCCGCCGACCACGATGATGTGCTGCCCGCGGAAGAAGAAGCCGTCACAGGTCGCACAGGACGAGACACCGTGACCGAGCAGCTCCTGCTCGCCGGGCACGCCCAGCGGCCGCCACGCGGAACCGGTGGAGAGGATGACCGCGCGGGCGAAGTACTGCTTGTCGCCCACCCAGACCGTCTTGAGGCCCTCGGTGCCGGCGGCGGTCGGCTTGTCGCCCAGCTCGACGCGGGTGGCGTCGTCGGTGATGAACTCGGCGCCGAACCGCTCGGCCTGCTTGCGCATGTTGTCCATGAGCTCGGGACCCATGATGCCCTCGGGATGACCGGGGAAGTTCTCGACCTCGGTGGTGGTCATCAGCGCACCACCGGACTGCACACCCTCGATGACCAGCGGCTGAAGGTTGGCCCGGGCCGCGTAGAGCGCCGCGGTGTAACCGGACGGTCCCGAGCCGATGATGATCAGGTTTCGGACCTCGTCCACTGCCGACTCCTCAGTCTGGGTTCGCCGGGACACCGGCGACATCGCACGCTAGAACGTCATGGTAGGAGAGCAACATTCCCCCGCGTCATGGGCATGTGGGCCCCGGCATAGTGGGGGTCCTCACCACGGGCGGGAGTCCGCTCAGCCTACCTTCGACGACCCCAGCTTGTCGGCGCCGGAACCGCGCGCGCCACAGTCCGCGCCGGCCGCCCAGACCCACGTACCGTTGCCGGCGGTGAACTGCACGATCACGGCAGGCGAGCCCTCGTACCGGGCGTAGTCGACGCTCTGCGCGGTGACCGGCCCGGCGTCGTTCGCCGCGGAGATCGCATCGAGGCAGGCCAGCAGGGCTTCCTGCACCTTCAGCCGGTCGAGCGGGTCACCGTGACCGGCCCGCACGCCCGGGCTCGGTGCGGCCTTGTCCTCCGTCTGCGGCAGCGCAGGTCGCAGCTGGACCCCGGGCGCCTCGGATTGACCGTCCTTCGCCGCCCCGGCCACCGCCCGGGTCGCGGCCTGAGCGAGTGTCTGCCGGGTGTAGTCGGTCCCGCTGGCGAACGCCTGCGCCGGACCGGCCGGAAGAGCGAGGGTGGTGTTCTGCTCGGTCGCCGACTGATCCGCGAGCCCGGCGGCCGACGAGGGACTGTCGTCCGAGTCCCGCGCCCCGAACTGCTGGATCCCGAACCCGAGGAACGCCACCAGCCCGGCAGCGATCCCGACCGGCGCGGCCCACCTCAACCGCCGCGCCCGCTTCCGGGCCGTCGTGGGTCGCGCATCATCATTCGGTACGGCGACCAGATGCCGGCCAGACGCAACACCATCACTATGCGTCAGGACACGATCACTCCCGCTGTGCGCACCCGCAACATCGGCCCCCGCGGCGTGCTCTGGCCCGCTAGCCGCACCGCCCAGCTCAACCCCCGCGGCGAGTGCAGGCCCGCTAGCCGCACCGCCAACCGCACTGCCGCCGTCGAGCCCCACCGCATCTTCGGATCCATCCGAGGCGACACCTTCCGAGCTCGGGACCTGCCCGGCCACGACAGCGAAGGCGGCGTCCAGCCGAGCCACCACGTCCGCCGGCATCGGCTCCGGCTCATCCCCCCAGGCCCGCAGCTCCGCCGCCATGACCCCGGTCGCCTCGACCAGCTCCGCATGGGCCCGCCGCCACCCCGGATGACCGACGATGAGGGCGGCGACGACGGCCTCGTCCGGGGTGCCGTCCAGCGCGCCGCCGACATAGTCGGCCAGCAGGTCGAAGTCGACCTCGCTGAACTCTGCCCCGGTCACGCCTGGTCCCCTCTGTCACCCGAAGCCGGTAGCGGCCCCGGCGCCGGAAGCGGCACGCTCGCACCCGACCCCGATGAGACGCGCCCACCGGCCTCCCGGTTCCCGTCGTGACCGCCGTCTCCTGAGGTTTCCCCTGTCCCCGCTGCGCTACGCCCGGCCCCGGCGCGGCCGTGCCGCCCGTCCACGCCCGACTCCTCCCGGTCCCCGGCGCCGCCTGCAGTCACCGAGCCGCCATCCCGGCCTGCGGCCAAGCCGCGCCCAGCGTCAACCGAACCGCCTCCGCGGTCCAGACCGCCGCCGCCCTCGTCCGTGATGCGGCCCGCAACGCTCGATCCACCACCGCGACGACCCGCCTCTGCTGAACCGGCCGCCGCTCCCGTTCCGATCCGCAGGTGGCCGAGAGCCAGCGCCATCCGGGCCCGCCCCCGCGCACACCGGCTCTTGATCGTTCCCTCGGCCACCCCGAGGATCTCCGCGGCCTCGGCGACCGGGTAGCCCTGCACGTCGACCAGCACCAGGGCGGCCCGCTGCTCCGGCGGCAGGGCGGCGAGCGCTGCGCGTACGACGAGGGCGGTGTCGTGGTCCTGGGCGGGTGCGGCCGGCTCGGGGCCGGTGCCGGGGCCGCCGTCGTCGGTGTGCGTGCCGTCGGGGAGGGGGACGGTGGGGTGGGCCTGCCGGCGGCGGATGCGGTCGAGGCAGGCGTTGACCACGATGCGGTGGAGCCACGTCGTGACCGCGGAGTCGCCTCGGAACCGGGCGGCGCCGCGGTGTGCCGAGAGCAGCGCGTCCTGGACGGCGTCGGCGGCTTCCTCGCGGTCGCCGATCGTGCGGAGCGCCACGGCCCAGAGCCGGTCGCGGTGCCGCCGGACGAGCTCGGCGAACGCGGTGGGGTCGCCGGTGACGTGGGCGCGCAGCAGCTCGGCGTCGGTCGGCGCCGGAAGGTCCGTACCGGCGGGCGTACGGCCAGTGGTCACGACAGCAATGTAGCCGAGGCGTACCGCAACGGTGGGGCCCGGCGGTGCGGCACGGTGCGCGGCGCCCGTACCCGAATGCAACGATCCCCCCGTCGGAGGGACCGAAGGGGGGATCGTCGTCGGGTCTGGGCTCAGTCCGTCCCGTACACCTCGATGTCGGTGACCTTGACCTTGTAGCCGCCGGCGCCGTCGTCGGCGGGGGGCAGGTCGCTGAGGAACACCAGGAGGTACTGGTAGGTCTTGGTGTCGTCGAAGTACGGGAAGATCGAGTTGGTGCCTGTGGTCTTCTCGGTGTCGCCGTCGCCGAGCTTCTTGTAGGTCTTGTAGATCTGTTCGTCGCCCGCGGAGTTGTCGCCCGGGTCGCTGTTGCCGGAGCGGATGTCCATGGCGATGCCGGGGGCGGACGCCTCGACGCGGATCTCGCTCACGTGCTTCGGCGTGCCGAGGTTGATGAGGACGCCCATGCCGGGCTTGAGGTTGCCGAAGTTGGAGCGGTTCTGGAAGCGCTGCGTCTCCCAGCCGGTCTCCTTGCTGTCGTCGACGGTGAGCTTGGCCTCGCCCGTGTCGTTGCGCTCGCCCTTGGGCGGGTCGACGATGCGGACCATGTCCCCCGTGAGCTGCAGCTTCTTGATCGCGCCCTGCGCGTTGTCGTCGGGCTTGCCGGGGTTGGCCGGGTTGCCCTGCGTGCCGCCCTGCGGGGTGGTGTTGGCCTGGTTGGTGCCTTCCGGCTGGTTGTTGCCGGAGTTGCTGATCGCGCGGATGCCGAAGATGAGGCCGATCACCGCGATGACGGCGAGCGCCGCGATGCCCAGCACGATCTTGCGGGCGCTGCGGACCGGCTCCGCCGAGGTGCCCTGGGTGAAGCGCAGCGGCCCGACGTCCTCGTACTCCTCCTCGGCGGCGGCGTCGAGGCGCGCCAGCTCGGCGGCGAGGGCGTCCGCCTCGGGGGCCTGGACCCGCTTGTCGAGCAGGTCCATCGTCAGGTCGTCGAGGTACGCCGGGACGCCCGCGCGGATCTGGCGCGGCGTCGAGAGGGCGCCGTTGCCGTCGCGCATGGCGTCGGGCAGCGCGGACGTCCTGCCGATCTCCGCCTGCGGCCAGTGACCGGTGAGCGCGAAGTAGAGGATGCCGCCGACCGCGCGGACGTCGAACTCGGTGCTGTCCGACGAGTCGGCGCGGGCGTCGGCGAGGACCACCCGGCCGTCGTCGCCGATCAGGGTCGTGCCGGGGTGAACGTTGCCGTGCACCATGCCGGTGGCGTGCACAGCGGCGAGCGCGTCGGCGATGGCGTGCGCGATCGAGGTGGCGCGGGCCGGGTCGAGCGGGCCCTCCTGGGCCACCAGCTCGCGCAGCGCCTCGCCGTCGACCCACTCGCGGACGACGTAGGCGCGCTGGCCCTCGTCGATCGCGTCGTAGACGCCGACCAGATTGGGGTGGATCACGCGGCTCGCGTCGACCGCCGCCTGCAGCATCTCGGCCGCGGACTCGCCGCCCGGGTGCCGCAGCACGACCGCGACGGGACGCCGGAGAATGACATCGATGCCCCGCCAGACCTGCCGGCCCGCACTGTCGTTGTTGACGTGCTCCTCGAGCTGGTACCGCTCGGCCAGGATCTCACCGACGGTGGGCGCACCGAAGGTCATGACCGGACCGGCCTCGTCGGCCGCGGTCTCGTGGCCTTCGCCGACCTGGGTCACCCGTCCTCCCTCGGTGAGTCCGCTCGTGTCGCCCCCGACCTTACCCGCCCATGGCCAAGGTCCCACAGGTCATCCCCGGGCGCGGCACTCGTCCGAGGCCGTACGCCGAGGCGGTTCGAGCCGCTCGGCGTCCGTAAATTAGCTGTTCAGCGGGTTATCCACAGCGTTGTCCACAGCGGTTAGCGCCCGAGTTTGCGGCGCACCATCCCGACGACCTGATTCACCTCGTGGACCTTGAACAATGTAGCCGCCACGAGGTAGGTCAGCATGATCGCCCCACCCCCGACGACCACCTGCAGAGCGGCGGTCGGACGCCCGGGCGTGTCACCTCCGGGCAGGAAGTGCATGACCAGCAGGCCGGCGGCGGTCGCGACGGCCGCGGCGGCGAGCACCTTCAGCAGTGCGGCCGCGACCGACCCGAGATTGAGCCGGCCGATCCGGCGCCGCAGCACGGCCAGTGAGATCAGCGCCGAGACGAGGTAGGAGATCGCGTTCGCCGCGGTCATGCCGGCCGCGGCCAGCGACTGCGACAGCAGCTCGGCGAGCACGAGGTAGCCGGCGATCCGTACGGCGACCACCGGCAGGTTGATCAGGGCGACCGTCTTGTTGCCTTGCAGGGAGTAGAAGGCATAGGTGCAGAGGTAGCTGACAGACAGCGGGATGACCGCGAACGCGGCGACGACGAGTACGCGGCCGGTGGCGAACGCCTGGTCGTAGTTGAGCGCCCCACCCTGGAACAGCGTGACGGCGATCGGCACACCGAGCACGCCGTACGCGACGGCGATCGGGGCGAGGGCGGTGGTGGTGAGCCGGATGCCGCGGCTGAGGTCGGCGCTGACGTCGGCGTACCGGCCCTCGGCGGCGGCCGCGCTCATCTTCGGCAGCAGCGCGGTCATGACTGAGACGCCGATGATGCCGTGCGCCATCATCGTGAGCAGGAAGACGTTGTTGAAGGCCAAGGTGCTGGCCTTGCTGCCGTCGGACACCCCGCCGAGGACCCGGACCACGAGGAACACGGCCAGCTGGTTGGCGCCGACGTAGCAGAGCATCCACCCGGCGAGCCGCCCGATCTCACCGAGACCGAGCTCGCGCGGCGCCCACCGCCACCTCCACGAGAAGCCCACCTTGCGCAGGGCGGGCAGGAGGCCGACCGCCTGAACCACCATGCCGAGCAGGGTGCCGCCGCCGATCAGGAGGATCTCGCCGCGGCTCATGTCCTCGGGCTTGAGGCCCGCCGTACCGAAGACCGCGATGAAGACGCCGCACGTCGCGATGACGACGAGGTTGTTGAGGATCGGCGCCCACATCGGCGCGGCGAAGTGCCCGCGGACGTTGAGCACCGCGGCGATCAATGCGGACAGACCGGTGAAGAAGATGATCGGCAGGATCAGGTACGCCAACGCCGTGACCAGGTCCCGGTAGCCCGGGGTGGTCTGCGAGCTGGACTGGATCTGCGTGATCCAGTAGGCGGCGGCCGTGACCAGGATCGTCGCGATGCCGAGCGACACCACGGCGAGGGAAAGCAGACGCTGGGTGAACAGCTCGCCGCCGTCCGTGTCGGCTTTGCGGCGCCGTACAAGGAGCGGGATGAGGACGCTGGACAGGATGCCGCCGAGGAGCAGCTCGTAGATCTGGTTCGGAAGGAACTGCGCACTGGTGTACGCGTCGCCGACGCCCGCGCCCAGCGTCATGCCGATGAGCATGTTGCGCACGAAGCCGATCAGGCGGCTGACCAGGCTGCCGGCCGCCATGATGGCGCTGTTGCCGGCCGTGCTGCGGGCCTCGTCGGCAGGCGCTTCCTCGGCCTCGGCGCGCGCCGCACTGCCGTAGACCGTGCCGCCCCCGGCGGATCCGGACGGGATGACCTCGGGCGGAAGGGCCTGGTCGGCGGCCGCCGTGGGAAGCGTGCCCGTGCTGTCGACGGAGATCAGCATGGCGCCGTCGGACGGCTCCGGCTCACCGTCGGGCGCGGCGTGCGCGCTGCGGTACAGGCCGCCGCTCACCAAGACCTCCCCAGGGGTACGGACACAGACGCCACCCTAGTCAGGGCGTGCTCAGGTGTGCTGCCGGACCAGGGTGCCAGGCGGCGCGCCGGCCAGCGTCTCCACCATCCAGCAGGCCTCGAGGGGAACGAGCGGCTCGCTGAGTGCGTCCAGCACGGTCGGGTGGTCGCAGCCGGCTTCGGTCAACACCCCGAGCAGCGTGGCGACCGGGCGGAGGTCACCCGTGTCCGCCATGTGCCGGGCGAGCGGGCGGACCTCGGCGTACCACTGCTCCTCGGGCATGCGGGACAGCCGGCGTGCTGCCCGCCGTACCAGCTCGGCAAGCCCTTCGTGCGGAAAGCGCGAGCCGCCCCGGACCTGGAGATGCGCCGGAGCCGGCGCGGTGTAGGCCGCGATCGCGGCCTCGTCGAGGACCTGCGGCGACGGCACCGGCGGTTGCGGCCACCAGTCGGCGCCGGCGAACAGCGGCAACGGTGTCTGCTCCGGAGCAACCGGCGCAGGCTGCGGCACGTCGCGGCGCAATGACCTATATGCGGCTTGTCGCACTGCGGCGACCGCGCTGCCGTCGTCGTCTGCCGTGGCCGGCGCGAACGGCGCGAGCAACGCCACGACCAACCCGGGATGCGGCAGCGTCGGATCCTCGAGGGCGATGACGCGGGCACAGAGATCCAGCTCGTCCCAGCGCAGCGCGGCCGGGTACGGCCGGCCGGGAGCCGCCCAGCCCAGCTGCACCGGCTCGCTGGTCGCCGGCTCGCGCAGGCCGAGCGTCTGCTCGCCGGTGACCAGGTCGAGGTCGAGCACGAGGCCGTACCCGCCGGTCACCGGCAGGCTCACCCGCAGCTCGGCGGGCTCGGGGTCGTCGGTCGCGCTCCCGTCCGCCCGCAGCAGGGACCAGAAACCGGGATCCTCACTGAGGCGGCGCAGCGCCTCGGGTACGGGCACGGAACCATCCTGCCACCCCACCCACCGACCATGACCTCTCCACCAGGCCGATACGCTGGTCGTCCCATGTCTGTGTTGAATACGGCCCAGCGCAACGCCGTCCAGGAGCTGCTGCGGGTCTCCCCCGTCGCCGACGAGCTGGGGCGCCGCTTCGGTGCCGCCGGCCATGAGCTGCACCTGGTGGGCGGCTCGGTGCGCGACGCGCTGCTCGGCCGCCTCGGCGACGACCTCGACTTCTGCACCGACGCCCGGCCCGAGCAGACCCTCGACGTGGTCAAGGGCTGGGCGGACGCGATCTGGGAGACCGGGCGCGAGTTCGGCACGATCGGCATCCAGAAGAACGGCCTGCGGCTGGAGATCACCACGTTCCGCGCCGAGGCGTACGACGGGGTCACGCGCAACCCCGTCGTGGAGTACGGCGACAACCTCCTCGACGACCTGCGCCGCCGCGACTTCACGATCAACGCGATGGCGGTCAGCCTGCCCGGCCACGTCTTCACCGACCCGTACGGCGGGCTCGAGGACCTGGCCGCCGGCCTGATCAAGACGCCGTCGCGGCCCGAGGAGTCGTTCGGCGATGATCCACTTCGGATGCTGCGCGCCGCCCGGTTCGCGGCGAAGCTGAAGTTCA
This sequence comes from Actinoplanes sp. NPDC049548, assembly GCF_040676695.1. NCBI lineage: Bacteria > Bacillati > Actinomycetota > Actinomycetes > Micromonosporales > Micromonosporaceae > Actinoplanes > Actinoplanes sp. NPDC049548. The sequence continues at coordinate 17,127 of NZ_JBFAPM010000012.1, forward strand.
CTGTGGACCCCGCCGTGCTGTCCGCGATGCGCGCCATGGCCGCCGACCTCGACCGGATCACCGCCGAGCGGATCCGCGACGAGTTCACCAAGCTGCTGTGCGGCCAGGACCCCGTCGGCGGCCTGCGCCTGCTCGTCGACACCGGTCTCGCCGACCGCTTCATCCCGGAGATCTCCGGGCTCAAGCTGGAGATCGACGAGCACGCCCAGCACAAGGACGTCTACGAGCACACGCTGATCGTCGTCTCCAACGCCGTCCGCCTCGAGGGCGACGCGGGCCCGGACTTCGTCCTGCGCATGGCGGCGTTGATGCACGACATCGGCAAGCCGGCCACGAAGGCGGTCGGCCGCGACGGACGGGTCAGCTTCCACCACCACGAGGTGGTCGGCGCCCGCCTCACCAAGCAGCGCATGAAGGCGATGAAGTACCCCAAGGACATCACGTCCGCGGTGGTCGAGCTGGTCGCGCTGCACCTGCGCTTCTACGGGTACGGCCGGGGCGAGTGGACCGACTCGGCCGTCCGCCGCTACGTCACCGACGCCGGCGAGCTCCTCCCCCGCCTGCACAAGCTGACCCGCTCGGATTGCACGACGCGGAACAGGCGCAAGGCCGCGGCGCTGGCCGCCGACTACGACGCGCTCGAGGAGCGGATCGCCCGCATCCAGGCCGAGGAGGACCTGGCGCGGGTCCGGCCCGACCTCGACGGTAACGCGATCATGGAGCTGCTCGGCGTGCCGCCGGGGCCGATCGTGGGCCAGGCGTGGCGCCACCTCAAGGAGCTGCGGCTCGATCGCGGGCCGCTGGACCGGGACGAGGCGGAGGCGGAGCTGCTTCGCTGGGCACGCGAGCACGGCCACATCTCGTAGTTGTCATACCCCGGGAGCACAATCGGCTCGTGCGGCTCCTCATGGATTCCCCCATCGGCCCGCTCGGCGTGGAGCTCGACGCCGGCACGGTCATCGGCGTCCGCTTCGGCGCCTCCTCGGCGTGGGCAGGTGACGCCGGTGCGGGTCATCGCGTGCTCGAAGACCTCGCCGGCTATTTCGCCGGGACGTTGACGGACTTCCGCGTGCCGTTCGAGCTGCGTGGTGGTTCGGAGTTCGAGCGGGCGGTGTGGGGGCAGATCGCTGCTATTCCGTACGGTGAAATGCGCACCTATGGCGCGATTGCCACCGCCTTGGGGGATCCTGGAGCGGCCCGGGCCGTCGGCACAGCGTGCAACCGCAACCCGGTGCCGGTGATCGTGCCGTGCCACCGCGTGGTCGGCGCCGGCGGCAAGCTGGTCGGGTTCGGCGGCGGGCTGCCCCGCAAGCGGCAGTTGCTCGAGCTGGAGGCCCGTGTGGCGCTGGAGAGGGCCTGGGGCTGAACCCTCAGCCCGGGCAGGAGCCGTCGGCGTTCCGAGGCCCGAGCTCGAAGGACGGCCCGGTGTCGGGGAGCGTGCCGTAAAGACAGGCCGCACCGACCATGCCGGTGAAGGAGAAGTCCGTGCTGACGGCGGCTTTGAGGCCCTCGCGGGCGAGATGGTCCCGGAGCCGCTGTGGGGTGATGTTGCCGCTCATGGCGAGGAGGGTGAGCTCCGGGCGCAGCAGTCGCACACAAGCCTCAGCGGCCGGCAGAGCCCGGGCCGGAACCGGCGCGCGTTGGGGCGTCGGCGGGTTCCCCGCCTTGAGGGTGAGTTCGGCGCGCTTCTGCGCCTCGCTGAGCGGCCCCGTCGGCTGCGGCCGACTCACTGGTTGATCGCCGCAGTGCCGGACCTCCGTGCTTGGTGCGACGGCCACCCTCGAGGGGCGGCCCACCCCAGCGGAAGGGTTGACTGCTGCGGCGCTCCGGTACACCGTCACGGTGCTTGGCGGCGTACCCGTCGGTGTGTTGCCCGGCTGGGCACATGCCGCCGCCGATGCGACCAGGCCCAGCGCGAGGAGCGTTCCCGGAAATCGGGTCATGTCGCGCAGGATATCGACAAACGGCGAAGGCCGGACCGACGCGCGGTCCGGCCTTCGCGGGACAGCTCAGCGCTCGACGTCGCCCTTGATGAACGCCTCGACGGCGGCGTGCGCGTCGTGGTCGTTGTACTGCACCGGCGGGCTCTTCATGAAGTAGGAGCTGGCCGACAGGATCGGGCCACCGACGCCGCGGTCCTTGGCGATCTTCGCGGCGCGGACCGCGTCGATGATCACGCCCGCGGAGTTCGGCGAGTCCCAGACCTCGAGCTTCAGCTCGGCGTTCAGCGGGGTGTCGCCGAAGCTGCGGCCCTCGAGGCGGATGTACGCCCACTTGCGGTCGTCGAGCCACGGCACGTGGTCCGACGGGCCGATGTGCACGTCGCTCTTGACCATCTCGTGGGGGATCTGGCTGGTCACCGACTGGGTCTTCGAGATCTTCTTGGAGACCAGGCGGTTGCGCTCCAGCATGTTCATGAAGTCCATGTTGCCGCCGAAGTTGAGCTGGTACGTGCGCAGCAGCTCGACACCGCGGTCCTCGAACAGCTTCGCGAGCGCGCGGTGCACGATCGTCGCGCCGACCTGGCTCTTGATGTCGTCACCGACGATGGGCAGGCCGGCGTCCTCGAACTTCTTCGCCCAGACCGGGTCGGAAGCGATGAAGACGGGCAGGGCGTTGACGAAGGCGCAGCCGGCGTCGATCGCGGCCTGGGCGTAGAACTTGTCGGCCTCCTCGGAGCCCACCGGCAGGTAGGACACCACGACGTCGACCTCGGCGTCCTTGAGCGCCTGCACGACGTCGACCGGCTCGGCCGAGGACTCCTCGATGATCTCCCGGTAGTACGTGCCGAGGCCGTCGAACGTCGGTCCACGCTGGACGGTGACGCCGGTCGGCGGCACGTCGGTGAGCGTGATCGTGTTGTTCTCGCTGGCGACGATCGCCTCGGCCAGGTCCATGCCGACCTTCTTGGCGTCCACATCGAACGCCGCGACGAACTTCACGTCGGAGACGTGGTAGTCGCCGAAGGTCACGTGCATGAGACCCGGAACGCGGTCGTTGGGGTCGGCGTTGCGGTAGTACTCCACACCCTGCACGAGGGATGAGGCGCAGTTACCCACACCGACGATGGCGACGCGGACGGAGCCCATCGCGTTTGCCTCCTTGTTCATCACGGCCGGTCCTGGTGCGGAGCCGGGTCTTCGGGGGGTGCCACCGCCGGATCGGCGGCGGATGAGGGGGTACGGCCGGAGCGCTCGTTGGTGATGAGCTCCTCGAGCCAGCGGACCTCGCGCTCGCAGGCGTCCAGTCCGTGTCGCTGCAGTTCGAGCGTGTACGCGTCCAGCCGGTCCCCGGCGCGCGACAGCATGTCCCGCAGGCCCTCCCGGCGTTCCTCGATCCGACGCCGGCGGCCCTCGAGGATGCGCAGCCGGGTCGCCCGATCGGTGCGGGAGAAGAAGGTGAAGTGCACGCCGAAGCCCGCGTCGTCGTACGTCTCCGGGCCGGCCTGGGCGAGCAGGTCGGCGAACCGTTCCTTGCCCTCGGCAGTGATCTTGTAGACAATCCGGCCCCGTTTGCTCGTCATCGGCGGCACGATGTCGGTCTCGGTGGCCTGTTCGCTGATCCAGCCGGCGGCGTGCAGCCGCTTGAGCGTCGGGTAGAGGGTGCCGTAGCTGATGGCCGCGCGGATGGTCCCCAGCTTGGTGGCGAGCTCTTTGCGCAGCTCGTAGCCGTGCATCGGGGCTTCCTGAAGGAGGCCGAGGATCGCCAGTTCCAGCATCGAGGGCCACCTCCTTCGCCGCGATGTATCGGCCCGATACATCGTCACCGTAGATCGGCGCCTGTTCGAGCGCAAGGCGGTGTGATGGTGCTTGCCCTCCGATGCCCGCCTCGCGGCCTTCTTCCTGGTGCGGTCGTGTGAGCACAGGAGTCGCCACGCCACGCTGCGTGATGGCGGTCGCCGTTCCGGTGCCGACCGCGTACTCTCTTCGCCATGCGCACGCAGCGGCAGGTCGTCGACTACTCGCTTCAGAAGCGAGCGCTGCTGCGTGACCTGCACAACGGCAAGGTCGGGACGTTCGAGGTCTGCGATGCCTCGCCGTACCTGAAAAACGCAGCTCGGTTCCATGGCGAGCCGACCGACGAACGATGCCCGGTCTGCCGCCGCGACAATCTCACCCTGGTGCACTACATCTACGGCGACGAGCTCAAGCAGTCCGCCGGGCAGGCCCGCAAGCTCGCGGAGCTCCCGGTGCTGGCGATGACCCTGCGTGAGTTCCAGGTCTTCGTGGTCGAGGTGTGCCAGACCTGCGCGTGGAACCATCTGATCGAGCAGTTCCTGCTCGGCAGGGACGCGCTCGTCGACGAACAGCCAAGGGGCGCGGCGGCTGCCGCCTCGTCCGCCTCGGGCCGCCACCGCGAGACAGGGCCGTCGTCACATCGCCGGGAGGGCAGACAGTGATCGCCCTCAACGTCGCTAACGTGGACGCGACCCCGACCGATACGGGCATCCAGCGCCGCAATCGGTCATTCTTGACATCCGACAGGGCGGCTGCGGGGATGCAGCCCAGAATGTCCGCTCGTGGCAGTGTCGGCCGGAGCCCCTCCAGGGCTCCCCGCGCACGCCACCGCGACCGGTAGGTGTAACCGAATGAACTCGTACGGCGATCCGCAGTCTGCACGCGCCCGGGCCCGAGTGCCCGGGCCGTCCGCTGCTTCCACGCCTGACGACGACCCGTCCGGCTACGACGAACGCCCCGCGCCCGACGCGTACCGGCGCCCGGCCGGCGGCCGCGCCTCCGTCAGCGGTTCCGCGCCGCGTGGTGCCGCGTCCGTCGGCTCCGCGTCCGTCGGCGGCCGTGCCTCCGTGGGAGCCGGCCGGGCGTCGGTGGGTGCCGGCACCGGATCGGTGGGCTCCGCCCGGGTGGGCGGCCGTGCCGCGGCTCCGGTTGCCGCCGCCCCGGGGCGGGCTTCCGTCGCCCGCGCCGCGGTGCGGCCCGTGTCGCCCGCCGTGGGTGCCGGGCCGGGCCTGGACGGGCCCGACGGTCACGGCCGCCGGGGCGACGCCCAGAAGATCCTGACCAAGGCCGCCAAGCGGCGCCGCCGGACCAACATCCTGACCGCCGCGGCCGCCGTGGTGGTCATCCTGCTCGGCGTCGGCGTCGTCGGAGGCACCTATATCTGGGACGACGTCGATCTGCCGGCGCAGAAGGAAGAAGCGCAGACCAACGTCATCCTCAACGCCAAGGGCGAGATCCTCGCGAAGCTGGGCGACCAGAACCGGACCATCGTGCCGGAACCGAAGATCAACAAGGTCGTCGAGCACGCCGTCGCCGCCGCCGAGGACAAGAACTTCTACCGGCACAACGGCATCGACATGAAGGGCATCGTCCGCGCCGCCTGGAACAACTTCACCGGTGGCGACACCCAAGGCGCCTCGACGATCACCCAGCAGTACGCCCGGCACGCCGCGGATCTCAAGGAGATCAGCTACAACCGCAAGCTCCGTGAGGCCGTCATCGCCCGCAAGCTCGAGGGCAAGTACAAAAAAGACGAGATCATGGGCATGTACCTGAACTACATCTACCTCGGTAGGGGCAGGTACGGCATCGAGTCGGCGGCGCAGGGCTACTTCGGCAAGTCGGTGCTGACACCCCCCGACGACCCGAAGGCCATCACGCCGTACGAGGCGGCGGTCCTGGCCTCGATCATCAAGCAGCCGGAAGCCACGGCGACGCACAAGGGCTACGACCCGGCCGTCAACCCCGAGGCGGCGAAGGACCGCTGGGAGTACACGCTCAAGAACATGCTCGAGGAGAAATGGATCACCCCCGAGCAGTACGCGGCGCGTAAGTACCCCAAGGTCAAGGGACCCGCGAAGAACGACTGCAAGACCTGCGCGGCCGACAAGCCGGTCGGCATGATCATGCGGCACGTCAACGCCGAGCTGCGGGACATGGGCATCACTGAGGCTGAGTTCCAGCGCGGTGGCATGACCGTCACCACGACGATCGACCCTGTGGTGCAGAAGGCGGCCGAGGACGCCGGGTCGCGTAAGAGCAAAGAGTCGCCGATGCACGACAAGCCGAAGTCGTACCAGGCGGCGGTGATCGGCATCGACCCGACCACCGGGCGGGTGCTCGGCTACTACGGCGGCGACGACCCGAACGGCACGGACTACGGCAGCTACATGAACGGTGAGGGCACCGGCTTCAGCGGACGCGGTCAGTCGGACGGATCGACCAACAAGATCTACACGCTGGCCGCCGCCCTCCGCGAGAACATCTCGTTCGACACGATCTGGGACAGCACGGCGCGGCGCACCAACGGCAAGAAGATCAACAATGCCGGTGCCGATCCCGGCACCATCTGTGGCGGCAAGATCAGGAACTGTGATCTCGAGACCGCCACGATCAAGTCGTACAACTTCCCCTTCTACCACATCGCGAACGGCATCGGCCGTGACAAGGTCATCGAGGCCATGCGCGACGCCGGCATCCGGCACCTGTGGCCGGACGACGGCCCGGTGGTCGACCTCGAACACAGCGAGAAGCGGACCTGGGAGAAGAACTTCGACAACGAGGTCGCCTTCGGTCAGTACCACGTCGTCCCGCTCGAGCACGCCGAGGGCGTGGCCACCATCGTCAACCAGGGCGTCCGCAACAAGGTGCACTTCATCAAGAGCGTCACCTCCGTGGACCCGGACACCGGCAAGAAGAAGACCGAGAAGCAGGAGAAGCTCCTTCCGAAGCGGGTCTTCGACAAGGCCCAGATGTCGGACCTCTCGGGCGTCATGGCGAAGATTCCGGCCCACGCCGGGAACACCCTGCGCAACGGCCGGCCGGCGATCGCGAAGTCCGGCACCTGGGAGTTCGACGACGGCAAGGACGGGCACGTCGGCAGCGGTGACACCTGGTTCGTGGGCGGCATCCCGCAACTCGCCGCCACGGTCTGGGTCGGCGGCGCCGGCAACAAGGTCGAGCTCAAGGACGACGGCGGCGACATGTTCGGCTCCGGCACGCCCGCGGCGATCTGGGAGCAGTTCATCAACACCGTGACCAAGGAGCTCGACTGGAAGCAGGAACCCTTCCCCGAGCGCCAGCACACCGGCGACCCCAACAGCCGGTTCGCGAACGGCGTGGCCCCGCCCCCGCCGCCGGTCGTGGAGCAGCCGGACCAGAACCCGACCTGCCAGTTCCTGCCGCAGCTGTGCCAGAACAACGGTGGCAACAACAACGGCAACAACAACGGGAACAACGGCGGTAACAACGGCGGCGGCAACGGCGACAACAACGGCGGCGGCGACAACACCCAGGACCAGGGCGGTAACGTCACCTTCCCGGGAGTGCCCGGTACAGGCAATGACACCGGTACCGGGGGTGGCCAGACCGACGGTGAGAACACCGAGGACGGTGGCTGACCACCGCACGACCTGAGAGAAGAGCCCGTTGCCTCCGGCGACGGGCTCTTCCCGTACCCGGGTTGACGCGCGCCGCGGCGGAGCTGGAAGGCGGCGGACGGGTGGGATGCGGCATGATGCGAAGTCATGAGCGCGCCTTCGCCGGACACCGACCGGACCGACCTGCCCGCCGAGTCCGACGGGTTCGTCCGCGGCCTCTCCGAGGCGATCGGCGGCCCGGTCGGCGAGCACGCCGTCCGGCCGACGGAACGCCACAACCGGTTCTGGACGGCGCAGCGCATCATCCTCGCGCTCGTCTGCCTGACGCTGGCGTTCAGCTGGGTGCAGAAGTCGCCCTGCCAGGACGGCGACTGGCAGAAGAACATCCAGTACACGCGCTTCTGCTACACCGACGTGCTGGCGCTCTACTACGCCGAGGGCCTCAACGAGGGCAAGGTTCCCTACCGGGACCACCCCGTCGAATACCCGGTCGTCACCGGTTACTTCATGGGCGCGCTCGGGCTGCCGGTGCACGCCCTCGGCGAGAAGTACCCGGAGATCAACCAGGGCAAGTGGTTCTACAACGCCAACGCGCTCGTCCTGTCGATCCTGGCCGTCGCATCGGCGGCGGTCATTCTCGCCCTGCGGCGCCGCCGCCCGTGGGACGCCGCCATCTTCGCGCTCTCACCGATCCTGCTGGTCACCGCCACGGTCAACTGGGACTTCCTGGCCATCGCGCTGGCCATGGGGGGCCTCTACGCCTGGGCCCGGCGCCATCCGCTGACCGCCGGCCTCCTGCTGGGCCTCGGCGGCGCGGCCAAGCTATGGCCCCTGTTCATCCTCGGACCGCTGTTCGTCCTGGCCCTGCGCTCACGACGCATCGTGCCATTCCTGATCGCCTTCGGTGGCGCGGCCATGGCCTGGCTGGCGACCAACATCCCCATCGCGGCCCTCTACCCGACGAGCTGGAACCGCTTCTTCGAGCTCAACGACACCCGCCCGATCGACTGGGGCACCCTGTGGTACATCGGCCGCTTCCTCGACGGCAAGTGGAACAGCGGGACCGCCGGCGACCAGGGCCCGTTCCAATGGCTCAGCGACAACGTGGGCACGCTCAACATCGTCACGTACGCCCTGACCATCGTCGCCTGCGCCGCCATCGGCCTGCTGTGCCTGCTGGCGCCCCGCCGCCCCCGCCTCGCCCAGCTGGCCTTCCTCGTGGTCGCGGCCTTCCTCCTCTTCAGCAAGGTCTGGTCCCAGCAGTACGTCCTCTGGCTCCTCCCTCTCATCGTCCTGGCCCGCCCGCGCTGGGGCGCGATCATCGCCTGGACGGTCGCGGAGATCGGCTACTTCGCGGCCTTCTACGCGGAGCTGCTGGGAGCGGGCGGCAAGCCGGTCATCCCGGAGGGCACGTTCGTCCTCGCCTCCGGGCTGCGGCTGGTCACGGTGGCGGTGCTGTGCGGTCTGGTGGTCCGGGAGATCTGGCGACCGGAGCTGGACGTCGTCCGCCGTACCTATCCCGACGACCCGGACGGTGGGGTCGTGAACGATGCTCCGGATGCCGAGTGGGTGACGGGGCTGCGGCGGCTGTTCCACGTGGAGGCCGGGCCGAAGAAGAACGCGGAGAACCCGCCGCCTGCACCGGTGGAGGCGGCCGCCGGCGGAAGCTGACTCGCCGCGCGAGCGTGGTCAGCTGAGCCGGAAGAGGACCGAGTTGTCGTCGAGGTCCTCGCGGGTGATGCCGAACGCGTCGACCGGCAGATCCCCCGCGCGTTCCCACGGCGTACCGGCGGCCTGCGCTCTCAGCAGCAGCACCGTGCCGATGCCCAGCGTCCGCAGATACTGCACGCTTGTCGCGTCGGGGAAGGTCGCCGCCGAGCGGCGCAGCTCCGCCTGGCGGCGCGGCGCGAATCCACCGCTGCCGTTGGCCAGGTCCTGGAAGCGGGTGGTCGACCAGAGCATCACGGTCTGGTCGGTCAGCTCGGCGGTGGGCAGCACCAGCATCGGGCCGGTCACCGTACGCATCGCCGCGGGCTGGGCCGGAACCACGGGGTGGGCGGTCGCGTTCCAGGTCTCGCCGAGGATCAGCAGCAACGGTACGAACGTGGTCAGGCGCAGCCACGGCCCCGGCCACGACGGTATCCGCGACGCGGCCAGGTGCTCGGCGCGCCGGACGAACTCGGCCACCGCCCCCGCGGCCAGGATGGCCAGGAACAGCGTCACCCACAGCATGAGCCGCCCCGGGATGCGTACGCCGAAGGAGCCGGGCAGGTGCCCGAAGAGCGGCAGATAGGTCCAGCGTCCGTCGAGGACGGTCGTGCCGAGCGTGAAGACGGCGCTGACCAGCACGGCGATGAGCAGCATGAGCCGGTGCCACATGCGCCAGACGGAGAAGACCAGCCCGACGAGCGCCAGTGCGTACAGGACGAAGCCGGGAAGCAAGGTCATCTCCGCCGGCCACGCCAGGGACGCGCGCGCCACGGCGTGGGGCGCACCCCAGATGCGCGACTCGGCGGGCCCGATGAGCAGGCTGCGCACCGGCGGGGAGAAGAAGGCGATCTCCGTACCCGCGGGCCCGGTGTCCCCCACCCGCAGATACGGCACCGCGATGAGCGCGCCGACGCCCGCGACGATCAACACCCCGAGCAGGTCCGTGACGAGCAACCGCCACCCCAGCACGGGACCCGGCGACCGCCGCCGAAGCTTCCGCACCAGCACCGTCGACCCGACGACCACGATGAGCGCGCCCAGCACGTACGCGAAAGGCAACCCGAGTGAGAACCCCAGACTGATCTGCCACGCGACGACGACCCACCCGCCCGCGGCCCACCCCGCATGCCGGCGGCCGGGGCGGAACCCGTACCGAAGCGACCAGCCGTGTCCCCGCGCCAGCATGGCCAGAGCCAGCGGGATCCCCCCGGCCGAGATGATGTCGAGGTGCCCCTCCTGAGCGAGCCGCCACGGCGCGTACGCGAAAGCAACAGCCCCGACCACCGCCCCGGTCCGGCCGGCACCGAGCTGGCGCACCAGGGCATACCCCCCGACGGCCAGCAGGGCGTGAGCCAGCACGAACAAGACGTTGTACCGGAGCACGGCTGCCAGCGGTCCGCTACCGACCATCCCGGCGGGCGCGTACCCGAGCAGGCTGCTCCCGAAGGCGAAGCTGTAACGCTCCGGGTAGAAGGCGTTCGCCTGCCACAACTTGGCGGGCTCGGTGATCAGCACGTGGCCGGCCCAGGAGACCTGCCACGCCTGCCGTGCGGGATCCCAGATGTCCTGCGGAAAAGTGTGCAGCGGGTAGCGCAGGGCGGGCCAGGTCAGCGCCACGGCGAGCAGGAGTGAGCCGTAGACGACCAGGGCGTACTCGTGGATGAGGCCGCGGCCGGTCGCCCGCAGGATCCGGCGGACGCGCCCGGGCTGACGCTCGGAGGTCTGGGCGAAGGCGGTCCAGGGGTCGGGTGGGGCGCCGGGCGGCCGGGTGGTGGGCAGCGCAGCCTTCCGGCGCCGGAACCCGCCCGGCTTGGAGCCCGCGGCCGCCTTGGTGTCGGCGGCCTCGGCGTTTGAGGCAGTCTTCGTGTCGGTGTCCGTGGCGTTTGAGGCAGCCTCAGCGTTCGCCGCGTCGGGGGTGTGAACCTTGTCGGCGTCAGCGCTGCCGGTCTTGGTGGCCTCCGTGGCGCGCTTCTTGGAAGCGCCCGCCGCGTCGACCGTCTCAGCTGGCGCACTGTCCCTTGTGGCCTCGGCCTCCGCGGCAACAGATGCGTCGCCGGCCGGCCGCGGAGGCACCGCGGGCCGGAGGCTCGGTGCGGCACCCGCAGCCTTCCCGCCACGCCCCCTGCGCAGCCCAGCCCAGCGCCGAAGCCTGGGCCGATCGCCAGCCGCCTCCCCGACCCCAGCCTGCGCCTTCTCGTCCCCGGCCGCAGCGCCCTGGACCTCGGCCGGCTTTGCCTCCTCGCCGGCCCCGGCAGCACCCCCGAGGGCGCCGACCCGCGGTTGCTCGGTCGTCATCCCGCTCCCTAGTGCCGCCGCCGGTTCAGCTGCCTGCCCGCTCCCGCAACAGAGCGATGTCCGCCGCCTGGCCGTCCACTCCGCCGGGCGTCTCCACGATGGCCGGGGCTCCGGCCGCCCGGATGGCCGCCACGACCAGGTCCGGGTCGATCTTGCCATTGCCGAGGTTGTCGTGCCGGTCGCGACCCGAGTCGAAGGCGTCCTTGGAGTCGTTGGCGTGGATCAGGTCGATGCGGCCGGTGATGGCCTTGACCCTGTCCACGATGTTCAGGAGCTCCTCTCCGCCCGCGTGGGCGTGGCATGTGTCGAGGCAGAAGCCCGCGCCGAACTCGCCGATCGCGTCCCAGAGGCGGGCGAGGTTGTCGAAGCGCCGGGCCATCGCGTTGTCGCCGCCCGCGGTGTTCTCGATGAGGACCGGGAGAGGGAGGCCGCCTTCCTTCTCCGCGTAGGCGAAGGTTTTGCGCCAGTTGTCGAATCCGACCGCGACGTCGTCGCCGGCGTTGACGTGGCCGCCGTGGACGATCAGGGCCCGGGCGCCGATCGCGGCGGCCGCGCGGGCGTGTGTGAGCAGGAGTTTGCGGCTCGGGATGCGGATGCGGTTGTTCAATGTGGCCACATTGATCACGTAGGGCGCGTGCACGTAGATGTCCACGTCGGACGCTCGCAGCGCGTCCGCGTCCTCCCGTGCGGCGGGTGATTTCCAGCCCTGCGGATCGGCCAGGAAGAACTGGACCGCGTCGGCGCCGCGGGCGGCGGCTGCCTCGAGGGGATCGGCGGGGTCGACATGGGCTCCGATGCGCATGAACCGAGCCTACGACGCGGGTACGACGCTTACCCCTTGTCGCGAAGCGGCCACCGAGCGCGTCACCGCCCCGAACAAGGTGTCGTTAATCGAGGGTATTGCACCGAGACCGGGGAGATGGTGGCATGTCACGGCAAGTCCGACACCGTGTGACGGCGATCGTGCTGGGCGGGTTCCTGCTGGGCGCGGCGGTCGTCACGACGGGTACGGCGAACGCCGAGCAGCTCGACGAGGCCGGCCGCCAAGTCGTCTTCGCGGGCGGCGGAATGCTGGGCCTGTCCTGCCGGTCCACCCCGTCGGTCGGCTCGATGACCGTTCCGGCGGAGAGCACCGTACGCGTCGTGAACCGAACGGGTCACGGCGCCAAGCTGCTGCTCAACGGTGCCTCGAAGGGCTCGATCCCGGACGACGGCGCGACGGAGGTGGTGTTCCGGCGGGGTACGACGGCCGTCACCCTCGACCCGACCTGCGCGGTGACCGACCAGGCGACGCCGGTGCTGGTGACGGCCACGCCGTCGGCCACCGCGATGCCCGGTCCGATCCCGTCCCCCACCGGTGGCGCCCCCGACGGAAACACGTCGGGATCCTCTCAGCCGGGCACTTCGCCCACGTCGCAGCCGGACTCGGGGCCGCCCGCCAGCACGCAGCGTCCGCCGGCTTCGGATGCCGGCGATCCGGTGACCTCGCCGCCGGGATCACGGCCGCGGGTGACCACCGGCCATGCCGCGGTCGGGGGTGCCGGGTCCATGCCGCAGGGCGGCACGACGTCGCGCATCAGGACGAAGGTCATGAGGGGTACGGCGGGCGCCGGCGTACCCACGTTCTCGGGGATGCCTCCGGGCACCGACCAGACGCTGGTCGACGGCGTACCGTCGGTGGATCTGACCACCACCGAGGCCATGCCGGCGCAGGAAGGCGGGCCTGTCTCGGAGATGGCGGCCGCGGAGCCGGTCGCTGCCATGCGGCCGATGCCGGAGTCCCGCCCGATCGGGCTGCTCGCGATCGTGGCCGGGGTGTGCGTGCTCGGCGTCGCAGCCGGGGCAATTCGGGCAATCGTGTCGCAACGTGCATCTCGGGCAACTGTCGCGTAGACTATCCGCCAGAAGCTCCGCGGGGCGGCCGTTCCAACCTCATCGGTGTGGTCGTTCCTCCCCAGGTCCCACCCAGCGAATGCGGACCGGGCGCCCCGCGGCTTTCCTCGAGAGAGCCCCGTCCACCGACGGGGCTCTCTTTTTTACAAGCCCAGCTCGTCGCGGGTATGCTGGCTCGGTTCGCAGCTTCGCCGTGGGACAACCGCCCACGGTTTCTTTCTGCGACAGACACAAGACCTCCTGCCACGGAGAGACCGTGGCCGCTCAGCCCACAGGAGGTGAGAACGTCTTGCGTCATTACGAACTCATGGTGATCCTCGACCCTTCGCTCGAGGAGCGCACCGTCGCCCCGTCGCTCGACCAGTACCTGAACGTGATCAGGACTGCGGGTGGCTCGGTCGAGAAGCTCGACGTCTGGGGCCGTCGCCGGCTCTCGTTCGAGATCAACAAGAAGTCCGAGGGCATCTACGCCGTCGTGGACCTGCAGGCGACGCCCGAGGCCGTGGCGGAGCTGGACCGTCAGCTGCGGCTGAACGAGTCCATCCTGCGTACCAAGGTCATCCGGCCGGAGACCCGCTGACCCTCGTTTTTGTCGTAGGGCTCTGAGAGCCTGTGCGCGAACGAGAGAAAGCGGCGAGGAGAAGATCATGGCAGGAGAAACCACCATCACGGTCGTCGGTAACCTGACCGACGACCCTGAGCTGCGCTTCACCCCTTCGGGTGCGGCGGTCGCCAAGTTCCGCATCGCTTCGACGCCGCGGACCCTGGATCGGCAGTCGGGCGAGTGGAAAGACGGCGAGCCACTCTTCCTCGCATGCAACATCTGGCGTGACGCCGCCGAGCACGTCGCCGAGTCGCTGCAGCGTGGCGCTCGGGTGATCGTGCAGGGCCGGCTGCGCCAGCGGTCTTACGAGACCCGCGAGGGCGAGAAGCGCACCGTCTACGAGCTCGAGGTCGACGAGATCGGCCCGTCCCTGCGCTACGCCACGGCGAAGGTGCAGAAGATGAACAGGTCCGGTGGCGGCGGAGGCGGCTTCGGCGGCGGTGGTGGCGGCCGGCAGTCCGGTGGCGGCGGCGGTGGAGGCGGCAACAACTCCTCCTTCGACGACCCCTGGGCGACGGCGGCCCCGGCTTCTGGCGGCAACCGCTCCGGCGGCGGCAGCAGCTCCTCTTTCGACGACGAGCCACCCTTCTAAGCCCTCACCCGGGCTTTCTTGAGTTCAGGAGTTAGAGCAATGGCGAAGGCTGCGGCACTGCGCAAGCCGAAGAAGAAGGTGAACCCGCTCGACAAGGACGGGATCACCTACATCGACTACAAGGACACCGCCCTGCTGCGGAAGTTCATCTCCGACCGCGGCAAGATCCGTGCCCGCCGCGTCACCGGGGTGACCTCCCAGCAGCAGCGGCAGATCGCCCGCGCGGTCAAGAACGCCCGCGAGATGGCGCTCCTGCCGTACACGGCCACGGCGCGCTGAGGGGAGGCACCAAGATGAAGATCATCCTCACCCAGGAGGTGTCGGGCCTCGGCACCCCCGGCGACATCGTCGAGGTCAAGAACGGCTACGGCCGTAACTACCTGCTCCCGCAGGGCTTCGCGATCCAGTGGACCAAGGGCGCCGAGAAGCAGGTCACGGTCATCAGGCGGGCCCGCGACGCCCGCGAGATCCGCGACCTCGGCCAGGCCAACGAGGTCAAGGGCCAGATCGAGGGCCTCAAGGTCACCCTGACGGCCCGCTCCGGCAACGGCGGCCGCCTGTTCGGCTCGATCACCCCGGCCGAGATCGTCGACGCGGTCAAGGCCGCCGGCGGTCCGTCCCTCGACCGCCGCCGCCTCGAGCTCCCGGGTCACATCAAGACCACGGGCTCGTACCCGGTCAAGGTCAAGCTCCACCCCGAGGTGACCGCGACGTTCCCGGTGAACGTCGTCGCCGCCAAGTAATCCCGCTCCAGGAGAAGCGCGTCACCCTTGTGGGTGGCGCGCTTCTTCCATGTACGGCCGCACACGCAAGCCTTCCGCACAGTGGCCGGCGCCCTTAGGGGCGGGTTTTGCTCCTCAGCTGAGCGATTGGCCGGTGATGGCCGAGGTGAGCACCGTGGCGAGACCGCCGCCCATCACCGCCGCCGCCAGGCCGACACTGGCCGCCTTCCAGGAGCCGCTCGCCAGGCGCAGCCCGACCGCCACCAGCATGCTGAGCACCAGCGACAGGCCGAACTGCGGTGCCGCCTTCGCCAGGGTGCTCAGCGCGTGCGCCTGCTGGGTGCCGTTCAGCACGAGCATGTACAGCACGAAGAGCACCACCGGTACGCCGTACCAGACGACGGTGTACCCCACCGCCGCCAGCGGACCGCCGGTGTCCTCCTCGAGCTCCTCCTCGGGCTCCAGCAGGTCGTTCTGCCGCGCGCCCGCCGCCGTGAACGTACTCACCGGGCGCCGCTCGTACGTGCCCGCGGACGAGGCCATGACGGCGCCCTTCGGCGGCCATTCCGTGTCCGGCGGGTCCTGCCAGCTCACACCCGTACGCTGAATGACCTCGGTGAGCCCCTCGGACGCCGAGTTGGCCGCCGGCACCTTGACCGACGCGGACGCCCCGTTCTTCGACGGCGGCCGGAACGGCACGAAGTCGCTCGTGCCGAAGCGCCGGGACTCCCCGTCGGCGAGGTCACTACCCGCCTTCAGCTCCCGCCGCCAGTCCGCGGACCCGCCCTCGCGGTACGTCGCCGCGCCGCGGGACGCCTGCTCGCGCTCGTCCTGCTGCCACGCCAGCGGCTGACGGATCTCCGTGGCGGCATCGTCCCGAGCCGCCGGCGCCCCGCCTTCCTCGGCGCGCAGCTTGCTCCGCCACGCGTCGGCACGAGCCTCGGCCTGAGCCTCGGGCCGCCAGCCACCCGGCTGGGACGAGGTCGGACGAGCAGCGCCGCCACCGGGCTGCCCCGACCACGCGGCGCCGCCGGGCTGGGCGGATGCAGGCCGGGCAGCTCCGCCGGGCTGGGCGGATGCAGGCCGGGCAGCTCCGCCGGGTTGAGCCGATGCCGGCCGTGTGGCGCCGCCGGTCGCGGCCTCCCCGGGCTGGGCCGATGCTGACCGCGCTGCTCCCCCGGGCGGGGAGGATGCCGACCGGGCTGCGCCCCCGGAGCGGACGGATCCGGGCCGGGCCGGGCCGTCGGGCTCGGACGACACCGGGCGGTCGTCATTCCACGTCCCCGGGGCTGCGGAGATCGGGCGGTCGCTGTCCCAGCTTCCTGGTGCTGCGGAGGCCGGGCGGTCGTCGTTCCAGGCGGGGACCGCGGACCCGGGACGGCTCGTCGGTCCGGCCTCCAGCTCGCGCGGCCGGCCCCGTGGAGCGTCCTCTCGACGTCGGTCGCCTGGGTTCCGGCCGTCGGCCTGGCGCCAACCGTCGTCGCCGGCGTCCTGGCGGTCCCTGCGTCGTCCTTCGCCGCGGCCCGCCTGACGGGCGCCGTCCTCACGCCAGCCGTCCTCGCGGTCCTGCGGGCGGCCGTCGCGGCGCCACGCATCGGGCTGGGGAACGGGGACCGGCCGGCTCGACACCGGGCGGGTGGGCGGTTCGGTGTCGCGGCGGTACACCTCGGGGTCGAGCGGGGCTTCCGCCCGGGCGCCGATCTGCAGCGGTCCTTCCGGAGCGCGACGGCGTCCGCCGCTGCTGCCCTCGTCCGGCGCGCCACGCCGACGCGCGGCCTCGTCCCCAGCCGGCTCGCCGCTCTCGATCGCGAGCGGGCCGCCCGGGACGTTGTCGTCCGGGCGTGCTCGCCGGCGTCGGCGTGGCCGGGGTTCGTCGCCCCGATCGTCCTCGTCGTCCTCGTCGTCGTCGACCTCGGCGCGGTGCCACTGACCGGTGTCGGCGTCGCGGAGCCAGACGTCCGACTCTGGGTCGCGGTGCCAGCTGCCGGACTCGAGCTCGCGCTGCCAGCTGGTGTCGGGCTCGCGCCTGCGGGCGTACGCGGCGGGGCCCTCGCGGCGCGGCGTACCGGGGCCGCGCTGGGCGTCCAGGCCGCGGCGTGGCTCGCGCTGCGTCTCCGGCCCGTGCGGGCGACCGGGGCGGCGTCCGCGTGTGCCCTCCGGGTCCCGCTGCCAGGAGCCGGTGTCGGCACGACCCTGGCGTGCCCCCGATTCGATCTCGCGGCCACCGTCGCGGGTCCGCCACGAGCCCGTGCCGTCCCGTGAGTCGGCATCGCGCTGCCACGAACCGGTGTCGCGCGGGTCGTCCCGCTGCCAGGACCCGGTGTCGCGTGGATCAGCGTCGCGCTGCCAGGAGCCGCTGCGGTCGCGGGCGTCCGCATCCCGCTGCCAGGAGCCGCTGCGCTCGCGAGGGTCCGCGTCGGCGGGCTGGCGTGAGCCGGTGAGCTCCTGAGGGCTGCCGTCGCGCTGCCAGGAGCCGGTGTCCGAGCGGGCGCCTCGGCCCCGCCGGCCGTCGGCGCCATCGCGGGGTCCTTGGCCGGTGTCCGGGCCACGCTGCCACGAGCCGGTGTCCGTGCGGCTCTGCCATCCGCCGGCGTCCGCGTCGCGCGGCTGCAGCGGCAGCGGGATCACGCCGGTCTCGGCGGCGCCCTGCGCCCACGGGTCCGCCGGGGGTCCCGGCTCGGGGTCGCGCTGCCAGGAGCCGGAGTCGCGCCAGCCGTCACGGGAGCCGCGCGCCTGGTCGCCGCTGCGCCAGCCGTCGGTGCTCGAGCTGCCGCCGCGCGTGTCGTCTCCGCCACGCCAGCCGTCGGTGCGGGCGCGGCCACGGGCCTCGTCACCGCTGCGCCAGCCGTCGCTGGTGGGCTCCGCGCTGCGCCAGCCGTCGCTGGTGGGTTCCGGGCCGCGCCGTCGGCTCTCCGTGGCGGGCGGGCCGCTCTGCCAGCCGTTGGTGGTCGAGCTGGTCCGCCAGCTGTCGGTGGCCGGGGACGCGTCGCGGCGCCAGCTCGGGTTGTCGGTCACCGGGTCCTGGAACGCCGGGATGCTGCCCGTGTCCGTGTGCCCGGCCCAGTTGTCGGCGTCGGAGTGGACCGTCCAGCCCGTACCTCCGCCCGTACGGGATCCGGGATCCGAAGCCCGCCGGCGGCCCGCCGAGCGCGACCCGTCGTCGAGACCGGCCTGGCCGGCGGCCGATTCCCGACGCCACTGCGCGCGGTCGTCCTCGCGGACGAGGTGACGGCCGTCGTCGAAACGGCTTCCCTGGTACGGCCCGGGCTGGGCATTTTGCCGGCTCGCCGAGCTTTCTCCCGGAGTGTCGGCGAACTGCCGCCAGCTCGGACGGCTGTCCCACGACGGGCGCGGCCGGGGCGCGTCGGCCGGCTGCTGCTGCCAGGACGGCGCGGGGGTCTCCCACGGGGGCGTCGGCGGGGCGGTCAGCGGCGCGGTGAACTGCTGCCAGCTGGGCCGTTCCTCGATGCGGTGCCAGCGCGGGGCGGCGTCCGCGGGGCGTTGCACCTCCGCCGGACGCTGACTGTCGTTCGGGGGGCCCTCAGCTCGGCGCTGCCAGGATGGGGCGGCGTCGGCGGGGCGCTGCTGCCAGGAGGCGGTGGCGTCCGCCGGGCCCTGCTGCCACGACGCCGTGCCGTCCGCTGGACGCTGCCATGAAGGAGTCGCGTCCGCGGGGCCTTGCTGCCTTGACTCCGCAGGGCCCTGCTGCCATGACGGAGCCGCCTCCGAAGAGCGCTGCCAGGACGGGCTTCCGTCGGCCGGGCGCTGCTGCCAGGACGGCGTCGCGTCGGCGGGGCGCTGCTGCCAGGACGGCGTCGAGTCGGCCGGGCGCTGTTCCCAGGACGGGGTCGCGCCGGCCGGACCCTTCTGCCAGGACGAGGTCGCGTCGCCCGGACCCTTCTGCCAGGACGGGGTCGCGTCGGCCGGTGACGGCTGCTGCCACGAGGGCGTGTCGGCTGCCGGCTGCTGCCAGGTCGAGGCGGGTGGCTGGTCGTTCGCTTCCGGGGTGGGCCAGGCGGTGCCGGAGATGGCCGGCAGCCGGGTCGGTTGCTCGGTCGCCGGGGGTACGAAGCGGTCGGCGTCGCCCGCCTGCCATGCCTCGGTCGTGGTGCGCCAGCCGTGCCGGCCCGAGGCTGAGCGCCACTCGGTGGTCTGCCGCCAGTGGGCGCTGTCCGTGGTAGCGCGCCACTCGGCGGTGGACGTACGCCATCCGACGCCGTCGGCGGGAACCGGCGGCCTGCCGGTCGCCGCGACGTCGGACCACCGGCTCACCGTGCCCGAGTTGGACTTCTCGACCGCTTGATCCTCGTTCTGCGCCCAGGCCTCGGCGCGCAGCGACCACGCGACAGCCTCGGGAATGGGCTGCATGCTGCCGGTGTCGGCGACGGATCCGGTGCCCCAGACGGCGGCCCCAGGATCCACGTTCTGGGACGAATCAGGACTTTCCGGGCCCTTCGGGGGTGACCAAGGCTCCGCACCGCTCCTTTCGCGCGGCAGGCGGGCGCCGTAGTCCCACTCCCGTTGGTCCACCTGAAAAGCGTGACGTGCGTTCCCCGGATCTGCAACGCCCTAGGGCGATGGCTTCGTCACGACCGGCACCTTTTTGTTCTCTCCACACCGTGGGGACGAAGAATTCGCAGGTCACAAAGGCGCAACGGGACGCTGCCCCCAGCGTTGTACACAGGCTGTGCACAAGGCGGCGCACAGGACGGGCCAGGTTGTCCACAGGTTGTCCCGAGACTCGTCCACCGGCCTGCTTGGGCCGATGACGTGCGGGTTCGTATGGTTACCGGCGCCGGATCACGCCCTCGGGCCGATCCGGTCCGGTGGTTCCGGCGTTTTGGGGGGTTTGGTGGTCCGGGTCACCCAGCCGGGGACGCACTCACCCGAAAGTGTCGTACCCAGGTTGTCTGATCGACCGGGGCGGGCGGCCGGCGGGCAACGCAGGCGAGAAGGGGGAGGTCGGAGTGTCGATCACCGATGACGCACGGCCGGAGTCCCGGCCGC
Source organism: Actinoplanes sp. NPDC049548 (assembly GCF_040676695.1). Taxonomy (NCBI): domain Bacteria; kingdom Bacillati; phylum Actinomycetota; class Actinomycetes; order Micromonosporales; family Micromonosporaceae; genus Actinoplanes; species Actinoplanes sp. NPDC049548. The sequence continues at coordinate 37,286 of NZ_JBFAPM010000012.1, forward strand.
AGTCTCCCGGCGGACGCCAGGGCGGTGGACGACCCCCGGGCGGTGGCGCCCCTTCCCCGGGCGACGGCGGCTTCGACAAGACGCCGCCCCAGGACATCGCCGCCGAACAGAGCGTGCTCGGCGGCATGCTGCTGTCCAAGGACGCCATCGCCGACGTGGTCGAGATCCTCAAGACCCACGACTTCTACCGCCCGGTGCACGCCACGATCTTCGACATCATTCTCGACCTGTACGGCCGGGGCGAACCCGCCGACGGAGTCACGGTGGCGGCGGCGCTGGCGGACTCCGGCGACCTCCAGCGCATCGGCGGCGTGCCGTATCTGCACACCCTGATCGAGAGCGTGCCCACCGCGGCCAACGCCTCGTACTACGCGCGCATCGTGTCGGAGCGCGCCGTCCTGCGCCGGCTCGTGGAGGCCGGCACCAAGATCGTGCAGCTCGGGTACGGCGCCAACGGCCACGGGGGCCGTGACGTGGACGACATCGTCGACCTGGCCCAGCAGGCGATCTATGACGTCACCGAGAACCGGGTCAGCGAGGACTTCGCCACGCTGGGCGACATGCTGCAGCCGACCCTCGACGAGATCGAGGCCGTCGGCGCGTCGGGCGGCATGATGACCGGCGTACCGACGGGCTTCGCCGACCTGGACCGGCTCCTCAACGGCCTGCACCCCGGTCAGCTCATCATCGTGGCGGGACGCCCCGGTCTCGGCAAGTCGACCGTCAGCATGGACTTCGCCCGCAATGCGGCAATCCGGTCCAACTGCGCCAGCGCCATCTTCTCCCTCGAAATGAGCAAGATCGAGATGGTCATGCGCCTGCTCTCCGCGGAAGCACGCGTACCTCTGCACTCCCTGCGCTCAGGCCAGCTCTCCGACGACGACTGGACCAAGCTCGCCCGCCGCATGGGCGAGATCAGCGAAGCACCCATCTTCGTCGACGACACCCCGAGCATGAACCTGATGGAGATCAGAGCCAAGGCCCGCCGCCTCAAACAACGCCACGACCTGAAGCTGCTGGTGATCGACTATCTCCAGCTCATGACATCGCCGAAGAAGACGGAAAGCCGCCAGCAGGAGGTCTCCGAGCTGTCCCGAGGCCTGAAGCTGCTGGCCAAGGAGATCGAATGCCCGGTGATCGCGGTCAGCCAGCTGAACCGAGGCCCCGAGCAACGCACGGACAAGCGCCCCCAGCTGTCCGACCTCCGCGAATCCGGCTCGATCGAGCAGGACGCCGACGTGGTCCTGCTCCTGCACCGCGACGACTACTACGACAAGGAATCCCCCCGAGCCGGCGAAGCAGACTTCATCGTGGCGAAGCACCGTAACGGCCCGACCGACACGGTGACGGTGGCAGCCCAGCTCCACCTGTCCCGCTTCGTCGACATGGCCATCGTCTGACGGGCGCGGCCGCCGGCAGCGACGAAGGGCTGCTCACAAGCTGACACTGATCGTCCCCGTGTCGCCCCGCCAGACGACGGAACCGTCATCACCGGTAAAGACGATCAAGCGCTGCTCCGGCCGGGTGTCCCATCCCTGCTGCCGCCAGAACCGCAAGACCTGTCGCATGCCCCGCACAGCCCCGTCGATCGTGAGCCCGACGTCCCGCCCGTCAACGACAACCACAGCGACCCGGGAATCCGTCCCGAACGGCTGCCGCAGCCGCTGCTCCACCCGCCGCGAGAAGTCAGATTCGCCCTGGGTAGCGGGATCGTTCGGATCCAGCCATTGAAGAACACCGTACGATCCGGCATCGGTTCCGTCGGACCGAACGATGACATCCGGTCCGACACCAGGCCCAAGAGCCCGCACATCGTACGAATCCCCGAGCCGCTCGGCCTGCCGGCGTTGGTGCTCGCACTCGAGAAGGTCCAGGTAGTGAGCACCTGGCGCGAAGTCCGAACCGAGCGGGCTGAGCGTCTGTCCGAGCCGGACATTGGTGGCGGTGGAACCAGGGTCTATTGACGAGGAGGGCCGAACTCCCAGCCCATCCGGTCGCCCTCCTCGCACATCTTGAGAAGGGTCTCCTCGCTCGGCAACTCCGTCTGCAGAACGTCCCGCGCGATCTGCTCCGCCGTCTGCCGATCGACCGGCTGAGTTCTGCCCTGGTACTTGTCGTCGTAGAGCATCGGCACCGCCAGACCGGGAGCGTAGATCCACGCCTTCCTCGGAACGCTCCAGATCACGGCCTGGAACGGGCTCTCCGCTAGGACCTGGTAAGCGATCAAGCTCGTGATCGCTCCGGACATATCCGACTTCAGGACCGTCTGATAGTCGAACGGCCTGTTGGTCATCTTCGCCATCCGTCCTGGTCGTGCCGGGTACATCAGCTCGGGTCAGTCCATAGTGCGCGAGTTCCTCGTCGATCGACCTGCCCGACCGCTCCAGGTGGCGAGCGTACTCGCGCCACATCGCCGGTTCCTTCGCCATCGAGCCTCGGATGGTCGTGTCGACGGTCTTCGTGATCGGCAGGCGTTCGAGGTCATCCGGCTGGTGTTCTGCCATTCGAGCAGCACGAGTGGCCCCGACCATCTCCAGCAGTGCTCGAACCCGCCGCACCGCCGGTGCTCGTCTGAGCCGCAGGGTCTCGTACGCCTTATGTGTCGAGATGGAAACCGAGCGGGACAGCGCAGTCGGAAACTGCAGCTCGAACGTGAAACCTGTGGGATCGGTCATCGTCACGTTCAGGCCGTTATGGCGACCTTCGGCATTCCAGAAGTTGACTATCTTGCCCGGCGTGTAACCGGCCGTTCGGAGCTCCTCGAGCGAGGCTTCCACCGCGGCAACGTACTCCTGCTCGGACACCTGGATCGAGAACCGAACGCGGTCCTTGGTATCCGCCACAAAGGCATGCACATCCAGGTCTTCGAACTCGGCCTCGATGGCGAAGGCCCGAGCGAGCGAATGCTCGGTCTTGACGCGATGTTCCTCGCCGACGATCTGGGGTGGCTCGGACCAGCGGCCTGAACGAAGGGCGACCACCGCTTGGTGCAGGCCGGCGGAGATACGACTGGCCGCCTCACGAGCCTCCGCGACAGCGGCGATGATGACGGTGCGATCAGCGTTGCTGAGCGAATCGAGAAGTCGACGTTCCACTCCCTCCGGATCGAAGCGATTATTGTCGTCCGGCGCTACTCCGGGGGTGGTCCGTAGTCCCAGCCCATCCTCTCGCCCTCCGCGCACATCGCTTCCAGCTCCTGCGTCGTCGGCAGGTTCGTGTGGAGGTGCTGGCGAGCCATCTGCTCCGCTGTCGGCCGGTCGACTGCCATGGACTCGTTCGCGGATGAATCGTCGAACAGGAGTCCAGCCGCCAGCGCGGGGGCGTAGATCCATTGTTTCCTCGAGGCGTGCCATATCACCGCTTGGAGGGGTCTCGCTTGGCGGCGATACGCGATCAGGCTCGTCACCTTGCTCGATCCCGGTTCGTCGAGGAACGCCTGGTAGTCGAAGGTCGGCTCGCTCATCGGCCGCTTCCCACCCTTCTATGCCCGGTGCGTCCTCTGGCACCAGTCCCCACTGCTCGAGTGCCTCGTGCAGCGTCATTCCTTCTGACGCTACGGCCGTACGGTATGCGATCCACGCCTTCTGGCCTGGGTCGTGTCTCACCCAACGTGCCAGCGAGGTGTCGACCGGGACGAGGTCGGCGATCGTGATGTCGCTCGGCTGGTGGGCGGGCATGTCGTGCAGCTTGTTGATGGCGAGGATGCCCAGGAATGCTTCGACCTGCTCGATCTCCGTGATGTCCTTCGAGGCCAGGCGCACGATCTCGTAGAGGTCGTGGGTCTGCTTGCCGACGTCGCGCGATCTTTCGGTGGGGAACTGGAGTTCCATCCGGAAGCCGGCGGGGTTCTTCACGGTTAGGTTCAGCCCGTTGTGGCGCCCTCTTCCGTCGCCCCAGAAGCTTGCAGCCTCCAGGACCTCGTAACCCTCGGACTTCAGCAGCGTGATCGCCTTGTTGAGGCGCTCGCCGTAGCCGGACTCGGGCAACTTCACCGAGAACCGGACGCGATCGTTCGCTTCTTCGAGGAATCTGTCGACGGTCGTGGCCTTGCGGGCTTGCCGCTGCGTGAACTTGCGGGCCAACGAGGGCAAAGACTTGACCCGGTATTTCTCGTCCTCGACCTTGCCGTCTACTGCGGCGGCGAGGGATCGCATCGCCGTCAGTTCGAGGTCCGCCACTCGCTGGGCCTCGCGGGTCGAGGCCTCCAACGCGGTCCGCTGTTCCGACGTCAGGCTCGCGAAGAGCTTCTGTTCGGCCACTTGTGCTGCGGTGAGCGGATCGGAAAGCGTCTCCGACGGTTCGTTGGCGGCGCCCGTGGGTTCGAGGTTGGACCGGCTCCACAAGCCTGCTTGGTGGTATGGCAGCGGCGCCGGGCGTCCTGTGTTGTCGACGACCAGGGCGTCCATCGAGACGATGTTGTCCGGGCTTGGGCTTCCGCCGTGCCCGTAGAGCGGGGTGGTCTCTGAGATTCGGCCTGTTTGGGGGTCGAGGAACAGCACGGTGCCGTTCTGGTTGACGGCTGTCCAGGCGTGGGCCGTGCCTTGTTCCGACTCCGTCACGATGAAGGCGAATGCTCCGTGGCCTGCGTTGTAGAGGTGGTTGTGCAGGTTGGTCATGGCCTTGTCGACCGCGGATTTTGCCTGGTCCGGGGGCATTGCGCCGACGTACGGGCAGAGGCCTTGGAATTCGCCGGCGACCGTTTGTTCGATGCGGGACAGGCCGGCTTCTTCGGCGCCGAGGGGGCGGGTCGGGTCGCCTTCTGCGTACGCGTCGAAGGTTCTTGGGGCCGAAACTCGGGGGCGGCCGTGGACGTACGTTTCGAACAGGGAGAGGACGCCGTCGACGCAGTTGATGGATCGGGTGGGGTCGGCTGCTGGGCCGCCGTCGTTGGCCAGGGCGAACCAGGTGCCCGCTCGGGGGTCGGCCAGGCGTTGGATCCGGCCGTCCGCCTGTCGCGGCATTGCCCGCTCCAGGTCTTTCTGGTGTACGGCGAGAGGCGGGCGGAGGCCACCGCGTTTCCCGTACGGGCGGGTGCGGTCGATGGGGGGCGGATCGTCGTCGCCGGTGAGTGCTGACTGGTCGCCGGTTTCTATGCCGGCGTGGGCCGGGGTGCCGATGTCGTCGTTCAGGCGTGCCCAGTCCGGCGGGTCGATGTCGGTGCGGGGCGGTGCGGTTGCTCCCGTGCGTACCGAATCAACTTGGGTCTCGAGGTCTTGCACGTCCTGCCAGGTGCGGCGGGCGTCGGCGCGGAGCTGGTCGGCTCGCACGGTGATGCCCTCGCGGTCTGCGGTGTCGGCCCGGGTCTGCAGGTCGTGGATGGTGGCGCGTTGCGTTTCGGCGAGGCTGATCAGGTAGGCGGCGTGGTCGTCGCGGCGGTTCTGTTCGTGGGCGGCGCGGATGTGGGTGATGAAGTCGCGGTGGTTGCGGCGTTCGGCGTCGTCGTCCGGGGGTGGAGATGCGCGACGGTGGGTGGACGGTGTCGGTGTGAAAGGTTCGAACGCCTCGGCGATCAGGTCGCGGTCGGGGGAAGAGCGGGCTTCGTCGATGGGGTGGCGCGGTGCCGGTACGCGCGGCCAGGGAGGGGTCGGTGGCGGTTCGGGTGGCGGGGCGGGAGCGGGCTCCGGCTCGGGCGGCGGCGCGGGGTCCGGACCCTCGTGTGCCCATTGCGGAGACGACAGCGTGGGGCGCTGGGGGTGCCACAGTCCGTCCGGCTGGTCCGGGAACGGCATCGGGTTACCGCGGCCGTTCACCACCAGGGCGTCGAGCGCGATCACGTTGCCCGGGTGCGGGGTGCCGTGGTGGCCGTACAGGGCGGTGCCCGGCGGGGCGATCAGGCCCGACTGCGGGTCGAGGAACAGGATCTCGCCGTTCTGGTTGACCGCGGCCCAGGCGTGCGCCGCGCCGCCCTCCCAGGCGCCGACCAGGAACGCGAACGACCCGTGTCCGCCGGCCAGCAGCTGTGCGGACACCGCACCGAGCGCCTGGTCCACCTGCCGGCGCGCCGAAACCGGATCATCCGCGGCGACGGGCGGGCAGAGCGACTGCAGACGGCCGCCCGTGGCGTGTTCCACCCGTTCGGAGCCCAGCTCCTCGCCGTACTGGGGTCGCTGCGGATCCCCGTCCCGGTAGGCGTCGAACGTGCGCGGGGCCGAGACGCGCGGCCGCCCATGGACGTACGTGTCGAAAAAGGACAGCACGCAGTCCTGGCAGTTGATCGCGCGGGTCGGGTCGGCCGCCGGGCCGCCGTCGTTGACCAGCCGGAAGTACGGGGTACGCGGGTCCGCCGCCCGCACCGGGTGCCCGGCAGCGTCACGCGGCACGGCGTTCTCGAGATCGAGCTGGTGCCGGGCGAGCGGCGTGCGCAGGCCCATCCGATGCCCGTAGCGGCGCGTCCGGTTGATCGGCGGCGGATGATCGCTTCCCGTGAGCGCGGACCGGTCCTCCAGCGACACGCCGCCCGGCGCGAGCCGCCCGCTGTCCCGGTTGGCGCGATGCCAGTCCTGCGGCTCGACCGTCGTGACCGTCTCGCTACCGGCCGTCTTGGCCGGGTCCCGCAGATCGCTGAGCTGCGCCTCGGCCCGGGCGGCGGCCTGCGTCGCGGCAGCCGCGTCGGCGTCGAGGAACTGTCCCAGTCCGGGATCACGCCGCAGGTACTTCGCGATCCGCGCGGACCGGCGCGCCAGCCGGGCCCGCCGCCGGGAGCTCTCGGCCTTCTGCTGCAGCGCATCGATCCGGTCCTGCCGCCGGAACTCGGCATAAGCGGCCCGCTGCCGCCACGAGAACTCGAAATACCGCGCCGCCTCCGGCGACTCCCCGGCGGTCACGCCAGGATCGGCCGCCGCCAGAAACAACGGTACGGGCACAGCCCCGTTGAGCGCCCCCGGCCGCTCGTCGCGACCCGTTCCCGCAGAGGAGTGGCCGGGACTGGCGGGGTTGGTGGGCGTGGCCGGGTTGATGGGGGTCCCCGGGTTGGCGGGGGTAGCTGGGTTGGCGGGGGTCGCCGGGTTGGCCTGGCCTGCCGGGGTGACGGGGGTAGCCGGGGTGGCGGGGGCGGTCGGGATGGTCCGGTTCGCGGGGGTGGTCGGGTTGGTGGCGGTACCCGGGTTGGTCGGCGTGGGCGGGTTGACCAGGTTGGCGGGGCCTGCCGTGTTAGCGGGGGTGGCCGGGTTAGCCGGCCCGCCCAAGTTGGCAGGGCTGCCCGGGTTGATGGAGCCGCCGGGCCCCATGGGCGCGACACCCACCGGTCTGCCGGACTTTCCGGAGTCGACCGACGCCTGGGATTGCCCCACCGCTTCCCGAGCCGACCCAGGGCCCGAAGGAGGAGCGGCGTCCCGCCCAGACGCTGAACTGTCACGAGACGCAGATGGTGCGGTGTGCATGGTGTCCCGTGGCCCGGACGAGTCCACGGTGGTGTCGCCGGAGTCGAAAGGAGGTGCAACTCCGGTGTCCCGCGCAAGGCCCTGATGCGGGACGGTCCCAGTCGACAGCGCGCCGGTTTCCCGGGCCAGCACCGGTGACCCACCCGCCGGCGAGGTAACAGCGGCCGAGTCATTCGCCGGATGTGCGTGGCCTAGCGCGGTGTGGTCGCCCGACACGGTGGCGTCAGGCTCCCACGATGACCCGGAAAGCGGCGAAAGGGCAGAAGAAGCGGTCGACGGCGAAGGAGAAGGGATCGAGGGCGGAGAGGTCGACGGCGACGATGGCGAGGGAACAGACGACGTGGCGTCCGGCGATGATGCGGCGGCGGGTTCGGTCCCCCACGGAGCTCCGGCCTCCTCCCCCACATCGAGCGGATCCCCCGTCAGCTCAGGAACCTCCAACCCCCCAGCCAGCGACTCCTCCACCCCCGACCTCGTAGCATCCAACGCCGCGCCGGAAGCCCCGGAGCTCGCCGCCTTCGCCACCCCTTCCAGATCCGGAAGATCCCCGCTGACCGCCGCTCCGCCGTACTCCCCGAGCACCTCCGCGCCCATCCCCCGGACCATGCCCGTGCGCGAGCCCGCCCCGACCCCCGCCCCCGACGCCGCGAAGCCTCCGGCGAAGCCGCCCGCCGCCGACGTTCCCAGGTCTTTCCAGTCCAGGCCGTCCGCGCGTCCGGTCGAGTTCTGGTGGAGCTGGATGCCGGCGTTGGTCGCCGCCTCCTCGCGCATCTCGTCGAGGCCTTCGGCGAGCGCTTCGCGGCCGAGGTGTTTGAGGCCTTCGCGGGTGGTCAGCTGTTTCGCCGCGCGGTCGCCCGCTTCCTTGAGGGTCTTCTTGATCGCTTTGCGGCCGAGCTGGTCGGCGAGGCGCTTGAAGATCTGCTGGATGGCCAGGCGGGTGGCGGCGATCAGGCCGCCCGCCGCCGGGGATGCCGCGCCCAGGGTGAGGGCCACGGCGACCGCCATGCCGATGAGCTCGATGAGGAACAGGCCGATCTCGATCCAGGCCTCGAGTTTCGCGCCTTCGATGTCGCAGCCGCATTCCTCGACCAGCCTGCCCAGCTCGTCGGCGATCTCCAGCAGGGAGATCAGGGGGGCGCGGTCCTCGACGGCGACCCGGTCCCAGGCGCCGATGAAGGCTTCCGCCGTCACCCCTGCGCCGCCGTAGCCGGCGATCACCCGGCTTGCCGCGTCGAACGCCTCGTCGCGGGGGGTGGTGAGGCTGCCGGCGATTGCGTACCAGCGGTCGGCGACGTCCCAGGTGGCTTTCTCGTTTCCTTCCGGCCAGTCGAAGCCGACCACCCACTCGAGCGCCTCGTACGCCCAGCCGGGCACGTCGAACGGGCAGTAGTCCAGCGGGTGCGGGATCGGGCTGGGGAGGACCGTCACGACCGTTTCCTGTATGTGTGCTCCACGCGTACCGATGCGTTGTGGTCTGTCTGCGTGGCCTCGCGGACGGCTTGGACCACCGCGTCGCCGAGGCCTTCGACGTAGCCGCCGAGCCTTTCCCAGGCTTGCAGGACCTGCTGTTCGATCGGGCGGTAGTTGCGGTCGAAGGCCTGGCCGATGTCGTCGGTGCCCCAGGGGCGGGCGCCGCTCTGTGCCGCCACGTCCGCGCCGGCGCTGGTGCGCAGCTCTCCGAGATGGCGGCCGGCCGCGGCCAGGTCTCGCCCGCCGTCGGCGGCCCGGTCGGGGTCGAGCCACAGCTCACTCATGGCCGGGGTCCGTCTCGCGCATGAGCTCGTCCTGGCGGTGCAGCAGCGAGCCGAGGTCGTCGTCGCGCAGGAACCGCATCGGGCCCGAGTCGGCGGGCAGGTAGCCCGCCATGAGGTGTTGCACCTCGGCGGCGGCGCGGGCCGCGGCTCGGGCGGTGGTCGTCACGATGGTGCGGCTCAGTTCGGCGGCGTCCATGTCGCGGTAGATGCGGCGGTCGAGGCTCAGGTCGAGGAGCTGGCCGCGGGCGCCGACGGTGGCGCGGACCAGCCCGTCCTCGGAGTCGACGCTGACCCGCAGGCCGGCGAGGCGGCGCTGGATGCCGTCCAGATCGGACCGCAGGCGCTGGTAGCGGCCGTACACGTCGTCGAAGCGCGCCCGCAGGGCGTGGTTGGCGTCGCGGTCCGCGGTCTCGGCCACGGTCTCCCCCTTTCCGCATCCATCGACGGAGATTGACCCTACCGGGCGACGCAACGCGGTGTGGTCCGGTAACTTCACCCCGCACATGGATGGCACACGAGGAGGCCGGATGATCACGCTGGCGGAGGCCGAGGAGATCGCCGCCGGCTGGGCGCGCAGCGAGTCCGAGCGCCGAGGGTACGAGTGCACGCCGATGGTGAGCGAGTTCGACCTCGGCTTCGTGGTGTGGACGAAGCAGCCGCCGACCGTGCTGCCGATTCCCGGTGACGGCGTGCGGACCGTGATCGACCGTGAGACCGGCGCGTTGTCGACGTTCCCGGGGGTGCCCGTCGCGGTCGTCGCCGAGCTCTACCGCCGTCAGCAGCCCGAGGTGGCCGCCCGGCGGCGGACCGTCGATCCCGAGGTGGAGCTGCGACGTAACGCCCGTCGCCGGCCGTCGCCCACCACCGCCGCACACCTCACTGTGGACGGACGCCTCTTCATCGCTCGCGGCGCGAAGGGCGATCAGCGCATCGACCACCATCCGCTGGTCGCGCGCCAGCTGGCCGCCATGGATCCGGGTTCCCGGGTACGCGGCACCGAGCGCCACGCCGAGCTGATCGTGCTGTCGGATGTGCTGCACGAGGCCGATCGCGGGCGTGAGGTCCCGTTGACGCTCGACGAGGCGCGGGCCTGGTTGCGGGGTGCCGACTTCGAGGCGTACCTGATCCGGGAGAAGGGTGATCCGCTGGCCGGGACGCAGGCGCGGCCGTGCGAGTCATGCCTGGTCACTCTGGTGGACTTCGCGCTTCTGCCGTGGTCGCACCTGGCGTTCGTCGAGCCGTTCCGGCCGTACTCGGAGAATGTGGCGCAGCCGGGGCGCTTCCCGGACGTCGTGGCGGGCGCGCTCGCGGACGCCGGCTGGCGACCGACGCATCGGATGGTGGCGGAGGCGCTCGCCGACGGGATCATCGACGATGTCGTCTCCGTTCCGGGCCGGCGCTACCGGCACCGGCTGTTTCCCGCGGCGCGCGCGGCGATCATGGACTTTCCCGGGCTCTTCTGCGGCCTGCGCATGCCGGGTGTGCAGCGGCAGGTGCGGTGGCTGTCGCTCGAGCCGGCGGCGGCCGCGCACACCGCGGATGTGCTGGGAGAGTTCGGCGAGGTGATCGGGGTGCCGCTGTTCCCGCTCGGGGTCGAGGCGAAGGGTGACGCCATCGTGGCGATCGACGAGCGCGGGCGGCTGTTCGCTCTGGACCAGGGCGGCGAGTGGTATCTCGGCGCGAGCCTCGACGAGGGTCTGCTCAGCCTGCTCACCGGCGAGGGGCCGGCGGAACGGGTACGCGACGACGGCACCTGGTAGCGGCCGTCAGCCGAGCACGGGGAACCGCCCGGCGCGCTCGCCCAGCACCTGCCGGTCCGCGGCGGTGAGCTCTTCGCGTCCGGTGCTCTTGCGCAGGGCTTCGGCCGTGGACCATCGCGCCGGGAGAGGACCGGCGAGGCCCTCCATGGTGGACAGGGCGACTCCCACCGCTTCCTCCGACGGCCCGGCGGCGTCCCGCAGGTGCACGATCAGGTCGAGGTGGTGGACGACCGCCTCGGTGACCAGCGTCGCCACGAAGTCCGGCACCGCCAGGACGTGGCCCTGCGTGCTGACGAAAGCCGCCGGGTCGGCGGTGCTCGCCGCGTGGACGGCCGCGCCGGCGGTCTCGGTCCACAGCCTCACGACACCCGACGGCCGTTCGAACGCCGAGGCGGCGCGGCGGACCCACTGCCCGTGGGCCGCCGCGGCGTCGGCGTCGTCACCGCTCGGGAAATCTCGCCAGTACGAGACGAAGTCGACGTCGGGCGGCCCTTCGGCGGGTGTGTGCAGCGCGACCAGCGCCCGCTGCGCGTCGAGGGTGACGTGGAGCAGCAGGTCGGCGACCGTCCAGCCGCGGCAGCCCGTCGGCAGCAGCAGGTCCGCGTCGCCCAGCTCGGCGACCACGGCCGTGATGCCCGGGTAGGCGGCTGCCAGGCTCAACTTAGTCGAAGAGCTCGTTGAGGAAGCTCTTCCGGCGCCGGTAGTGACCGTGGTAGCCGTGGCCGCCGTGCCGGTAGTGGCCGTGGTAGCCGCCGTGGCCGTACTGGGGGCCGTGACCGTACGCCGGCGCGGCGGGCGGGTAGGCGGGCTGCCCGTAGGCCGGAGGCGGCGGGGCCGCGTAGCCACCACCGTGGGCCGGTGGGGGCGGCGGTGGTGCGTAACCGCCCGGGGCGGGTGCGGGCGGCGCCTGGGCAGGGCGCGGCGGCGTGCCGGCCTGTGCCTGGCGGCTGTTCCAGTTGGCCTCGGCCTCGAAGAGCTTCTCCAGCTCACCGCGGTCGAGGAAGATGCCGCGGCACTCGGTGCACTGGTCGACGGTGACGCCGCTGCGCTCGTAGACCCGCATCTCGCCGTGACACTTGGGACAGGTCATCTGCATCTCACAAACGGTACAAGGCCGTGTCACCGCGTGGTGCCGTTGTTCCTGTGCGTCTGCTGAAGATGAGGGCCGGCGACCACACGAGGAACGCCAGCGGGTAGAGCAGGTAGCCGAAGCGGGTCGTCGGCATCAGGAGGATCGCGGCGAGGAGCCCGTACCCGCAGAACAGTGCCGCCGTGGCCGCGGTGACCGGCGGACGGCGGACGAGCAGGACGGCGATCGTCAGGGCCGCCGCGGCCAGCAGCGCGGCCGCGACGTAGCGCCCGCCCGGCAGCGCCTGGGAGATCAGGTAGCCGGGGAAGGGCGACTGCGCCGGGCTGGTCACGAGACCGTGGCCGAGCGGGAAGCGGACGACGTTCTCGACGAGGGCGTTCCCGTCGACCAGCAGAGCCGGCAGCAGGGTGAGCAGGGGCAGGCCGAGCGCGCCCGGCAGGAGGCGGCGCAGGTTGCCGGTGGTGAAGGCGAGCACCAGCAGCACGGCAAGGACTGGCAGCGCGAAGAGCTTCAGCGCGGCGGCGGCGCCCACGGCGATGCCGGCGGCCCGGTAGTGGTCGGTCGCGCAGCACGCCAGCGCGAGCAGGGACAACGCCAGCACGGGCAGGTCGTCGCCGCCGGTGGCGAGGGTCAGCGCGCAGATCGGGAGGACCGTCGCGAACTGCACCGCGCGTACCGGTGAAGACCGCAGCAGGCGCACGGCCGTGACCAGCGCGGCCGCGGTGACCAGCGCAAACCAGATCCGCGCGTCCGTCCACCAGATGTCGCCGAAGGCGGCGCGAGGCAGGCCGAACAGGGCCATTCCCGGCTGGTACGGGGCATAGCCGAGCAGCTGCTCCCCCGGCGGCAACGCGCTGATCGCCTCGGGCCCGAGGTACGGCGTCCCGGTGTGGGCCAGCCGCTCCCCCATGTGCTCGACGACGAGGACCTCCTCCTGGGCCCGGTCGGTGCGCCCCGCCGCCCGCTGTGCGGCCTGCACCACCAGCGGGAGGAGGGCCACGCCGCCCCACACCGCCCAGGTCAGCGACATCCGGAGCGCGGGCCGCCGCAGGACCAGCTGCATCCCGGCCACGAGGAAGGCGGCCAGGTAGCCCCACGCCGCGATGCCGCCCCAGGCCCGGTGCGGCAGCAGCGTCGAGGTCAGCGCCGTGACCAGGGCGAAGATCGCGGCGAGCCCGTAGAGCGCCACATCGGCACCGAGGCCGTCGGCGGCGCTGTCGACCCGGCGGAGCACCCTCACGCAGGCAAGTGTGGCAGAGGTGATCTCGGGGTCCGGTGGCGCGCCATGCGGACCACCGAACCGGCCTTGTGCAGCGGACTCGCGAGGAAGCCCGGCCGGCCGCCGGACCCGCGCTGCAGGGTGGACAGCATCCGGCCGGCCCGCATCGGCCGCGCGAACAGGTGTCCCTGCCCGGTGAGGCAGCCCAGCTCCCACAGCGCGTGCCGCTGCGGCTCGCTCTCCACACCGTCGGCCACCACGATCAGGTGCAGGCTGCGCGCGAGGTCGACGGTCGACCGGACGACCGCGGCGGCCTCCGTGGAGGTCTCCACCGCCACCACGAACTCGCGATCGATCTTGAGCTGGTGCACGGGGATGCGGGAGAGCACGGACAGCGAGGAGACACCGGTGCCGAAGTCGTCGAGGGCCAGCCGGACGCCGGCGTCGCGCAGCTCGTGCAGGGTCCGGTCGACGACCTCCAGCTGGCTGAGCGTCAGCGTCTCGGCGAGCTCCAGCACGAGCCGGTCGGCCGGTACGCCGTGCGAGGCGAGCCGTTCCAGCACCGTGGCCGGGAAGGTGGGATCGAGCAGGCTGCGCGGCGACACGTTGACGGCGACGGGCAGGTCGAAGCCGGCTTCCCGCCAGGAGCCCAGCGCGGTCAGCGACTCCTCCAGGACCGCGTCGGCGAACGCGGGGAGCTGCCCCGAGCGCTCGACGGTCTCCAGGAACTGCATCGGCGTCAGATCGCCGTGCTCGGGGTGGTGCCAGCGGGCCAGCGCCTCGGCGGACACCACCTCGCCGCTGGCCAGGTCGACGATCGGCTGGAAGTCGACGACGAACTCGCGCCGGGTGACGGCCCGGGTGAGCTCGCCGCCCAGCACCAGCCGCCCGACGTCCGCGGTGTCGCGGGCGTGGGCGTACGTCGCGGTCCGGCGGCCGGTCCGCTTCGCCTCGTACATCGCCACGTCGGCGCGGCGCATCAGCTCGTCGACACCGCCGCTGCCGGGCGCGAGCGCGATGCCGCCGGCGGCCTCGATCGTGAGCTGCATGCCGTCGACCTCGATCGTCCGCTCGAGCGTTGCGAGCAGGTCGGCGGCGCGGCGGGTGGCGACAGCCGGGGCGGGAAGGCCGGCCAGCAGCACCGCGAACTCGTCGCCGCCGAGCCGGGCCACCAGGTCGCCGGTCGGAGCGGCGTGCTCCAGCCGGTGCGCCACCTCGCGGAGCACCTCGTCCCCGGCGGCGTGCCCGAGGGTGTCGTTGACCTCTTTGAAGTGGTTGAGGTCGATCAGCAGCATCGCGAACATCCCGTCGGGCGTCCGCCGGGTGAAGAACTGGTTCGCCTCGTCCAGGAGCTTGCGGCGGTTGGCGAGTCCGGTCAGCGGGTCGTGGGTGGCGGCGTACGCGTTCTCCGCGTTGATCCGCTTGAGCTCCGCGTACGCCCGCGCGTTCCCGATCGCGGTGGACAGCGACGAGGCGAAGGTCTGCAGCTTGTACTTCTCGGACTCGTTGAGCTTGACCGGCTTGGGGAGCCGAAGGCGGAACACTCCGGTCGGACCGTCGGGACCGTCGATACCCGCTTCGATGGTGAACCCGTCGCGGGCGGGTGCGCGAGCCACCGTGCCCTCGTACCGCAGCCGTCCGGCGGATCCGCGGACCAGACGCGGCGGGTCCACGTCGGACAGTTCGATCTCGGCCTCGTCCGCGGAGAACAGCTCCGGCGTGAGGGTGACCGCAACGTGCAGGACTGCGGTGAGGTCGGTGACGTTGAGCCGGTCCGTGGTAGCCGCGAGGCGCTGCCAGGCTTCCTGATCCGCGCGCTGGCGGATCTTGTTCTTGGCGGCGAGCTGCAACGCCACCAGGGTGGGCACCATGGTCAGGACGAACAGCTGCTCCCGTTCGACGACCAGCGCGGTGATCAGCGCCAGCACGATGTTGACGCCGCGGATCCGCAGTACCACGTCCCAACTCAGGCGCAGCGCCTGCCGCCAGGGGACACGGGTCGCCAATGAGATCACCGTGCTGCCGAGGAGGTCGTCGACGACGGCGTACGCGAGTGCTGCCGCGGTGAGACCCACGATCAGTAGCGGAACGGACGGCATCCGGATGTCGATGTCCGCAGCGGGCCGGATGCCGATGGCGAACGCGACCCAGGCGGCGGCAGTGGCGGCGATGACGTCCTTACCGACGTTGAAGACCACCTTGATCGGCTCCGGAACGAGCATTCTGGTGGCGAGGACGCCCAGTGTGGTGCAGATGACCACCCACGGCAGCGGCACCGTGGCGATGGCCAGCAGGATCGATCCGGAGGTGGCCGGGAAGGCGCGGATGTCCGACCGGACCCGCAGCTTGATGATCGAGCCGCTGGCGACGGCGATGATGACGGACAGCGCGGACAGGAAGAGGAACTTGTCGGGCGGGACCATCCGGACGTCGGAGACCGATGTGACCAGGCAGCCGACACCCGCACACGCGACTAGACCGACATACAGCCGCAGCTGCTTGCCGGTCTTCGCGTCGTTCACCGCGGACGCCCCATGTCCCCATGGTCCCCCGCTGCCCGTACGGGCTGTCAATGCCTTGGCATCGCTCGGTAGCGAGCCTTCACGGGGGGAAGTCACTCCCAGGTGTGTTCGCGCATTGTGACACCTCCGCTTTCACGAATGGCGAGCTGCCTTTTCTCAGCCGGCCTACGACAAAATCCATCAGATCCGGGTTCCGTTCTCTGACCCAGAGACTAGGAAAAGAACACCGACGATGGAAGTAGGATTTGTCGCTCGTTTCACGAAATGCGAGTAACGCGTGATATGTACCAAATGAGTGACCGGTTAATGACACTCCGCAGTGGTCGGATGCCCTGCCGTCATGCCCCTCAAACGGCATGAAAAGCCTGGACCCCGGGTTGAGCAGGTATGAATGTACGACGTTGCAGGCCGGTCGGCCGAATCTCGAAAGCGCTCCCCGGCTCGATTCACCGCGTAGAACGGATTGCGATCCGAAATGGCTACGGAAAGTGGGAGATCGCTGACGAAGCGCCATTGCCCGGGCACGTCGAATTCCAAGACCACCTGCCGGTCGATAAGCTACCCATGTGACGAACGCAGCGAAATTGACCCATGTCGACGCCCAAGGGGCGGCCCGCATGGTCGACGTATCGGGGAAAACCGTGACCGTCCGCCGCGCCGTCGCGGCCGGACGGCTGGTCACGACCCCGGAAGTCGTCGCCCTGCTGCGCGGCGACGGCCTGCCCAAGGGCGATGCGCTCGCCGTCGCCCGCCTCGCCGGAATCATGGGCGCTAAGCGGACACCCGACCTCATCCCCCTGTGTCACCCGATCGGGTTGCACGGGGTCGCCGTCGATCTCACCGTCACGGAGTCCGGTGTGGACATCGTCGCCACCACGAAGACCGCCGACCGCACCGGTGTGGAGATGGAGGCGCTCACCGCCGTGGCGACCGCCGGCCTCACCCTGATCGACATGGTCAAGGCCGTCGACCCGGCCGCGAGCATCGAGGCCGTCCGCGTCCTGCGCAAAGAGGGCGGCAAGACCGGCGACTGGGTACGCCCCGAGGACCGTCCGTGATCCGCGCCCGCGTCATCATCGCCTCCAACCGGGCCGCCGCCGGCGTGTACGAGGACACCAGCGGCCCCCTGCTCGTCGCCGGCCTGCGCGACCTCGGCTGCGAGGTCGACTCGCCGCCCGTCGTCGTGCCGGACGGGCCGCCGGTCGCCGAAGCGCTGCGCGGCGCGGTCGCCGACGGGGTCGACGTCGTGCTGACCAGCGGTGGCACCGGCGTCACGCCGACCGACCGGACCCCGGAGGCCACCCGGCCGCTGCTGGACTTCGAGGTGCCGGGCATCGCCGAGGCGGTCCGCGCGTACAGCCGGGACAAGGTGCCGGCCGCCGCGCTCTCCCGCGGTCTCGCCGGGGTGGCCGGCCGCACGCTGATCGTCAACCTGCCCGGCTCGACCGGTGGGGCCCGCGACGGGCTCGCGGTGCTGGGCCCGATCCTCGTCCACACCGTGGAGCAGATCCGCGGCGGCGACCATAGGCTGCACGGGTGAGCGCAGACAGCATGCCGATCGACTGGGACAAGGCCCGCACCCTGGCCTACGAGGCCGGCCGGGCAGCGGCCGGACCCGCGGAGATCGTGCCGCTGGCCGAGGCCGACGGCCGCACGCTCGCCGAGCCGCTGGTCGCCCTGACCGACCTCCCGGCCTTTCCCACCTCCAGCATCGACGGGTGGGCCGTGCGGGGGCCGGCGCCGTGGCGTCCGGTCGGACGGATCCTCGCCGGCGACACCGCGCCGTCGCTGGGCGAGGACGGCACGTGCATGGAGATCGCCACGGGGGCCATGGTGCCGAGCGGCGCCGAGGCGGTGCTGCGGATCGAGGAGTCCACCCGCGACGCGCAGGGCAGGGTGAGCGGCACGCCGCGCCCGCAGCCCGAGTGGCGGCTGCCGGGCGAGGAGGCCCATCGCGGCGAGGAGCTGCTGCCGGCCGGCACGCCGGTCGACCCCGCGGTGCTCGGCATGGCGGCCACCTGCGGCCACGACACCATTCCGGTACGCCCCCGGCCACGCGCCGCGTTGCTCGTCTTCGGTGACGAGCTGCTGACCAGCGGGCCACCGGGCGCCGGACGGGTACGCGACTCGCTGACCCCGCTGATTCCCGCCTGGTTGCGCCGCCTCGGGGCGGTCGTGGATCCCGCCGCCGTGCAGGGGCCGGTGCGTGACACCCTCGAGGCCCACGTCGACGCGATCCGGCAGGGGCTCGCCGTCGCCGACGTGGTGTGCACGACCGGCGGCACCATGCACGGTCCCGTCGACCACCTGCACCCTGCCCTGTCCTCCCTCGGCGCCGAGTACGTGGTGAACACCGTCGCGGTGCGGCCGGGCTTCCCGATGCTGCTCGCCCGGGTGCCCGGCCCCGACGGCCGGCCCCGCTTCCTCGCCGGGCTGCCGGGCAACCCCCAGTCGGCGGTGATCGCGCTCGTGTCCCTGGTGACGCCGCTCCTCGCCGGTCTGCACGGGCGGGAGCTGCCGGCGCTGCCGCGGGTCGAGCTGACCGCGCCGGTGCCGGGGCGGGGTGCGTACACCCACCTGGCGCTCGCGGCCCTGGACGCCGACGGCCGCCGGGCCACACCCGTCGGGCACGTCGGCTCGGCGATGCTGCGCGGTCTCGCCCGGGCACACGGCTTCGTCGTCGTGCGTCCCGACCGGCAGGCCGCCGCGGGCGAGCTCGTGTCCTTCCTGCCCCTTCCGCTGGCTCCCGGGGAGCGCCCATGACCGGTTCCGACGCCGTACGGATCGCCGAGGTCAGCGAGACCGCGCTCGATCTCGCCGCGCACGAGAAGGCGGTCGCCGACCCGCGGGCCGGCGCCGTCGTGTCCTTCCAGGGCGTCGTCCGCGACCACGACCACGGCCGCGGCGTGACCCTGCTGGAGTACGAGGGCCACCCCAGCGCGGCCGCGGTCATCCGCGAGGTGGCAGCGGAGATCGCGGCGGATCCCGACGTCTACGCGGTCGCCGTCTCGCACCGGGTGGGCACCCTGGGCATCGGGGACGTGGCGCTGGTGGCGGCCGTGAGCACGGCGCACCGGGCGGCGGCGTTCGCGGCCTGTGCCCGGCTCGTCGACGAAGCGAAGGCCCGGCTGCCGATCTGGAAGCGGCAGGTCTTCACCGACGGCACCGAGGAATGGGTCAACTGCCCCTGACGAGGGGTTCCCGCGGGGGCGGGATGGTCGCCGGGCGCCGGGTCACCCACGGGTCGGCCGGCACGGCCGGTGCCGCGCCCGGCCGCCACGGCAGGGCGTTGACCAGCAGGATCAGGGCCAGCGCGTACGAATTGCCGGAGAACGGGTCGGTCAGGTTCCCCATCGGAGCCAGCACCACGAGCAGGTAGGTGAGCACCGCGGCGGTGGCCAGGCCGGCACCGGCGTGCCGCCGGCGTCCCGGCAACCGATGGCGGACCGAGGCGCGCCGCCGGGCCGCGGCGTCGGCGAGGATCAGCACCGCCGGCAGCACCCACACCAGCTCCTGGGTGCCGGTCACCGGTCCGGCGATCGCCGCGGTCAGCCCCACCACGGTGAAGGCCGCCACCTCGTCGCCGTCCGCGTGCGCCGACCGGGCCCGGATCAGCCCCACCGCGACCAGCAGCATCGAGAACGACAGCCACAGCAGCAGCGGCGTCGTGGCCGAGTCGTACAGCCGCGCCAGCACGCCGGCCAGGGACTGGTTGGCCGGCGCGTCGATCGGCCCGCTGCGGTCGATGCGCCACAGCACCTCGCCGGCCCAGGCGGCCGTCTCGTGCGGGGCGACGAGCAGCGCCCCGGCCCCGACCGTCAGCGTTGTCGCGGCGGCGGTCAGCGCCGCACGCCACTGCTTGGTCACGGCCAGGTACGCGACGAAGAACACCGGACTGACCGTCAGCGCCGTGGCCAGGCCCGTACCGGCCCCCGCCCAGCTCCCGTCGATCCACACCCGGCGCGGCCAGGAAGCCGGCGAGGGGGCGGCCGGGCGGCGCGGCCACCAGCGTGCCCGGCGGCGCGCCCAGGCACCCCGGCGCAGCGCGACGATGTCGGCGGTGACCAGGCCGAAGGCGAGCAGGTCCAGGGTGCCGAGGCCGAGCGCGGCGCGTACCGGCTCGACGGTCAGGGCCAGCGCTCCCGCGGCGAGCACCACCGGCCAGCGCCGGCTGCCGTAGCGGCGGGCGACCGGGCCGGCGAGGACGATCAGCGCGAGGGCCAGCGCCGCCACCTGGGCGAGGGCGAGCGACCAGCCCGCGACGGCGAGCGGCAGGACGGCGGCGGGCGCGACGAGCAGCGCGGCCGGTGGCGGGAGGGCGGTGCCCAGGTGGCTGCCCGCCGCCTGGTACGCGTACAGCCCGTCGCCGGCCAGCCAGCTCGCCACGGCGCCGCGGTCCACGGCGAGGGTGCTGAACCCGTACCGTTGGGCGATCGTGGTGATCGCGGCCAGGATGCCGATGCAGGCGAGCCCGACCACGGCGGCGCGAGAGGTCGCCGGGCGCGCCGATGTCGCGGGCATGCCCGACCTCCCGTTGTTCTGCGGTGCTATGACCGCTTAACGGCGAGAAGTCCGATTTGGTGATTCGGCGGCCGTGCCTCAGATGGGCAGCTTGCGGGCGGCCGCCGCGGAGGCCGCGGCGATCTTCGCCTCGCGCCGCGCGGTCCGGACGGCCCGGCGGGCGGACCGCTGCGAACGGTCGACCGCACGGCTCACGGACCGCTGGGAGCGGTCGAGCGCGTGACTGGTCCGGTACCGCAGGCCCGGCTTGCCCTCGGTGTCCACCGCCGCCAGCAGCAGACCGCCCAGCAGGCCCAGGTTCTTGAGGAACTGCGTCTCGTGCTGACCGCGGTCGGGCTGCGGCATGGTCCAGAACGAGTGTCCCGCGACCGTGGTCGGCACCAGCCCGGCGGCGAGGACCGCGGCGGCCGGCCGGGTCATCCGGCCGGTGGCCAGCATCAGCCCGGCGGCGACGTCGCTCGCGGCCTTCAGCCTGACCAGGGATCGCGCGTCGCTCGGCAGGCGGGGATCCAGCTTCTCGATCATCGGGCCGACCTTGTCGGTCACCCGCTTCGCGGTGGCGACCTTCGAGTCGGGGTTGAGGACGATGCGGGCTCCGCTGACGACGAAGATCGCACCGAGCATGGCGCGGGCTGCGGCACGTACGGGCTTCATAGCCTCGTTATACCCGCGTCGCCCGATCTCCACCCGGTGGAAAGTCCGTAGTGTGCGACCGGTGGAGACTCCGTTCGGTGGTGAAACCCGTGCCGAGCGCCCGGGCGACGACAGCGCGATCCGGGCGGTGCTGACCGCGGCCTTCGAGACGGACGCCGAGGCGCGGCTGGTCGACGCGCTGCGAGACAGCGCCGCGTGGCTGCCCGCCCTGTCGGTCGTGGCCGAGGAGGACGGCCGGATCGTCGCCCACGCGCTGCTCAGCCGCATCGCCGTCGGCGCGGACCCGGCACTCGCCCTCGGCCCGGTCGCGGTGCTGCCCGCCGAGCAGCGGCGCGGGCTGGGCGCGGCGGTCATCCGGGACGTTCTGCGGCGGGCGGCCGACGCCGGCGAGCGGCTGGTGCTCGTGCTCGGCGATCCCGCCTACTACCGGCGGTTCGGGTTCGTGCCGGCCACACCGTACGGAATCACCAGCCCCTGGTCCGGCCTCGGCGACGCCTGGCAGATGCTGGCCCTGGCCGGCACCGAGGCGCACTACCCCGGCCCCTGGCATGCTTTCTAGGGCTGAGTGCGCAGGTAGCGTCCGAAGTGGGGCACGGTGAAGGCGACCGTCCCGCGCTCGCCGGAGTAGATCAGGCCCTTCTTGATCAGCGCGTCCCGGGCCGGGGACAGGCTCGCGGGCCGCCGGCCGAGCGCCGTCGCGATCTCCGAGGTCGGCACGGCCGCGTCCATGTCGTTGTCCGCCTCCCCGGACAGCGAGGCCATCGCGCGCATGTACTCGCGCTCGGCCGGCGTCGCCCGCTCGAAGCGCGAGCCGAAGAATCCCACGGCCAGCTCGGCCTCGGCCTCCGGGGCGGCGACCCGCACGTCCTCCGCGGTCACCGGCGAGGTGGGTGCGTGGTCCCAGGTCGCTTTCCCGTACGCCTGCACGAAGTACGGATACCCGCCCGACTTCTCGTAGAGCAGGTCGAGCGCCTTCGCCTCGTACTCGACGTCCTCGCGCGCCGCGGGAGCGCACAGCGCGAGGTCCGCCGCGATGCGGTCGAGCCGGTCGATGCGCTGGTAGCGGAAGAGCCGCTCGGAGTAGGACTTCGCCGCGGACAGCACCGCCGGCAGGTGCGGCAGGCCGGCGCCGACCACGATCAGCGGCGCACCCAGCTGCGACAGCTCGTGGCAGGCGGCGCAGAGCGCGGACACGTCCGCCGGGCCGAGGTCCTGCATCTCGTCGATGAACAGGGCGATGCCTGTGCCGACGTCGGTGGCCAGCGAGGCGGTATCGGTGAACAACTCGACGAGGTCGATCTCGATGTCGCCGGAGTCGGCGCGCCCGCGGGCCGGCGGCACGTCGATGCCGGGCGTCCAGCGGTCGCGGAGCTTGGCGTTCGCGTCGTTGGCGCGCAGGGCGAACGCCTTGAGCACGCCGAGCACCTCGTCGACCCGGTCGGGGTTGCGGTGATGCGGGGTGAGCTCGCGGATCGCCATGTGCAGGGCAGCCGAGACGGGGCGGCGCAGCGACTGGTCGGGGCGCGCCTCGATCTTGCCGGTGCCCCAGAGCCTCCCGATGGCGGCCGAGCGCAGGGTGTTGAGCAGGACGGTCTTGCCGACGCCGCGCAGGCCGGTCAGCACCAGGCTGCGTTCCGGGCGCCCGCGGGCCACCCGCTCCAGGACGACGTCGAAGGCGTCCAGCTCGCGGCCGCGTCCGGCCAGCTCGGGTGGGCGCTGGCCGGCGCCGGGCGCGTACGGGTTCCGGACCGGATCCACGGATAGCACCGTATCGGGCTGTCTAGCCCAAAAGCTAGAGTCCGGTATTCAAGCCTCGTATATCCAACTCTAGGGCTGACGCTAGAGAGCGCTAGTCGGCGCCATACTCCTTGAGGCAGAGCACGAAGTCGAGGCTGTCCAGCTCGCTGTCATAGAAGTACCACTTGGTGTACTTCGGAACCTTGCTGCACTTGTCCTCGGCGTCCGCCTCGCCCGAGGTCCGGCCGTCGACCCGCTTGAGCACCTGGAAGGTGCCCGTGGTGCACACCACGATCTTCAGGTCGGGGCTGTCGTCGGCGTTGCCCTGGTTACGGACGCACTGCCCCTTCTTGACGAAGCGGGCGTCCTCGCTCGTCTGCGGCTCCGGAGCGGCCACCTGGTTGGTCGCGGTCGTGGCCGGCACGGTCGGTCCCCCGCTGCGGTCCTTCGTCGAACTCTGCTTCGACACCAGCAGTGCGGTCGTGCCGAGCCCACCGCAGATCAGCAGGGTCAGCACGACGACCAGGACGACGATCGGCGTGTTCCGCCGCTTCGGCGGCACGGGCATCGGCGGCTGCTGCCACGGCGGCGGGTTGTTCAGCGGCGCGGCCGGATAGGGCGGGGGCGTGTACGACGACCCGGTCGGCGGCACCGACATCGGCTGCCCACCCCACGCGGACTCCGGGGCCGGCGACGCGGCCGTCGCGGCATCACCCCAGGGATCGGCGGGCTCGGTGTACGGCTCGTCGGACCCCGGCGGGCCCCCGTTCGGCCAGCCCTGGCCGGGGTACGGGCCGTTCTGCGACATCGGGTTCCTCCAGGCGGGATTCGCTGTACGCCACCGTAGCGTGCAGCCTCGCCGGTATCTCTCCCGGAATCGCGCCGACCAGCGCCCAACCCGTCCACCTGTCGGCAACCGGACGCGCCGGATCGGCGCCGACCCGGATACCGTTCCCGCCCATGTCCCTCTCGGTGGCCGCCTGCGCGGCCGTTTTCGGCGGTGCCGCAGCCGCCTTCCTCCCCCGCGTCGCCCACCGCCTCGCGGTCCCGCGTGGCACCCCCGCCCGGTCCGCTTGCGCTCACTGCGCCGAGCCCATCCCCGATTGGGTACGCGCGGGAGCCGCCTGCACCTGCACGGGGCGGCCGCTGTGGATCGTGACGACGGGTGCGCTGGCGACCGGCCTGCTCGGCGCCGCCCTGGGACCGTCTCCCCTGCTGCTCGTCCTGCTGCCGGCGACCGTGCTCGGCCTGCTGCTCGCCGTGATCGACGTCCAGTGCCTGCGTCTGCCCGACCTCCTGGTCGCCGCGCTGGCAGCCGGCACGGTCCTCCCGCTGACCGTCGGCGCCCTGCTCGCCGGGGAGCCGGGGCGGCTCGGCCGGGCCGTCGTGGTGGCGGTCGGCGGCGGGACGGCGTACCTGATCCTCGCTCTGCTTCCCGGCCGCGGCCTCGGCCTGGGCGACGTGAAGCTGGCGACCGTGCTGGGATTCGTCCTCGGCTTCGCGGGCTGGCCCGCGGCGGTCGCGGGCCTGGTCGCGCCGCACCTCATCAACGGACCGGTGGCCGTCGTCCTGCTGCTCGGGCGGCGCGCGAACCGCCGCACCGCGCTCCCGCTCGGCCCCGCCCTGCTGGCCGGAGCCGTGATCGGCCTGGCTGTGGGCTAAAGAAGGCGCAGCTGACGATCCTTGGGGCGGGAGGGAACGGTGTCGCCCATCCGCTCGAAGAGGCCGGCGTCGATCGCGTCCAGGAACGGCGACGGCGACTGCTCCCGCTCGCTGCCGTGCCGGAACCGCCGGGCCGCGTGGCTGACGTAGAGCCGGTCCTGCGCGCGGGTCAGCCCGACGAAGAACAGCCGGCGCTCCTCGGCGACGTCGTCGTCGGAGGGCGAGGCGCCCGGCCAGCGCAGTGGCAGCAGGCCGTCCTCGCAGCCGACCAGGAACACGACCGGGAACTCGAGCCCCTTCGCCGCATGCAGCGTCAGCAGGTTGACCGCCTCGGCGCGCGGGTCCAGCGCGTCGACCTCGGCCCCGGTCGCGATCTCCTGCAGGAACCGCGGAAGGTCGTCGCCGATCCGCTGGGCCAGCGGCATGAGCAGGTCGGCCGCCGTCCAGATGTCCTCGGGGGCGAGCTGCTCGGCGTCGAGGGTGGGAGCGGCGTACCGCTGGGCGAGGACCTGGGCGCCGAGCTTGACCCGGGCCGCCAGCGACCCGCCCAGGCCGTCCGCGTGCCGCAGCTCCCGGGCCAGCACCTGCACCCCGGGACGGTCGCGCAGGCGGTTGTGGGACCGCTTCTGCACCGGTACGCCCGCCCGCGACAGTGCGTCCACCACGGCTTGCGCTTGTGAGTCCGTACGGTAAAGAACCGCCACGTCCGAGAAGGACAGCGTGCCGGGCGCCACCGCGCGCGAGTCCACCCGGCCGGAGTCCAGCGAGCGATGCGACAACCCGCCGACCAGCTCGTCCACGGTCCGCACCACGAAGTCGGCCTCGTCCGCGACGCTCGCCGCGAAGTACCGCCCCACCAGCGGCGACTCGGGATTGACCCGGGCCGGATCCAGCCGCCGCCCGCTGACCAGCGAGCTCGGCGCGATGGCCTGCACGGCCGCCGCGAGAATCGGCGCCGACGACCGGTAGTTGCGGGTCAGCCGCACCAGCCGCGCATCGGTGAAGTCCTCGGCGAAGCGCAGGAAGTACCCGACGTCCGCGCCGCGGAACGAGTAGATCGCCTGGTCCGGGTCGCCGATCGCGCACAGGTTGCCGTCCGCGGGGCTGAGCAGGCGCAGCAGCTCGTACTGGGTGTCGTCGACGTCCTGGTACTCGTCCACGAAGATCCACTGCCACTGGCGACGGTACTTCTCCACCAGCGAGGGGTCGTCGCGCAGCAACGCCACCGGCAGCGTGAGCAGGTCGTCCAGGTCGACCAGATCCTGCTGGCGCAGCAGCTTCGTGTAGCCCGCGTCGTCGTCCCCGGCCTGCTCCCGCGCGGCGGCCCGCTCGGCGTCGTCGGCGATCCGCCACCCGGCGCCCAGCCCGGCCGCCTTCGCGTTCTCCTTCAGGATGGTCAGCCCGACCGCGTGGAAAGTGCCGACGGTGATGTCCTCGGCCGCCTCCCCCATCAGCGCGTCCAGCCGCGCCCGCATCTCCTCCGCGGCCCGCCGGGTGAAGGTGATCGCCAGGCAGCGGTGCGGAAAGACACTCATCTCCGCACACAGGTACGCGATCCGGTGCGTCAGCGTCCGGGTCTTCCCGGTGCCGGGCCCGGCGACGATGAGCAACGGCCCGCCCGGCGCCGACGCGGCAACCCGCTGCATGGCGTCCAGACGGTCGAGCAGCCCGGTGCCGACCTCCTCCATGCCGGCGAGCATCGGCTCGAACGGCTCGTGCGGCGACGGCGGCGGCTGGATCGGCGGGGCCGCCTTCTTCACCGGCTCCTTGACCTTGCGGACCGGAGCCCGCCCGATCGCCGGCTCCGTCCGCCGCTGCTGCGGCACGGGCACCGGCATCATGTCGAACAGCGTCTCGGCCTGCGGTGCGCTCTGCTTGTTCCGCAGCTCCCCCGGCTCGAAGAGGGTGATGACGCCGTACTCGCCGTCGTACCCGGGCACCCGCCGCACGTCCCCCCGACGCAGCCGGCCGATCGCCTCCTTCAGGCTGTCCCCGCCGTGCTGCCCGATCGCATCGAGCGGCACGGTGCGGAGAATGTCCAGCTCCGCACCGAGACTCGCGACCAGGTGGTGCAGCTGCCCCTCGACGGTCTTCGACTTCGGCCCGACCCCGTTGATCTCCCCCAGGATCTCGGCGAGCTGAATGAGATGCTCCACGCTCTGCGCCCGCGCCTGCGGCGCGTCACGGTCCGCGAGATCCTCGACCCGGCTCAGCACCCCCACGGTCAGCGGCTTGCCGCACTCCGGGCACCGCCCACCGGCCTCCCGGGTACGGGCAGGCTCCCAGTTCACGCCGCACGCCCGATGCCCGTCGGCGTGGTACTTGCCCTCCTCGGGGAAGAACTCGATCGTGCCGGCGAGAGTGGAACCGTCCTTGACCGCGAAGTAGTCCGGCGTACCCGTGAAAAGCGTGGCCTCCCGCCCGAGCGCGCCGGGCGAATGGGCGTCCGAGTTCGACACCAGCCTGTACCGGTCGAGGCTCGACACCCGCCAGTTCATCTCCGGATCGGACGAAAGCCCGGTCTCGACAGCGGTGATGTGCCCGGCGAGATCGGCGTAACAGTCCGCGATGGCGTCGAAGCCGCTCTTCGAGCCGAGCGCGGAGAACCACGGCGTCCAGATGTGCGCCGGCACCAGGTAACCGTCGGGACTGGCCTCCAGCACGATCTCGAGCAGGTCGCGCGAGTCGAGCCCCAGAATGGGCCGCCCATCGGCGGTCAGGTTCCCGACCCGCCCCAGCGCAGTGTTGAATCGCGCGGCCGCATCCAGGTCGGGCAGGTAGATCAGGTGGTGCACCTTGCGCGTACGGTCGTCCCGCTTGTAGATCGTGGAGATCTCGACACTGAGCATGAACCGGGCGGCCGGGCTCGCCTGAAGCGAACCGGGCAACCGCTGGGTGACGTCCCTCTCGGCGTCGGCGCTGAGCCGGAACAGCCCGGGCTCGCCGGCGGGCCGCAGGCTCTCCCGCAGATGGTCGAACCACGCGGGATGGGTGAAGTCGCCGGTGCCCAGCAGTGCGATGCCCTTGCGGCGGGCCCACCAGGCCAGGTTGGGGAGGGTGAGGTCACGGCTGCAGGCACGCGAATACCGGGAGTGGATGTGCAGATCCGCGACGTACGTGTCCGCGGCAACCGAGGACCCTGCGCTGTCCGAGGGCACGCTGCATCCTGTCACGTACGCGCCGCGCGTCAGAAGCCGCCACGCGCGAAGTGACATAACCGATCCGCGATTGAATCCTGGGGAGGTGGTCGGGGTGGCTCGGCCGATTCACTTCCAAGAGGTACGTAGCCCGCTGGGGTCGCTCCTGTGGTCGCTCTCGGTCAGGCGGTGCGGAGATCGATGACCGAGACCTGGGGTGGCGCACCGACCCGAACCGGCGGTCCCCAGAACCCGGCACCGTTGGTGACGTACACGGGCACGCCGTCGACCTTGCCGAGCCCGCTCACGACCGGCTGTTCCAGCTTGACCACCAGGTTGAACGGAGCCATCTGCCCCCCGTGCGTGTGCCCGGAGACCTGCAGGTCGACCCCGTAGGGAGCGGCATCCCGGGCAGCGATGGGCTGATGCGCCATCAGCACCACGGGCCGCGCCGGATCCCGGTCCCCGAGCGCCCGCTTGAAGTCCGGCCCGTCCCCGACGTCAGCCCCGCCGAGATCATTGACCCCCGCAAGGTCGAGCGCCCCGATCTCGAGCCGCTCGTTGCGCAGCGGCCGAACCCCCAGGCGACCGACCTCGGTGACCCACTCCTGGAACCCGGAGTAGTACTCGTGGTTCCCGGTGACGAAGTAAGCACCCCGCCGAGACGTGATGCCGGCCAGCGGAGCCGCGAACCGGCCGAGCTCGGCCACGCTGCCGTCGACGAGGTCGCCGACCACGCAGACGATGTCCGCGTCGACGGAGTTGATGAGGTTCACGATCCGCTCGGTGTGCCGTACCCCGGTCAGAGGTCCGAGGTGAATGTCGGAAACCACGGCGAGCCGGGTCCCGTCCATGGCCCGGGGGAGCTTGGCGAGCGGAATCTGCACCCGATCGAGCCGAGGACCGCTCAGTGCGGTCTTCACGCCGTACCCGGTGATGCCCGCGGCAGTGAGACCGGCGAAGATCGCGGCACCCCGAGCGAGCAGAAGCCGCCGCTCCACACCCGGCGAACCGGTGGCGCTCGGACCGACCTGGCTGTGGTCCCCTGCCACGCCGCCCGACTCACTGGGGGCCGGACTGTCTGTGCTTCGGTCGGCTGCAACGTCGCGCGGTGCTGTGCCGGTCGGGGTGTCTGGGCCTCGGTCGGCTGCGACACCGCGCGGCGCGTCAACGAAGGAGGCGTGGCCGTCCATGCCCGCGCCGGTGCCGGTGGAGGACGTGGCGGCATCATCGGCTTTCGCGCCGGCGTAACCGGTGGGTGCCGCACTTCGGGACTCCGCGTCGGCGCTTCTCGCGGCGGGCTTGGAGCGGGCGCGGATCCAGAGGTTCGCGGCGAGCCGCGGAAGCTCCAGCACCGCCAGCGTGACCAGAAGGTAGAACATCAGCGCGAGCCACAGGTATCCAGGCCAGGCCAGCCACTTCGCGTACCCGGTGCGGGTGCCGATGAGGGTCGCCGGGACCAGGATCGCCAGCACCACCATGGCCATCCCGCCCAGGCGCCGCGCCAGGCCGGGGCGGAGCGGGTCGCGGACGAGGCGCTTCCACAGGTACAGGTGGATCAGGCCGATGATGACGATGATCAGCCCGACGAACCCGAACAAGCTCAACCTCCTGCGAACGGTGGCAGGACGTCCACGGTCGCCCCGGCGGTCAGCTCCGCCTGCCGATCATGGCAGCTGAGCCCGTCCACCAAGAAGCTCGCGGCCTTGAGGACGACGGCGAGCCGCTCCCCGTGCCTCGCGACGAGCACGGCACTGAGCTCGTCGAGCGACGAGGCCGCGACGAACTCCTCCCGCACGCCACCGGCAGCCGCTCGGGCGCCCGCGAAGTACCGGACCTGGAGCACGTCAATCACCCACCGATCGCAGCCCGTAGTGGCGGCCGCGCTGATCCGCGGAGTCAGGCGCGGTTGTGGTGGGTTGTGTCGGCACGTGGTTCACCCGCCGATCGCGGACATCGGCCGGGCCGGCTGCAGGAACGTGGGGTCGTCGATGCCGTGGCCGGCCTTCTTGCCCCACATCGCGGCGCGCCACGCGTCCGCGACCTCGTCGTCCGAGGCGCCGCTGCGCAACAGTCCCCGCAGATCCGACTCGCCGGTGGCGAAGAGGCAGTTCCGCACCTGCCCGTCCGCCGTGAGGCGAGTGCGGTCGCAGTCGCCGCAGAAGGGCCTGGTCACGCTGCCGATGACGCCCACGCGCGCGGGTTGACCGGCCGCGTCCACATACCCGGGGACGAGCCAGGTCTCGGCGGGCGCGGTTCCACGTGAAACAGGATCAGGCAGCAGGCCGTACCGCTCGAGCGACGTCAGGATGGCCGCAGCGGTCACCATCTCGTGCCGGTCCCACTTGTGCTGGGCGTCGAGGGGCATCTGCTCGATGAACCTCAGCTCGTACCCATGATCCAGGGCGAACTGCAACAGAGCCGGCGCCTCGTCGTCGTTGATGCCTCGCATCAGCACGGTATTGATCTTCACGGGCGTGAGCCCGGCCGAAGCCGCACCGGCCAGCCCCTTGAGTACATCGGCGTGCCGGTCCCGGTGGGTGAGCTGCTGGAACCGCGACGCGGACAAGGTATCGAGCGAGACGTTCACCCGATCGAGCCCGGCGTCCCGCAGCGGCTGTGCCATCCGCTCGAGCCCGATCCCGTTCGTGGTGATGGACAGCTTCGGCCGCGGCTCGAGGGCGGCCGCCGCGGCGACGATCGTCACCAGCCCGCGCCGGATGAGCGGCTCACCCCCGGTGAACCGCACCTCGGTGACACCCAGCCGCTCGACCGCAACCCGGATGAGCCGCACCACCTCGTCGTCGGTGAGCTGCTGCTCCCGCGGCATCCAGGCAAGCCCTTCCTCAGGCATGCAGTAGGTGCACCGAAGGTTGCAGCGGTCGGTCAACGACACCCGAAGATCGGTCGCAACTCTCCCGAACCGGTCAGCAAGCACTCCATCCGCGCGCAGGGAATCCCGCGTCGGCACGGTGGGCAGGGCTAGCTCGGTCACTGGTCGAACCTAGCGCTTGGATACGACAATCGCCGGTTCGCGTACCGCACTGCAATACAGCCCACGCCGTATCGGTACCCCGCGCTGCCCAACCGGCTACTCACCCTCGCCTCTCCGGGCATGCCCCTCCTCGACCCCACTTCACCGCTTAGCTGCCGGCCGGCCGGCCGGCCGGCGGGCGAGCCGGCGTCGACGACGTCGACATCGCCGCTCTGCCGGCGTCGTCAGGGGCACGCACGGCGTCCTCGAGCGCGGCCCGAGCCCGGTCGGCCAGCCGCACGCCTGACCTACCTCCCCAGGACCGCGTCAGCCGCCGCCCGCACAGCGCCTCGGTACGCCTCCCCGAACGCCGCCGTGTGAACGAGCAGCAGGTGAAGCTGGTGCACCGCCACCCGCTCCCGCCACCCATCGCCCAGCGGCCACACCTCCTGATACGCCGAGATGATCGTGTCCAGATACGGCGCCCCACCGAAGAGCGCCAACTGCGCCAAGTCCGTCTCCCGGTGCCCGCCGTGCGCGGCAGGATCCACCAGCCAGGCTCGCCCGTCGGCGCCCCAGAGCACGTTCCCCGGCCACAGGTCGCCGTGGATCCGCGCAGGCGCCTCCTCCCCGCCGTACGTCTCGATCCCCGACAGGATCCGGTCGACGAGCGCGACGTCGGCCGGCGAGAGCGCGCCGCGGTCCGCCGAGATCCTCAGGTACGGCCTCAGCCGCCGTTCCGCGAACCACGCGCCCCACGGCCCGGACGACGGCGTGTTGTCCTGTGGCAGAGGCCCGATGAACCCCGTCCACTCCGCCCCGAAGCTCGAAGCCCCCGCGCGGTGCACCTCCGCCAGCTCTCGCCCGAACCGCTCGGCCGCCGCTGGGCCGGCCGCACCCGGTTCTACCCACTGAAGGGCCAGCAGCTCGTCGAGCGCCACGAACACCTCCGGGACCGGCACGGCACCCGCGTCCCGCAGCCATCGCAGCCCGGCCGCCTCGGTGGCGAAGAAGCCTTCCGGCGGCTTGCCCACCGGCCAGGTCTTGGCGAACAGCGAGAAGCCATCGTCCAAGGTCAGGCGCGATGCGCGGCAGACATCACCTCCTCCGACGGGCGTCTCACGGATACGTTGGTGCGTGAGAAATGTCGGGAGATGCTGCGGGTGCGCGCGCAGATACGGCAGATCCACCGCCTTATCTTCCACTTCGGGTTACGGCGTGCCCGATTCGGAGTCAAAATGTCGGCATGACACCTGTCGCTGTGCGTTCGTACCGGCCGAGCGACCACAGTTCCGGCCGCCGTCTGTGGGCTGAACTGACGGCGCAGCACAACCGGATGTACGGCGACGCGTCCGACGACGGTGGGGCCGGCTTCGAGGAATACCTCACCCGCCTCGACCTCGGCGGCTTGTGGGTTGCCGACCACGCGGACGACGGTGTGATCGGTCTGGTCGGCCTCATCATGCGCGGGCGCGCGGGCGAGGTGGAGCCCGTCGTCGTGACGGCCAGCCACCGCCACAAGGGAGTGGGCCGCAAGCTGCTGCGGCACGTCGCGCAGGAAGCCAAGAAGCGCAACATGCAGTCGCTGACGATCTCCCCCGCCTCCCGCAACGTGGATGCCATCCGGAGCTTGCACGCGGCCGGCTATGACGTGGTGTCGTCGATCGAGCTGACGATGGACCTGGACCGCCACGCACACGAGTGGCAGCAGGACGGTCTCGAACTGCACGAACTCCAATTCCGCTCCTGATACTCGTGCCGAAGCCGATCCGTCGCCGGCCCGGCGGCGGGTCGCGCTGCTGACAGAGGCAGCGTTCCACGGGCCGGGGGCCGCCCGGCGGTTATCCACATCGCGGCGTCATCCACAGGGCCGGGCTTTCGGCACGCGGCGGCCGGCCGTCATCGGCCACCGTGCTCGGCATGACGAAACTCAAGGTCCGGACGCCCGCCGACCTCATCTCCGCCGTGCCCTACCTGATCGGCTTCCACCCGGAGAACAGCCTCGTCGTCGCGGCGGTCAAGGGCTCCCACCTGGCCTTCGTGGCCCGCATCGACCTGCCGGAGCCCGGCGTCCCCGAGCTCGAGGCACGAGCGCCGATACTGCACCTCGCCACCCTGGTCGCCGAGCAGCAACCCGAAGGCATCACCCTCATCGGGTACGGCCGGCCGGCTCGCGTCACGCCCTCGCTCCTCGACCTGTCGAGTGCCCTGACCAAGGCCGGGCTGCGGATCGTCGACGAGTTCCGAGTGGCCGACGGCAGGTACTGGTCCTTCCTGTGCACCAAAGCCTCCTGTTGCCCCGAGGAGGGGACGCCCTGCGACCCGCCGGACAGCGTGCTGGCGGCCGAGGCGACCTACGCCGGGGCGGTCGCCCTGCCCAGCCGCAGCGATCTGGAGGCACAGCTGGCGCCCGTCACCGGTGACCAGCGCGAGGGGATGAACGAAGCTCAGACACGAGCTCTGGACCGGTTGGTCAAGCTCATCCCGAGCGAAGACGACGTGGCGCGCCCGTCCGCGGAGCCGGAACCCATCGGCCCGTTGCTGTCCGGGCGGCGCATGAGTCGGTGCAAACCCGAGGTTCTGCGAGCCGGCCGTGTCGCCGTCCGCGAGGCGGAGCGCCGCTACCGGTCCGGCGGGCGGCTGACGAACGACGAAGTCGCCTGGTTGGGGCTTCTGCTCGTCGCCACGGACGTCCGCGACTACGCCTGGGTTCGCATGGGCACCGACGACTGGCAGGTCGCCTTCTGGTCCGACGTCGTGCGCCGGGTCGAACCTGAGTACGTGGCCCCACCGGCGTCCCTGCTCGCCTTCATCGCCTGGCGCACCGGCCGGAGCGCCCTGGCTTCCATCGCGGTGGACCGAGCCCTCGAGGCGGATCGGGACTACGCGCTGGCGCACATGATCAACGCGGCCCTGTTCTCTGCGATCCCTCCGTCAGCAGTCGACGGATGGCCTACGCCCATCGGCGGCTGGGAAAGTCTCAGCGGTGAAACCTCGCCAGGCGAGGGCGGCGTGCAAAGCAGATGTACAAGCAACGGAACCGCAGATGATTCGGCCGAAGTGAAGGAACTCGGTGCACCTGGCGCCGCGGGCGTGGAGGGGGCCGGTACGCCGGGCGCGGCCGCGGTGCAGAAGGACAGTGCACCCGGCTCGGGAGAGGAAGAGGCCGGTGCACGGAGCACCATCGAGCTGAAGCGGCCTGGCAGACGAGGCGTGGCCAAGGGCAAGGCCGGCGGTCGACCGGGTGTGAGGGACGCCGGCCGAAGCAAGCGTCCCCCGTTCCCCCACCACCGAGCATGAGGACCACTGGGTCGGGTGGCCGACGGCTGACCGCATTCCGGAGCCACGGGCAGGGGGTCGAACTGTCGCTGGACCTCTACGGACACCTCGACCGCGAGAAGACCGTGCCCCGACAGCCGGGGAAAGTCGTGGCTACGAGATTCTGATCGCCACTCTGCGGCTGGCGTCTGAATGACACTTCCGGGAACAGGTACCAGCGTTCATCCTTCGGAGTTCCCGCTGCTCCGCTCGACCGGGATCCACAGTTGGGAGTCGGTCTCCGCGCCGACCTCCACCGGCTGTGTCCGCAGGAGCTCTGGACCTGTCCTGCTCGTGTACGGGTTCGAGGGGAACCATTGCGTGAACACGTCTCGCCACAGTTGCTGGAGGGCGCTCGGGTAGGGTCCGTGGTTGTCGAAGACGGCCCAGGTCCCGGCCGGTACGTCGAGGGCGTCGAGCTCCTCGGCGGCCGTCTCGGGACCCGTCACCACGCCGATCCAATAGTTCGCCTCGGCGCCCTCTTCCCGGCTGTCGGTCAGGTAGACCACCGCCGACAGAATCCCGTCCGGCTCCTGGCCGGCCAGTTCCTTCATCCGCGCGATCACCGGCTTGTCCAGGGCCTGCAGGTGCGCCGCGGCGGCCGCGTTGAGCCCCTCCGGCACGAGCGGAAGGCGGGCCTTCTTGCCGAGGACCCGGAACGACTCCTTCTCCACGATCCGGTAGCGCATGGTCGTGCTCCCCTCGACGACCACACGAAACGACATGCGCGGCTGCGCGGTGAGCACCGCGCCCGTGCGCCGGGCCTCACCCGGCCCGATGCCATGCACCGACCGGAAGGCCCGGGCGAACGCCTCGCCCGAGCTGTACCCGTACCGGACCGCAATGTCGAGCAGCGTCAGCTCCCCGGCCAGCACCTCCGCCCCGGCGAGGGTCATCCGCCGGCGCCGCACGTAGACCGGGAGCGGCATCCCGGAAAGCGCGGAGAACAGTCGCCGGAAGTGGTACTCCGACACCGCGGCGATCCGGGCCACCTCCGCCATGTCGACCTCCCGGTCGAGACATGCCTCCAGATGGTCCAGCGCCTTGTTCAGCCGCTCCAGCACGCCTGTCCGTCCTTCCTGCCCCTGCGTCTTCACCGCCGTACGCGGCCGCAGAGCCACAGCGGCCGACACCCGAACCCAAGCGGGAATCGCTCGCCGCGCCCGACGCCTCGGCGATCATCCGCGCGGCGGTCTGGCCGACGGCCCGACCGTGCGCCGTCATGTCCCGCGTTGGAGTAGAGAAGATGTGGTCGCTCCCGGCCCGATAAAACCCGTGCGGGTATGGTCGGGCGGAATCCGTGACCTGGCATGAGGCTTACGCTCATGACTGATGTTAAAGGGTTCTGCGAGTCGCGGTTCGAGGCTGTCCGGGCGGCCCTCGTAGCCTTGCTCAGCAAGGGCGAGGTGGGTGCCTCGGCGGCCGTCTACGTCGACGGCGAGCCGGTGGTCGACATCTGGGGCGGGTACGCCGATGCGAACCGCTCCGTAGCGTGGGAGCGCGACACCATCACGGGCGTGAACTCGACGACCAAGAACATGACCGCCCTGTGCGCGCTGATCCTGGCCGACCGAGGCGAGCTCGATCTGTCGGCGCCGGTCGCCGCCTACTGGCCCGAGTTCGCCGCGGCCGGCAAGGAGAACGTGCTCGTGCGGCACGCGCTGTCGCACACCGCGGGACTGCCGAACCTGTCCGGGCCGACGATCGTCGAAGAGCTCTACGACTGGGAGAGCGTGACGGCAGGGCTGGCCGCGCAGGCGCCCGAATGGGAGCCGGGAACGGCCGCCGGCTACCACGCACTCACCTTCGGCTTCATCGTGGGTGAGATCGTCCGCCGCATCACCGGCCGCAGTCTCGGCGAGTTCTTCGCCGAAGAGGTGGCCAAGCCGCTCGGCGCGGACTTTCACATCGGGCTCCCCACCGAGCATGACCACCGGGTCGCACCGCTCATCCCGCCGCCGTCACTGACCGACGAGTACGCCGCCAGCGCACCCGTCGGACCGGACAGCACCCGCCGGGAGAACACCGGCGTGGCGATCCGGGTCAAGGACGCCAACTCCCCGGCCTGGCGTCGTGCGCAGATCCCCGCGGTCAACGGCTTCGGCAACGCCCGCTCGGTCGCCCTGGTGCAGTCGGTATTGGCGAACCAGGGATCGGCCGGCGGCGTGTGGGTGCTGTCTCCCGAGGGTTGCGAGCCCGCGTGGCAGGACGTGTTCCGAGGCGAGGACCGCGTGTTGGGCACCCCGATGTGTTGGACGGCGGGCTTCGGTAAGTTCGGGAATACCTTCGGCTGGGGCGGCTGGGGCGGCTCGCTGGTCGCCAGCGACCCCGACTCACGTATGACGGTGGCCTACGTCATGAACCAGATGATCGACCGCGACCATCAGGACGATAACCGCGGCATGGAGATCATCATGGCCGCCTACAGCGGACTGCACTGACACGCTGCCGCCAGAGGTGCCAAAGCGCGGGCGACCGATTAATGGGCGCCGAAGAAAGAAGGAACTCAGACCGTGACTCGCTGCGACCCGGTGTACACGTTCATCGACCGGCCGCGCAGGAAGCCGACGAGCGTCATGCCCGCCTCGTCCGCCAGCTCCGCCGCGAGCGTGCTCGGTGCGGAGACCGCCGCGAGCAGCGGAATCCCGGCCATCCAGGCCTTCTGGGTGAGTTCGAAGCTGGCGCGCCCCGACACGAGAAGCACGTGCCCGGTCAGCGGCAGCCTGTCCTCACGAACCGCCCAGCCGACGACCTTGTCGACCGCGTTGTGCCGCCCGACGTCCTCGCGGAGCACGACCAGCTCACCGTCCGCCGTGAAAAGGCCGGCTGCGTGCAGTCCACCCGTACGGTCGAACGTCCGCTGAGCGGCCCGCAACTTGTCGGGAAGCTCGGCCAGCGTCCGGGCCTCAACCCCCGACTCGTCGGCCGCCACGTCGAACGGCGACCGGGTACGGACCGCGTCGATGCTCGCCTTCCCGCACACCCCGCACGAGCTCGTCGTGTAGAAGTTCCGGCTCGGGTCCGTGACCGGCGGCGGGACATGCGACCCGAGCACCACGTCGACCACGTTGTACGTGTTCGGCGTGTCCGTGCCGGCGCACAACTGCGCGGTGACGACATCGGACGCGGTGCGGATCACGCCCTCGCTGAGCAGGAAGCCCATCGCCAAGTCGATGTCCTGCCCCGGCGTGCGCATGGTCACGGCGAGCGGTTCCTTACGCAGCCGGATCTCCAGCGGCTCCTCCGCCGCCAGGTCGTCGGGCCGGCGGCGCGGTCCGGCGGTCCCGTCCAGGTCGATCCTCACCACGGGTCGCCGATGCATCGTCCGCGCCATACCGCCAGCGTAGGCCCGTTCCCGAGAAACGCTCGCCGGGCCGACCCGGCCATGGCCTCGTCGAAGCGCGGCCCGCCCACGATGGGACAGGCCCCGCCGCCCGCAGCCACCGCGACGCGCCACGGGCCACGCGCCACGGGCCACGGATCACACGCCACGCCCAGCGAAGGCACGTGCGTGCCACGGCACACCAGGCCGCCCACTCCCGAGCCCCGAACCCACCTCTCGACGCCCGCACTAATCGGGGCGAAACGGTGTTCTCCGGGCTGTCGGGCTCCGCACAGTCACGCTCGAGGGCTCGGCGGGATACGGTACGTACGTGGGGGGATTCGCGGCGGTGGTGTTGGCCGGCGGTGCGGCGCGTCGGATGGGTGGGGCGGACAAGGCTGCCATCCCGGTGGCCGGGCAGTCGATGCTGACCCGGGTGCTTGCCGCCGTGCATGACGCCAACCCCCAGGTCGTCGTCGGCCGGGTGCCTCCCGGCCTGCCCGTTCAGGTGGCTTCCACGAGTGAGGAGCCGCGCGGCGGGGGTCCGGTGGCTGCCACCGCGGCGGGGCTGGCCCTGGTGCCCGAGGACGTCAGCTTCACGGCGCTGCTCGCGGCGGATCTGCCGCTGCTGACCGGCGAGGCGATCGACGTGCTGCGGCTCACGGTCGAGTCGGCGCCGCTGCAGGGTGCGGTCTACCGCGACGCCGAGGGGCGGCGGCAGACGCTCTGCGGGGTGTGGCGTACGGCCGCCCTGCGTGAGGCCATCCGCAAGCTGGCCGAGGAGCGCGGGGACCTGCGCGGTGCCTCCATGCACGCGCTGCTCGAGCACCTGCGCTTCATCGAGGTCTCGTGGCGCCGGCCGGGGCCGCCGCCGTGGTTCGACTGCGACACCGATGACGACCTGCGGACCGCGGAGGAATGGGCCCGGTGAACGTTCTCGACGAGTGGATCAGGGCGGCCTCGGCCGAGCTGGGGCTGGACGCGGATGACGTGCCGCGCGGGGCGGTGCTGGACGTGGCTCGCGATGTCGCGCACAACGTCGTGCGCCCGGGGGCGCCTGTCTCGGCGTACTTGATGGGGCTGGCTGTGGGTCGCGGGGCGGACCCGGCGGATGCCGCGGCCCGGCTCAGCGACCTGGCACTGAAGTGGGCATCCACCGGCGGCACGGAAGAGGAAAGCCGGCGGCACTGAGGAGGAGAGCCGGCAGCACCGCAGAGGAAAGCGGCGGCGCTGAAGATCAGAACTAGCCGGCGGCGGCCGGCGGAACGGTCGGGAATGAGACGCGGCCGTTGCGCGGCCCGGTCGCTCGATAGGGTGGCGGGGCGGAGGTGACGATCATGACGGCGGAGAACACTGCTGACCAGCCCGAGGGCGTCCTGCTCGACGAGCCGACCACGGCCGACCTGCGGGCCAAGGTGACCGAGGCGTGGCGGGAGTTCGCCGCGGCGCTGGCCACGCTGCTGCCCACCCTCAGTTCCGGCGCGCATGTCGACCTCACCCTCGATCCGACGGCGTCGGGCACCGGCGACGCGGTGTACTCGGTGAGCATCCGTGTGCTGCCCGACGGGGTCATCGAGGCGCTGGCCGTCGGCAACGCCGGCCTTCCCGAGGGCTTCCGCATGGATCGTGCCTCGGTCGCCGACCTGGTTGCGCTGGGCTGGTCGCCGCCGGGGGTGCTGCCCGGCTCGCGGGACTCGTTCGGCCTGCGGACCACCACCGATGCGGCGAAGCAGCTGGCCACCGTCGTCTCGCGGACGCTGCGGGACGTGTACGGGGCGCCGCATCCCGCCTTCCTCGTCTACCTCGTGCACGACGAGGAGGACGAGCCGATCGAGACGGCGCCGCTGGCCACCGCGCGGCACGAGCCCTCGATCGACGAGGAGCTGAACCTCGACGACCTCGACGAGGACGGGGTGCTGTCCGAGGCGCTGGCCCAGGCCGCCGACGAGGTCGTTCCGCTGGAGGAGCGGGTGCGCACGGTCGTCGCGACGATGTCGAAGACCACCGTCGACCAGCTGCAGGTGGACACCGACGGTGACATCGGGATCCGGGCGGGGTCGGCGATGGTGTTCGTCCGGGTGCGGGACAATCCGCCGCTGGTCGACGTCTTCTCGCCGATCCTGACCGAGGTCGAGCCGACCGAGCAGCTCTACGTGAAGCTGTCCGAGCTCACCAACCGCATGCCGATCGGCCGGCTCTACTGCGCGCAGGACACCGTCTGGGCGTCGATCCCCGTTTTCGGCCGCAACTTCCAGGCCACGCACCTCATGCTGGCCGTCCAGGTCATGACCGGGCTTGCCGACGAGCTCGACGACCGGCTGCACGGCGAGTTCGGCGGCAAGCGCTTCTTCGGTGAGGGCGACAAGCCGGCCCCGGCCAAGGACGCGAAGGACGGCGACGACCACCGCACCGGCATGTACCTCTAGCTGGTCGGCAACCAGGCCAGCCGGTCCATCGTGGACAGGTTCGACGCCTGGAGCCCACCCTCGGACAGCGTCCACAGCACGTCACCGATGACCAGCGACCGCCGGACGGCCGACTGCTTCAGCGTGGCGATCTCCTTGACGCCGGAATCGCTCACCTGCAGCGCCGCCGCGCCGTCGGTGGTCGGCCTGCCCTCGGTGGGCGAGTACGCCGTCACGGGCACGACCAGCAGCTTCGTGGCGGGCCACCACAGCAGCGCGTGCGGGTCCCACTCGGCCTCCGACGAGCCGCCCGGGATCTTGTGCTGGGCCAGCCGCCGCGGCTCGGCCGGGTTCGACACGTCGAAGAGCGACACCTGCGTACCCTGCACCCGGCCGTTGGCGTCCGCCTCCTGGCCGACGCCGATGAGCCTGCCGTCGCCGGCCGGCTGGAGGTGGGCCGAGTAGCCGGTGATCTTCAGTTCGCCGGTGACCTTGGGCTTCGCCGGGTCGCTGAGGTCGACGCTGTACAGCGGGTCGGTCTGCCGGAACGTCACCACGTACCCGCGGGGGCCGATGAAGCGGACCGAGTAGATCTGCTCGCCCTTGCCGAGGCCGTCGACCACCCCGGTCTGCTTCAGCTTGTCGCCGTCCGGGCGGAGCACGCGTACGGCCGACTGCCCGGTGCCCTGGTTCGTCGTGGCTACCCGCAGGTGACCGTTCCATTCGGACAGCGCGTACTGGTTGATGAGGAAGCCGGGCACCGTGCCGGCCGCCGCGTACACGGGAGGCTGGTTGCCCGTGAGGGTGAAGCGGTAGAGGTCGGTCTCCTGCCGGACCGGCATCGCCGCCCGGCCCTTGAACATGTCGAGCCGCCAGCGTTGGTCGCTGGCCAGGTAGAGGCTGCTCGCGGTGGCGTAGACGGTGTCGCTGTCGGCGACCACCGTCACCGGGGTGCCGTCGCCGAGCTCCGGCTTGCTCAGGTCGAACGTCAGGACGCTGACCAGCGAGGCGCCGGAGAAGTCGGTCGGACGGCTGACCCGCCCGCAGTCGGCCCGGCCCTTCTGCGTCGTCCCGCCGGTGGTGACCTCCCAGGACGGCAGCCAGGCGCCGACGTCGGCCCGGTCGATGGCCGCACGGTTGAGGTCGACCCGGTCGTCGTCCTCGCGCCCGATGGGGTCGGGGAAGGTGATGCGCGGGGAGGTCCGCAGCACGATCCGTGCGGTGCCGTCGGTGAGGCGGGCGTCGACCAGATCGCCTTCGCCCTTGTAGCGGCTGATGATCCGTGGCTGGCCGGACAGGTCGACGGAGATCACCTGTGGGTCGTTCGTGACCGGCATCCGCTTGTACGTGACGTAACGGCCCATGCCGCCGGGGACGAGGACGAGCGCCACGTTTCCGGAGAGCAGCAGTTCGACGGGGCCCCCGGAGGCCTGGATGGGCAGAGCCAGCTTGCCGGTCTGCCGGCGGGTGGCCGCGTCCACCACGCGCAGGGTGCCGTTGTCGACCGTCACGATCCGGCGCCCGTCGGTCTTCACGATGTCCGGCTCGTCGGCGTCCGCTTCGTGGTTGTTCGTCCCGGAGTAAGCCGGCCCGGGAGGAGGGGCTGCCGCCTTGGCGCTGTCGGCGAGCGTGCGGGCCCCGCCGACGGCGACAGCTTCGGGCATCGCCCCGCTGCCCGGGAAACCGTACGGGCCGACGCTCGCCTTCGCCGCCCGCTTGAGATCCGCCTCGAGCTGCTGGCAGGAGTCGAAGGCGACGAGGCGCATCGGCCCCGGCGCGGGCGGAGGCGGGGTGGGACGGGGCGAATCGGCCGTGCACCCGGCGAGCGGCAACGTGGCGGCGATGGCGGCGCAGAGGACCAGACGGCGTGACATGGGGGTGGGACGCGGCGCGGCGGTCCCGGGTTCCGGCTAATTCGTCGCGGGCACCGGTGTGGGCATCTCGACGAGCCGGGACAGCACCACCATGCTGCGCGTGGAGGTGACGAACGGCTCCGCCCGCAGCCGCTCGAGGGCCTGCTCGAGGTGCCCGATGTCGGCGGCGCGCAGGTGCACGAGCGCGTCAGCCTGCCCCGACACCGTGTACGCACCGACGACCTCGGGATGCCGCCGGGTGGCGACGGTGATCTGCGCGGGAGTGGTGCGCCCGGTGCAGAAGAGCTCGACAAAGGCCTCCGTGGTCCAGCCGACGGCGGAGGGCTCGATGACGGTCGTGAATCCCTTGATGACCCCGCTGGATCGAAGCCGGTCGACGCGGCGCTTCACCGCCGGCGCGGACAGGGAGACCTTGGCGCCGATCTCCGCGTACGACGCGCGGGCATCGGCGACCAGCATTGCAATGATTCGCTTGTCTACGGCGTCCATGTGCAACGATTCGCCTCCGACGAGCAAGAGATTGAGCTGTTTCGGCCGTCCCAGCGTACCTACCCTTTACCTCATGAGCCACACGGAGCGCTTGCCGCGAATCAGGACATACCTCATGTGTGCCCCGGAACACTTCACGGTCGAGTACGCCATCAACCCCTGGATGGACGTCACCGTGCCGGTCGACCCGGAGCTCGCGGTCAAGCAGTGGCAGATCCTCCGTGACACCCTCACCGACCTCGGCCACACCGTCCACGTCCTGGAGCCGGTGCCGGGCCTGCCCGACATGGTGTACGCCGCCAACGGCGCGTTCTCGGTCGACGGCAAGGTCTACGGCGCTCGCTTCAAGCACCCCCAGCGGGCCGACGAGGCAGCCGCCCACAAGGCGTTCTATGCGGGTGGCCCCTGGACCTTCGCCGACCCGGTGCACGTCAACGAGGGCGAGGGCGACTTCGCCTACCTGCCCGCAGCGTACGGCGGTCTGATCCTCGCCGGTCACGGTTTCCGCACCGACCCGGCCGCGCACGCCGAGGCGCAGGAGGTCCTGGGCCGCCCGGTGATCTCGCTGAAGCTGGTCGACCCGGCGTTCTACCACCTCGACGTCGCCCTCGCGGCGCTGGACGACGAGAACGTCACCTACTACCCGGGCGCCTTCTCGGAGTCCTCGCAGCGCGTCCTCGCCCAGCTCTTCCCCGACGCGGTCATCGCCGACCGCGCCGACGCGGAGGCCTTCGGCCTCAACCTGGTGAGCGACGGCAAGCACGTCGTTCTCAACACCGAGGCGACGGCGCTGGGTGAGAAGATCCGCGCCGCCGGTTACACCCCGGTGCACGTCGACCTGAGCGAGCTCAAGCTCGGCGGCGGCAGCGTCAAGTGCGTGGTGGCCGAGCTACGCCCCTAGGGTCAGTGCGGCGTCGTGGTGCGTGCGAGGCAAGATGGATCGCATGACCGACGAGACCCGCACCGCAGACAAGCAGGACGACGGCTCCGTCATCGTGGTGGGCCCGGACGGCCGCCCGATGGGCACGGTGGAGTCCGACGGCACGATGAAGGCCGAGGAGCCGGGCAATCTCATCGAGCAGCCCGCCAAGGTCATGCGCATCGGCAGCATGATCAAGCAGCTGCTGGAGGAGGTCCGCGCCGCTCCCCTGGACGAGGCGAGCCGGGGCCGGCTGCGGGAGATCCACCAGCGTTCGATCAAGGAGCTGGAGGACGGCCTCGCGCCGGAGCTGCAGGAGGAGCTGGAGCGCCTCTCGCTGCCGTTCGACTCGGAGACCCCGCCGAGCGAGGCCGAGCTGCGCATCGCCCAGGCTCAGCTCGTCGGCTGGCTGGAGGGCCTGTTCCACGGCATCCAGGCGGCCCTGGTCGCCCAGCAGATGGCCGCCCGGCTGCAGCTCGAGCAGATGCGCGGCGGGCAGGGACGCCCGGCGCTGCCGATGGGGCCCAACGGCGTCATCCCCGGCATGCCGGGTGCGGGCGGCGACGGCACCGGCCGCACCGGCCAGTACCTATAGCCGGAACAGCTCCTCGAGGTACGCCGCTACGCCGTCCTCGTCGTTGGTGAGCCCGACCTCGTCGGCGACCTCCTTGACGGCGGGGTGGGCGTTGCCCATCGCCACGGAACGGCCTGCCCACGCCAGCAGGGGCAGGTCGTTCGGCATGTCCCCGAAGGCCACGACCTGCGCCGCCTCGACGCCTTCGCGCTCGCAGAGCCACGCCAGCCCGGCCGCCTTGGTGACGCCGGCGGCCGAGATCTCCACGAGCGCGGAGGTGGACGAGTGCGTGGCCTCGGCCAGCTCGCCGAGGGTGTGGCTGACCAGCTCGGCGAACTCGTCCGGACCGTGGTTCGCCGACCGGGCCAGCAGCTTCACCGCCGGCACCGACGTGAGTTCCTCGGGCGTGGTGAGCATCCGTACGGCCTGGTGCTTCACGTCCCAGTGCAGCGGCCACTTCTCCTCGTACCAGAAGCTTCTGCCGTCCTCGACCTCCACCGCGAGGGCGACGTCGGGGACGGCCTCGCGCAGCCGCTTGGTGACGTCGAGCAGCAGGTCGACGGAGAGCGGGGCGGCCCGGAGGATCTCGTCGGTGTCGGGGTCGTAGACCACGGCGCCGTTGGCGCAGACCGCCGGCAGCGGCTCGGCCATCTGGTCGTAGAGCTGGCGCAGCCAGCGCACCGGGCGGCCGGTGACGAGGACGGTCGGCACGCCGCGGCGGTGCAACCGGTCGAGGACGTCGATGGTACGGGGGCTGAGCGTGCCGTCGCCGCGGATCAGGGTGCCGTCGATGTCCGAGGCGACGAGGCGGAATGGCGCATGCATCACCTCGACAGTAGCCGGTCGAGGTACACCGCCACCCCGTCCTGATCATTGGTGAGCGTCACCTCGTCGGCGGCCTTCAGGACCGTC
Organism: Actinoplanes sp. NPDC049548; assembly: GCF_040676695.1. Lineage (NCBI taxonomy): Bacteria > Bacillati > Actinomycetota > Actinomycetes > Micromonosporales > Micromonosporaceae > Actinoplanes > Actinoplanes sp. NPDC049548. Next base: position 81,508 of record NZ_JBFAPM010000012.1, read on the forward strand.
GGGTGCGCGTTGGCCACGGCGACCCGGCTCCAGCCCGCCCAGGCGAACATGGGCAGGTCGTTGGGCATGTCGCCGAAGACCAGCACGTCCGCCGGGTCGACGCCGACCGCCTGCGCGACCACGGCGAGGCCGGTGCCCTTGTCGACCTCGGGCGGACAGATCTCGACGTAATTGAGGCCGGCCTGGGTGACCGTTGCCACATCCACCGGGATGATGCGCTGCGCGGCGGCGAGCAGGTCGTCGACGTCGCGCTCGAAGGACCGGGCGAATGCCTTGATCACGTCGCCGGTGAGGCACTCGGCGCGGGTCCGGGGCTCGACCGTCACCGGGTAGCGCCAGGTCGGGTCGTAGTCGCCCCAGAGCGGGGCATCGTCGTGCTCCAGCGCCTCGACCATGACCGAGAGCGGGCCGACCTCGGCCTCCAGGTTCTCCAGGGCGATCTCGAGGTCCCGGCCGGGCACGCGCGCGCTCCGGAGCAGCGCCGACTCGTTCTGGTCGATGACCCAGCCGCCCTGGGCCAGCACGAGGAAGTCGGCGGCGCGGATGTCGTTGCGGGTCAGCTCGGTGAGGCGGGGCCCGCGGCCGGTGGCGCCGACGATGCGGATGCCGGCGGCCCGCACCCGGTGCAACACCTCGTGGGTGTACGCGGACACGGTGTCGTCGCTGCGCACGAGCGTGCCGTCGAGGTCGGTCGCGATGAGCTTCGGCAGACCGGGCTTGGCCATCTGAACCTCCGAGGGTGCGGCAACCCCCGCGGAGGGCGGAAGGAAAACGTTACACCGGCCCGGCTACCAGCTGCTATGACTTCCGGTAGCCGGACGGTGTATTAACCGTTAGCGAACAGGTTCGAGGATGTCTCGGCCGCCGAGATAGGGCTGGAGCGCCTTGGGCACGCGCACCGAACCGTCGGGCTGCTGGTGGTTCTCCAGGATCGGGATCAGCCAGCGGGTCGTGGCCAGCGTGCCGTTGAGCGTCGCCGCGGTCTGCGGGCGGCCGTCGGCGTCCCGGTAGCGGACGTTGAGCCGGCGCGCCTGGAACGTGGTGCAGTTCGACGTCGACGTCACCTCGCGGTAGCGGCCCTGCGACGGCACCCAGGCCTCGCAGTCGAACTTCCGCGCGGCGCTCGAACCGAGGTCGCCGGCGGCGACGTCGATCACCCGGTAGGGCACCTCGACCTTGGCGAGCATCTCCTCCTCCATGGCGAGCAGCTTCAGGTGCTCCGCCTCGGCCTCCTCGGGCTTGCAGAAGGAGAACATCTCCACCTTGTCGAACTGGTGGACCCGCAGGATGCCCCGGACGTCCTTGCCGTGCGACCCGGCCTCCCGGCGGTAGCACGACGACCAGCCCGCGAACCGCTCAGGCCCGCCGTCCAGGTCGAGGATCTCGTTCGAGTGGTACGCCGCCAGCGGCACCTCCGACGTACCGACGAGGTACAGGTCGTCGGCCTCCAGCCGGTAGACCTCGCTCGCGTGGCTGCCGAGGAAGCCGGTGCCCTCCATCGCCTCGGGGCGCACGAGCGACGGGGTGATCGACGGGGTGAAGCCGTGCTCCACCGCCTGGGCGATCGCCATCTGCAGCATGCCGAGCTGCAGCAGCGCCCCGACGCCGGTGAGGAAGTAGAACCGCGAGCCCGACACCTTCGCGCCGCGCTCGGTGTCGATCGCGCCGAGCGCCTCGCCGAGCTCCAGGTGGTCCCGCGGCTTCTCGATCTCCGGCCGCTCGCCCACCTCACGCAGCACGACGAAGTCGTCCTCGCCGCCGGGCGGCACGCCGTCCTGCACCGCGTTCGGCACGGCCAGGTGAGCGCGGCGCAACGCCTCGTCGGCTTCCGTCGTGGCGGTCTCCAGCGCCTTCACCTCAGCGGCGAGCTCCTTGGTGCGCGTCAGCAGCGCCGCCCGCTCGTCGCCGGATGCCTTCGCGACCTGCTTGCCGAGGGACTTCTGCTCGGCGCGTACCGCCTCGAACCGCTGGGTGGCCGCCCGCCGCTCCTCGTCGGCGCGCAGCAGCTCGTCCACCTTCTCCGGGGACTCGCCGCGCAGCCGCTGGCTGGCACGGAACAGCTCGGGGTCTTCGCGAAGCAGTCGCAGGTCAATCACGATTGATGAGCCTACCGGCGGCGGTGTCCGGTCTTCACCTCGATATGCCTAGGTGGGCTTGTCCCGGTTCTCCTCGGACGCGCTCCACGGCTGCGCCGGCGTGACGCTCAGCTCGAAGGGCGCGTCGGGCGGCTCTTCCTCCTCCTCGGCCGCCGGCCGCCGCCAGGACCACGCCGCCGGCGCCTCGGGGTCCCGGCGGCCGGCCAGATACAGGGCGAGCAGGACCAGGACGATGCCGACGGCGGCGCACCAGGGACCCCGGCCCATCGTGATCTCGATCTGGTCGTCGTCGAGGCCGCTGACGTCCAGCTGCCCCGCGATCCAGGAAGTCTCGTCCAGCGAGGACCACATCGCCGCGACGATGGCCAGCATGACACCGCCGGTGCTCAAGGCGGTCAGGCGGGCGTAGCCGCGCCCCGGCGCGGGGCCGAAGAGGGTGAGCACGACGCCGGCCGCCAGCAGGAAGAACCCGACCAGGTACGCCGCGCCCCACCCGTCGAGCTCCGCGACGCTGGCTCCGAACGTACGGGAACCGGTCTGGATGTCCCGGAACACCGTGGCGTCGATCTTGGTGACCTGCCATTCCGACACCAGCGACGCGAAGAGGGCCAGCGCGCCCAGGGCGGCGGCGAGCGGCACGATCCGCCGGTCGGTCGCCAGGCCGGTCAGGAAGCCCGCCCGGCGCGACGGCGGCGGCTCGGGCCCGAACTCGACCACGGCTGGGGACTCGGACATCCACCCATCATCGCCCGGCCGCCGTCCACCGGCCAGCTTCGCCGGGAATGGACTAGCGTCACGGGTATGCCTATTCGCACTGCTTCCGCCCGCTGGTCGGGCAACCTCACCGAGGGCTCCGGCACCGTCAAGACCGGAAAGGGCGGGTACGAGGGGAACTACTCCTTCAAGTCCCGCTTCGAAGAGGGCGAGGGGACCAACCCCGAGGAGCTCATCGGCGCCGCGCACGCCGGCTGCTTCTCGATGGCGTTCTCGAAGGCGCTCGCCGACGAGGGCTTCACCCCGGACTCGGTCGACACCACCGCCAAGGTCCACCTGGACAAGACCGACGCCGGCTTCAGCGTCACCCGCATCGACCTGGAGACCGTCGGCAACGTTCCGGGCGTGGACGCCGACACCTTCCAGAAGATCGCCGAGGCCGCCAAGGAGAACTGCCCGATCTCGCGCCTGCTCTCGCCGGGCGCGCAGATCACCCTGAACGCCACGCTCTCCTGACCCACGCGCCGCCCGCGTGCTCCACCCGCTCCCAGGCGGGTGGAGCACAATGGGCGGCGTGCCGGTCGAGATGAGCCGTGAACGCTTCGAGGAACTGGTCGGCGAGGCCCTCGACGAGGTGCCCCCCGAGCTGCTGAAGATGATGAGCAACGTGGTGATCCTGGTCGAGGATCTGCCCCCGGACGGCACGCTGGACCTGCTCGGGCTCTACGAGGGCACCGACCTGACCCGCCGCGGCTGGGACTACGCCGGAGTGCTGCCCGACCGGATCACCATCTACCGGCTCCCCACCCTCGCGGTCTGTGACACCGAGACCGACGTCATCGACGAGGTCGCCATCACGGTGGTGCACGAGATCGCCCACCACTTCGGCATCGATGACCAGCGACTTCACGAGCTGGGTTGGGGTTGAGACCTTGCCGCGAGGCCTTACTCTCTGCTGAGTCATCGCCTACAGGAGGACCTCATGCGCAGCGATCTGTTCTCGGCCGACAACCTCGAGAAGGAGTCGACCCAGCCGGGCCTGCGGCTCCAGAATTCCAAGCTGCTCAAGGCGGAGCTGAACGGCGAGTTCATGGCCCGCGTCGGCTCGATGGTCGCGTACCAGGGCCAGGTCCAGTTCGAGGCGCTCGGCTCCGGCGGCCTCGGCAAGTTCCTCAAGCAGAAGCTGACCGGTGAGGGCGTACCCCTCATGAAGGTCAGCGGCCGCGGCGACGTCTTCCTCGCGGAGAACGCCGCCGACATCCACCTCATCGACCTCGAGCCGGGCGACGGCCTCTCCATCAACGGCGCGAACGTCCTCGCCTTCGACTCGACCCTCAACTACGACATCAAGATGGTCCAGGGCGCCGGCGCGCTCTCCAACGCGGGCCTCTTCAACTGCGTCTTCACCGGCTACGGCCGCATCGCCGTGACCACCAAGGGGAGCCCGGTGGTGCTGACCGTCGACCAGCCCACCTACGTGGACCCGCAGGCGGCGATCTGCTGGTCGGCCAACCTGCAGACCGGCTACCACCGCGCCGAGCAGCTCGGCATCGGCACGCTGCTGGGCCGCACCACCGGCGAGCGCTTCACGATGAGCTTCGCCGGTCAGGGCTTCGTCGTGGTCCAGCCGTCGGAGGAGCCGCCGGGCGGTCTCGCCGGCGTCGCGCACGGCCAGCAGCAGCAGGGCGGCATCTTGGGGAACCTGCTGGGCAACTAGGTCAAGATCAAGATCAGAAGATCGATGTCGTAGCTCGGTGGGTGGTGCAGACCGCAACTCCCGTCGAGGCCGGGCCGGGGCCCAGCATTCGCTGGCCCTGGCCCTTCATTCTGCGTGAGTCGCCGGCCCGCCTCGCTTCGCATCGGCGCGGAGAACTCAGTAGGGCTCGCCGGTGCGGAGGCGGGTCAGCCAGGCGGCGCTGTCGGCGAAGTCGTCGTTGGTCAGGCCCGGTTGCGACGGCGGCGGCTCTTCCTGGGCCTTCTTGGACCAGCGGTGCCGCGGATACGAGCCGAGGAACCGCACCTCCGCGCAGATCCGGCGCAGGCCCTGCAGGGCCTCCCCCAGCCGCGGCTCGGCGACGTGCCCGGTGCAGTCGAGGAAGAACACGTACACCCCGAGCTGCTCGCCGGTCGGCCGGGACTCGATGCGGGACAGGTTGATCCCCCGGACCGCGAGCTCGGTGAGGACCGACAGCAGCGCACCCACCCGGTCGTGCGCGATCATGACCGCCAGCGACGTCACGTCGTCGCCGGTCGGCGGCGCGGGCGGGCCCGGGCGGGACAGCAACGCGAACCGCGTCACGGCGTCGGCGTGATCGGCGATCTTCTCGGCCAGCACGGTCAGGTTGTTCCGGGGCACCCCGATCGGCGCGCAGATCGCAGCGTCGTACTCCCCCGCCGCGGCGGCGAGGGCGGCGGTCGCGTTCGACAGCACGTCGACCACGACGGCGTCGGGGACATTGGTCCGCAACCAGTTCCGGCACTGCGCGGACGCCTGCGGGTGGGCCGCCACCGTACGCACCGCCGCGAGGGGTGTCAGCGAGGCCGAGGCCAGCACGAACTCGACCGGAAGCACCACCTCCCGGGTGATGACCAGCGGGCTGCCGGTGCCGAGCTCGTCCAGGGTGACCGGCACGGCCCCGCCCACCGAGTTCTCCAGCGGTACGAGCGCGGCGTCGGCCTCCCCGGCGCGGACCGCCTCCAGCGCCTCGGGGACGCTGCGGGCCGGCGTACGGATGCCTCGCTCGGCGGCGGGAATCGTCCGCAACGCCTGCTCGGTGAAGGTTCCCTCGGGTCCCAGATAGACGAAGCGGGTGGGTGGCGTACCGGGCATGCACCCACCCTAAGGCCCGGCCGGTCAGTCGCCGCAGGCGCGGACCCGGATCCCGGCCGGTGCGTCACTCCGCACCTTCTGGCTGCACACGTCGGTGCCGGCCTCGATGAGCTTCAGGGTGGCCGGCGCGCCGGTGGTCACCACGAACAGCGGCTCGTACTTGTCCTCGCTGTCCCGCGCCACGATCTCGATCGTGGCGAATTGCCACGTGCCCGAGCAAAATGGCCCGTCGATGACCTTCAGTTCCCGGTCCGGGATCCCGGCGGTCCCCTTGACCTTCGCGATGATCTGCGCCGCGGTCGGTCCGCCCGTGCACTTCGGCGCCGGAGACGGCCCGACCGTCGTAGGCGTGGTGGTCGCGGGCCGGGTCGTGGCGGTGGGCGGCGTGTACGGAAGGGTCGGCAGCGTCGCGGTGGGCAGCACCCCGGGCGGAACCACGCCGGTCGGCATCGTGGTCGGCACGGTCGGCACCACGGGCGGATAGCCGGCCCCCGACGTGGACGGGACGGCACTGCCGGTCACCCCGGGCGGCGCCGTCAACGGCGGCTCCGGGGGCGCCCCGCATCCCGCGGGGACCAGCAACCCACCGGTGGCCAGCAGCAGCCCGCAGACCCGGCGGCGAGAATCGCGCAGCACGGCCTCATGGTATGGCGTCCACAGTCGGACAATCGTCTCGATTCAGCCGCATCCACTCCGCGGCCGAGCACGGCCGGCGCATGGTCCGCGCAGTGATCGACGAGCTGGGCCTCAGGCAGTGACGCGGTGGCCGGCGGCCGTCAGCGTGTCCATCGCCTCGGTCAGGCGCACCTGCGGCACCAGCAGATAGTCCGTGTCGTACGTCGAGAAGGCGAAGATGTTCACTCGTGCGTCCGCGAGCGGCCCGGCCAGCGACGCCAGCACGCCCGTCAGGGCCAGGTCGAGCGGTCCCACGACGCGCAGGCAGCGCCAGCCGGCCTCGACCGTAGCGCCCTCGGGTGCGCGGTCGGCGGGGCAGATGACGGAGAGCTCGTCGGACGACCACGTCACGGAGATGACGCCCTTGTCGTCCGGACCGTTGCTCAGTGAAGCAGGCAGGGTTGATCCGGCTGGCAGCCGGCACACCGCGTACTCCTCCGGGAGCAGGTCTAGATCGAGCATGAGGGAACACTACGGTCCAGACCCGGTTCACCCCAATGGGTTACCGGTGCGGTGATCGCCACACGTCAGTAGCGGATGGCCGAGAAGAACGTCAGTGACGCGACGACCCGGGCGTTCTCGAGGATCGGGGTGGCGATCGCGTCGACCGTCACGTGCCGCTCCTCCTTGGGCGGCTGGATGCGCATCAGTCCGCGCGCCAGCCGCTCCGAGGTCAGGGCCAGCAGGGGCGGGATCTTCTCGATCTCCTGCTCCGTCAGGTCGCCGCCGCCCGCGGTGAAGTCGATGAGGCGCAGGGCCCCCTCGCCGCCGAGCAGGGGGCGGCCGACCACGTCGGCTCCCTTGCCGAGGCCGAGCAGGTCGCTGGCCGACGGGGACACGGCGACGATGGTGGAACTCACGTCGATCACCAGACACGGCTCGACGGCCTGCCAGACCGTCGCGGCCCACCGGTCGATGTTCGAGACGAACTCCGATTCGACCGGCGTACGCGCCTGGGGCACGAACGCTCCCGAGAGTGAGAGCTCGACGTGCGCCACCCGCACCTCCCTGTTGTCCGTGCCGTCCGGCTGGCTCGAATCCGGCCGGACCCTCCTTCGAGTGTCCGGCCGGTGTCGCTCGCGTCAAGCCTCGACGGCGAGCGGAGCACCCGAAAGGAACGTTACCGGCGGGTCGCCCGCTTGTCAGCGGCCGTTTGGTCGCCGCCGTACCACCGGTAGTCGCCGGTCGGCCGGTAAGGGGCGTTGGCCCAGGTCGCAGGGTGCTGCGCGACAGCTGAGAGTTTGCTGGCGGTGGCCGGCGAGATGCGCGCACCACCGGCGATGAGGAGCCGGTCGAGCTCCTTGTGGGTGGCGACCAGACAGTCCTTCGGCAGGCCGTGGACGCTGATGACGCCGGAGCCCACGAAGGCCAGCACGGGCGTCACCGGCACGGTCAGGCCGACGGCGGAGCTCATGGCACGGCCGGCGCGCTTGGCGTCGCGGCGGGCCTCGGCGACGTACGCGGGCCGCTTGCCGTTGATCTGCACCACGTCACCGGCGATCAGGACGCGGGCCCGGCCGTGGTCGGCGACCGTCACGGCGTAGACGCCGCCGGGGCCGATGGCGAGGAACCCGGCCCGGTCGTCGCTCGGGTCGTGCTCGTAGCCCAGCGAGTCCGTCCGCGGCCAGTCCACGATGTGCCAGGCGGGTCCGAGGCGGTCGAGGCGGGTCAGTGCGCGAGCACCGGCGGCCTCGAGACGACGGGCGTCACGTTCGGCGCGGCGGCGGCGGGCCCATTCGACGGGGCTGGGGCGTACCGGCTCGAGCGCCGTGGGCGGGGCGGTGCGGCGAGGGTCGATGGCGGGGGCTTGGGGGCGGTGAGGCACGGGCAGGGCGGGGCGTGCGGGGAAGACAGTCACTGCGACCTCCGGCAAAAGGTCCATCGGGCTCTCTTTCCACTACGGTAAGTGTCTGACCCGGTACAGAAGCAAGCCATCACACCGGAAAGAAAGCGGAATGAGTGGGGATGAATGCCGCATTCACGCACAAGCTCTTTTTCCGTATGGTGCATCACGCGACCTAGAGCTCCCCTGGGATCCGATCCGTCCTCGGTCAAGTTAGCGTGCCCTTAGCTGAAGCGCATCCATGTCCCGGATATCGGCGCAACGTCACAGCCCAGATGCGGACAGTGGGGACAAAATCGGCTCGCGAGGCCATCCAGCCGGTTAGGTCATAGGCTCAAGCCGTGCCTCCTTACGTGGACAGTGAAGTCGCCCGGCTCGCCACCGTCATGCTGCACCGCCCCGGCGCCGAGCTAGCGAGGCTGACTCCGAGGAACAACGACTCCCTGCTCTTCGACGGCATCCCCTGGGTCGGGCGGGCCCAGGAGGAGCACGACCGGTTCGCCCAGGCGCTGCGCGACCGCGGCGTCGAGGTGCTCTACCTCGGGGAGCTCCTCGAGCAGACCCTCGAGGTGCCCGAGGCGCGCGCCGAGCTCACCGAGGGCGTCCTGGCGGGACCCCGCCTCGGCGACAGCCTCCGCGAACGCGTCGCCGCCCACCTCGCCGACCTCGGGCCGCGCGAGCTCGCCCACGTCCTGATGGCCGGCCTGGCCCACGAAGAGGTCAAGCCCGGTCCCGGGAAGGCGGGCGGCCTGGTCTACGAGCTGATGGACCGGCACGACTTCGTCATCGACCCGCTGCCCAACCTGCTGTTCACCCGCGACTCGTCGGTCTGGGTACGCGACCGGGTGGCGGTCACCAGCCTCGCCATGCCCGCCCGGGCCCGGGAGACCACGCTGACCCGCGCGATCTACACCCACCACCCGCGCTTCGCGGGCACGGAACTGCTCTACACCCCCGGCCTCGAACACGTGGAAGGCGGCGACGTCCTGCTGCTCGCCCCCAACGTCCTGGCGATCGGGGTCGGCGAACGCACCACCCCGGCCGGCGCCGAACGGCTGGCGCGCCGGGTCTTCGCGGCCGGCCTGGCCCACACGATCCTCGCGGTGCCGATCGCTCAGGAACGCGCCACGATGCACCTCGACACGGTGTGCACGATGGTCGACACGGATGCCGTCGTCATGTACCCGAACGTCGCCGACACGCTGCAGGCGTATCCGGTCACCGCAGGCCCCGACGGCGAACCCGCGGTGGGCCCGGCAGCTCCGTTCCTGGTCGCCGCGGCGGAGGCGATGGGCATCGACCGCCTGCGCATCATCGACACGGGCCTCGACCCGGTGACCGCCGAACGCGAACAGTGGGACGACGGCAACAACACCCTGGCACTGGCACCGCGGCTCTGCGTGGCCTACGAACGCAACGTGGAGACCAACGCCCAGCTGGAGCGCGCCGGCATCGAGGTCATCGCCATCAGCGGCTCGGAGCTCGGCTCCGGCCGAGGCGGCCCCCGCTGCATGTCCTGCCCGGTGGAGCGGTCTTAGATCTTTTTTATAACTACGGGCACAGCACCGCCCCGTGACGCACGCCAGGGCGGTGCCGTCCCGGCCTTGCCGCGCCGCCATCCGGGCTGGATCGGTGGTCCGTCGCGGCGCTCCGAAGCCGGCTGAGCCGAGCCGTTGACCGCAAGCCGACCCAACCGACCCGACCGACCCACCCGGCCGGGCTCAACCGATCGGGCTCAACCGCCCGGGTCCAATCGCCCGGGTCCAATCGCCCGGGTCCAATCGCCCGGGTCCAATCGCCCGGGTCCAATCGCCCGGGTCCAATCGCCCGGGTCCAACCGCCCGGGCCCAACCGACGGGCCCGACTGACCCGGCCCGACCGACCCGACCGACCCGACCGACCCGGCCGACCCGGCCGACCCGGCCCGACCGAGGCGACTCAACCGGGCCGCTGAACCGGGCCGACCCACGCGGGCGGCTTTGCTGAGTTGGCCGGGGCGACGTTGGTGGGTGGCGGGACTTGGCCGGATCAGCTCGGCCGACGCTTCTCCAGCCGGGTCGGGGGGCTGGGTCAGCGGAGGGTGAGTTGGCGGCCTACCAGGCCCTGCTTGGCGCGGCGGGCGGCGCTGTCGAGGGGTCCCGTCTCGGCGAGGGTGTCCGTGTAGCGCTTGGCGAAGTCGGCCAGCGGCGCCTCCCAGTCGGCGCCTTCCGGCTCGCCGGGGACGTCCCACACGGGAACCAGCAGCCCGTGGGCGCGGAACATGCCGGCGAACTTGGTGTCCTCGCCGAGCAGCAGGTCGCCGGCCGCCGACAGCCGGGCGAGGGCGTCCAGCGCCGCGTCCTCGGCCTCGGGCAGGACCCAGCGGACGTGGGCCTTGTCCGGCACCCGGCACCAGTACGCCGCGTGCGCCGCCGACAACCGCACCGTCGGGTAGATCGACGCGTTCGCCCGCTCGAGCGACGCCTTCACGTTGGCGTCCTCGGCCTGCTCGGCGTCGAGCCAGTACTCGAAGCCGTCGTGCATCTCGATCTCGAGCGGCCCGTCGACGAGGATGTCCTGCAGCCGGGGGCCCTCGCCGGGCAGGGCGGGCACCGCCACGGTCGCGCCCGGCTGGGTCCGCAGCGCGCAGAGAACGGCCTCGGCGATGTCGCGGGACACGTCTCCGGACTGGATGTGGCGCTGGAGGCCGACGAAGACGCGGCCGTCCTGGCGGGTCATCGCGGGCCAGGCCATCGGGAGGACCGTGGAGAGGGTGACCGGGCGGTCGCCGTACTCCTCGACGATCTCCGGCTTGAGGGTCAGCGGCGCGGAGGCGGCCGGGACCAGTTCGCGCAGGGCGATCCACTCGGTCTCGTCGGCCAGGCCCTCGAACGGCCGGGCGACGAAGATGTCACGCACCTTCTGGCGCTTGGGCGCCGCGTCGGCGGCGGCTCGGGGGTTCTTTCGACGCTTGCTCACGGCGACCCAGCCTAGGCGCTGCCCCCCGGATCCGCGGTACGCGGCCCGCGTGTCCACATTGAGGGACTCGTCTGCCTGCCAGTAACCCTGAGACACCACAGGCCATGACACGGTGGTGCCGGCGTACGGGTGATCTCGTACGCTGCCGCGCGTGGGTGACTTCCTCGAGGCGACGCTGGCCCGTGTGCCGGACGGATTCGACCTGCCGGAGCCGCTGCGCCTGCTCTTCGCCTGGGTCGACGAGCAGGGTTTCGTGGTGAAAGGGCACGACGGGGATCTGTACGGCTCGTTGAGCGACAACGGCTGGGTGGGCACCTCGATCGAGTTACGTGGCTACACCGCCGAGCAGACCCTGTCGTACGCACGGTCCTGGTTCGACGAGTCGGTCCCGGATGCGGCCGCACGGTTGTGGCCGTTCGCGCAGACCGGCGGCGAGGGCTCGATGGCCGCGCTGTGGCGCGACGGTCAGGGGCGCGTCAGGATCGTTCATCTCGGTTCGGGCAGCGGTTCGCTGATGACGTGTGTGCTCGCCGACGATGCGGTCGACTTTCTCCGGCTGCTGGCGATCGGGTACCGGGAGATCTGCTGGAACGAGGAGTTCGGCGCGCCGCCCGAGCCGTGGGATGCCGACCACGAGATCGTCAACGCGCCCTATCGGGACTGGCTGCATCGCACCTTCGGTGTCACCGCCCCGGCGACCGGGCTGGACATCGTGTCGGAGCCCGCCGAGATGGGCGACGAGGACACCACGGACCCGTTCTGCCGCTGGGTCGACAACAAGGACGTTTGAGACGGTCACCGGCTCAGGACCGGCGCGTCCGGCCGTCAGGCGCGGGGAAGCCGGACCTCCGCCACCGTGCCGCCGCCTTCGCGCGGGCGTAGCGACACCCAGCCCTGCTGCCGTTCGACGATCCGCCGGACCAGGTAGAGGCCGAGCCCGGCGCCCGGGTGACGCCCGTTGTCGCCCTGCCAGTAGCGCTCGAAGGCGCGCTCGACGTGCTCCGGCTGCACGCCGATCCCCCGGTCCGCCACCCGGAACGTCACCGTGGTCTCGTCGGCCGCGGCCGTCACGGTCACCTCGGTCTCGGCGGGTGAGTACTTGTCGGCGTTGGTGGCCAGCTCCGTGAGGATCGTGGCGAGCGAGTCGCGGTCGCCGAACGCCTTCGGGAGGTCGCCCGGCAGGTCGTCGAGCACCAGTCGGCGGCGCAGGTCGGCGGGGAGTTCCCCGGCCGCCGCGCGCAACGCGTCCACCAGGTCGAACGGTCCGGGCGGGGGGCCGGTCACCTCGCCGTCGTCGCTGGTCGCCGTGAGCAGCCGGTCCACCAGGCGGGCCAGTTCGCCGGCCCGGGCGCCGATCACGCGTACGGCTTCCCGGCGTCCGTCCTCGCCGAGGGAGTCCCAGTGGTTCGTCAGCGTGTCGGCGTACCCCTTGATGGCGGTGACCGGGGTACGCAGCTCGTGGCTGGTGACCGCGACGAAGAGGTCGCGGTCCTCGTGGCGGCGGTCCTGGTCGGTGGAGTCGCGGAACGTCACGACGCGCATGGCGGGCGTGCGGGGCAGGTCGCCGGCCGTGACCTTCAGCCGCCGGCCGGTGGGGAGGCGGTGCACCAGGACCTGGCCGGGCGGTGGGACGGGGAAGGGCAGCCTCTGGTGCAGCGCCTCGGCGGCCGTACGCCCGGTGAGCCGTTCGGCGGCCGGGTTCCACAGTTGGACGACGCCGTCGCGGTCCACCACGGCCAGACCGTCCGCGAGGGCCGCCACGACCGGACCGTCGCCGTGCACGGGTAGGCCCGCCTGGGTGCCGTACATGTGGCCGGCGGTCGCGGCGAGCAGCTTGAGCACCGCCTCGTGGTCGGGAGTGGGACCGGCGTCCGAGCCGTAGGAGACATGCAGCGATCCGACGGTAACTCCGCCGACGGCGCAGCGTGCTCCGAGCGCGCGCTGCCCCTCGATGTGGCCGGAGAACACGTCGTCGCTCCAGGCGATGGTTCCGTGCGGGACGCGGCGGCCGAGGACCACGGCGCAGGTGCCGGTCGCGGCGATGATCCTGCTGTGACCGGGGCTGTACTCCGCGAAGCCCGCGCCCTGGACGCCGAGCACGTCCTGGGTGAGCCGGACGAGGTCGTTCAGCACGGCGAGCCCGGTCTCGCCCGCGTTGACCCGGTCGAGGAGCGCGAGTTGCCCCCGGGTCAGCGCGGCGTAGTCGGGTCCGTCCGGCATGTCTGCGAGTCTGCCTCGCTTCCGCCCGTTTGGGCAGGGCGCCAGGTGTGGATCTTGCCGATATTCGGGTGGAGAGTGTTCGGTGTCACACGCCCGGTGCGTTCTGGAGCCGGTCGATCACGAATCCGGGGCGGTCGGTGATGATCCCGTCCGCCCCCTGCGCGAGCACGAGGTCGAGGTCGTGCTCCTCGTTGACGGTCCACACGTACGTCTGCAGTCCGGCCGTGCGCAGGCTGGGCACGAGGCCGGGCCGGGAGCGGACCAGGCCGATGCCCGGACCGGCGATCCGCGCGCCGAACGGCAGCCGTCCGCGTCCCACCCCGGGCGGCAGGATCTCCAGCAGGTACACGGTCGGGATGCCGGGCGCCTGGGCACGGATGCGGCGCAATGCGAGCGCTGCGAAGGACATGACGGTCACCTGTACGGGCACGTCCGGCCCGGGCTCGGCCAGCCCGTGCCGGCGCAGCGTACGCACCAGCCGGCGCTCGACCTCGGCGCCGTAGCGTGACGGGTGCTTGGTCTCGATGAGTAACCGGACCTGCCGCCCGCTGCCGCGCAGCGCCTCCAGCAGCCGGTCGAGCGTCAGCAGCCGGGTGTGGTCGCCCACGGACTCGTCCAGCTCGGCCGCCGAGGCGTGCCAGGAACCGAAGTCGAGCGCGTCGAGCTCGGCGAGGGTCTTGGCGCTGACCCGCCCGCGGCCGTTGCTGGTCCGGTCGAGCCGCCGGTCGTGGACGCACACGAGGTGCCCGTCGCGGGTAAGCCGGACGTCGCACTCCACGCCGTCGGCACCCTCGTCGAGCGCCCGCAGGTACGCGGCGAGGGTGTGTTCGGGCAGCGCGTCCGCGCCGCCGCGGTGAGCGAAGACCAGGGGACGCGCGGGTCTCACAGGACGCGGGCCGGCTGCCCGTTCTCGCTGACGATCTCGCGCCCCTCACCGGCCCAGGCCTGCATGCCGCCGTCGAGGTTGCGCACGTTGTCCCAGCCGTTGCCCATGAGGTACGAGACGACCTGCCCGGAGCGCCCGCCGCCGCGGCACACGACGACGACCTCGGTGTCGTTCGGGATCTCGGCGATGCGCGCCGGGACCTCCATCATCGGCATGTGGTGGGCATCCGGCGCGTGACCGGCCTGCCATTCGTCGGGCTCGCGCACGTCGAGCAGGTAGGCCGAGGGCTCGACCTGGGCGGGCGTCACGCTGGGTACCTGTGGTCCGAACACGCCCCCAGAGTAGAACTACTTCTCGGTGGACACGACGTCCGGGTTGGCCAGGATGAACTCGGCGAGCTTGTCCTGCTTGACCGCCTTGTACATCTCCATGCTCTTGGGCGTGATGGTCTCCCGGCCGTTGCCGTTGCCGGCGAACGTGCCGTTGTTGGTCCGCAGCAGCACCATGTCGTTGGCCGCGACGCCCTTGAGCCCGAAGATGAAGTCGGCCACCGGAACGCCGCCGGTGTCCAGCACGAACGCCTTGCCCGCCGCCTTGATCAAGTTGTTGACCTTGAGCGGGTTGCTCAGCACGCCGCTGCTCGCCGCCTTCTTGGCCATCGCCTTGATGAGCTGCCGCTGGTGCTTCTGGCGGTCGTAGTCGCCGTTCTTGAGGCCGTACCGCTGCCGGGCGAAGTCGAGGGCCTCCCAGCCCTCCATGTCGCGGCAGCCCTTCTCGTACCAGATCTCCTTGTGGGTGCCGGCGGTCTTGCGCGCCTCGGCCAGGTACATCGGCTTGCCGTTGACGAGCTGCATGTGGTGCGACTTGACCCGCTGGTCGACGCACATGTGGACGCCGTTGAGCGCGTCGATCACGCTCTTGAAGCCGTTGAAGTCGATGATCGCGGCGCCGTCGAAGGTCATCCCCGTGTTGGCCTTGATGGTCTGCGCCATCAGCTGCGCGCCGCCGGCCCAGCCGCCGCCGTTCTGGGCGCCGTGGAAGAAGACCTCGGTCGCCTTGGCGACGCCGCCGGCGTACTTCGCCTTGGGGAACGCCGGGACCTGCATCTCGGTGTCGCGCGGGATGGAGACCAGGTACGCCTGGTCGTGGCTCGCCGGGATGTGCAGTGCCATGATCGTGTCGGACCGCAGGTCGTCCACGGCCCAGCGCTTGCGCGCGTCGACGCCCATGAGCAGGATGTCGACCGGCCCCTTGATGTCGCCGCCGCCCTCGGCCGAGTTCTTCTTCGTGCCGCCGAGCAGGTCGCCCTCGGTCACCGAGTTGGTCGCGTTGCTCACCAGCCACTTGGTGCCGACGACGCCGGCGCCGCTGGCGATCATCAGCAGCGCACCGAGGATGATCGTGAGCTTCGTCCAGAGCGGGCTCTTGCGCTTCCGGGGCTTCGGCGGCGTCGCGACGATCGGCGGACGGTTGTTCCGCTGGGGGCCACGACTGCCGTTCCGATCCGGCGACGACGGGCGCCGGGTGGTCTGGACGGTCACGTGCTCTCCAAGCGGTAGGGGTCAACGGCGGAAGTCACTGTACGTTCAACTTCGATCTCGTGCGAGGCCTCATCTGTTTCAGAGGGATACACGCACCGTTAACCACCACGGCGCGGGTGGCGATTACCGCCGACCCGCGCCGTTTGCCTGATTCTGCAGAGTCAGCCGCCCGACTGGTTCGACGACTTGGTGATGTTCGCCGCCATCCACTCGCCCATCTTGTCGGCAGCCATCGCGTCGTACATAGCCAAAGCCTTCTCCTTATCCGCCACCACGACGCTCTGACCGGCGATGGTCTCGCTGCCCTTGTTGGGGCTCGTGATGAAGGTGAGGTTCTCGCCCCGCAGGTTGCGGAACTGCAGCGCCATGTCGGTGAGGGAGAAGTCCTGGTCGGCGGTGATCGCCTTGGTGACCGACTTGAGGAAGTCGTTGAGCTTCGCGGGGTTGGTCAGCGTGCCACCGCTGGCCGCCTTGTCCATCAGCGCCTTCAGGAACTCCTGCTGGTGCTGCATCCGGGCGAAGTCACCGCGGGCGAACTGCTTGCGCTGGCGGATCCAGTCGAGAGCCTCCGCCCCGTTCATGTGCATCGTGCCCTTGGTGAACTTCCGGTGCGGCTTGTGGATCGAGGTGATCGACTGCTCCACCTTGAGGTCCACGCCGCCCAGCGCGTCGGTGACCTCTTTGAAGCCGCCGAAGTCGATCGCCAGCACGTGGTCCAGGTGCACGTCGGTCATGCACTCGACGGTCCGCACGGCGCGCGGCAGGCCGCCGAAGGCGAACGCGGCGTTGATCTTGTTGCGGCTGCCGTTGCTGCACTCGGCGTCGTTGGCCGACGGGATGTTCACCCACAGGTCTCGCGGGATCGACACGAGCTGCGCCGACTTGTGGTCCTCGGGGATGTGCATCACGATCAGCGTGTCCGCGCGCCAGGCGTTCTGCGACTCCTTGGTCGCGTCCGGGTCCCGCGAGTCGCTGCCGACCAGCAGGATGTTCAGCGCGCCCTCGACCTCCTTGACCGGCCGGCCGTTCGTGAGGTCCGAGAACGCGTCCGTGCGCTTCAGGTCGTCGTTGAGCCCGTTGGCGTACCCGTAGAGCGAGATCCCCGCGATCAGGCCGATGACGAGGACCGCGGCGCCGGCCACCAGGGCGATGCGGCCCCAGTGCGGCTTGCGCTTGCCCTTGTACGAGCGGCCACCCGGCCTGCCCCCGGGTCCCCGCGGCGGTCCCGACGGGCCACCCGGTCCGCCACCCGCGCCCCGCGGCGGCCAGTCCTCGGCTCCGTCGCTGTACGCGCGTCCGGCGGGCCGGTCGGTGCCGCCGTACGCGCGACCGCCGGCGGGACGCTCACCGTAGGCGCGGCCACCCGAGGGGCGCTCGCCGTAGGTGCGGCCCGAGCCGGGACGGCTGGTGCCCACGCGGCCGGAGGAGCCGGGTACCGAGGCACGGTTCATGGCGCCCGGCATACCCACCGGGCCCGGCACCGAAGCCCGGCCGGCGGGGCTACCCCAAGGGGACGAAGTCGCAGACATGGCTTCAGGTTACGTACCGGCATCCAGGCAAAGCGTGCATCGACACCGGCCCGGCACGAACGGAGGAGACAATTACCGTTCGTGAAACGTTCACTACCGTGGCGAATTACTCACTTCGCGAAGAAGTCGATCGTGCGGCGCAGGCCCTCCTCCGGCCCGACCTGCGGCTCGTAGCCCAGCAGGGTGCGGGCCAGCGTGAGGTCGGGGCGGCGCTTCTCCGGGTCGTCGGCCGTACGCTCGATCAGCTCGATGCGCGAGTCGCTGCCGGCCAGCTTCACGATCAGCTCGGCCAGCTGGAGCATGGTCATCTCGTGCTCGGTGCCGCAGTTGATCGGGCCGGTCTCCGTGGAGTCGAGCAGCAGCAGGATCCCGCGGACCAGGTCGTCGACGTACGTGATCGAGCGGGTCTGCGTGCCGGTGCCGTGCACGGTGATCGGGGCGTTGCGCAGCGCCTGCGAGATGAAGGTCGGGATGGCGCGGCCGTCGTCGGGCCGCATGCGCGGACCGTACGTGTTGAAGATGCGCACGATGGCAGTGTCGAGCCCGTGGAAGCGGTGGTACGCCATCGTCGCCGCCTCGGAGAACCGCTTCGCCTCGTCGTAGACGGCACGCACGCCGATCGGGTTGACGTTGCCCCAGTAGCTCTCCGGCTGCGGGTGCACGGCCGGGTCCCCGTACGCCTCGGAGGTGGAGGCCATCAGGAAGCGGGCGGCGTCCGCGACGGCCCGGTCGAGCAGCGTCAGCGTGCCCGCCGAGCCGACCTTCAGGATCTCCACCGGGAGCTTCGCGAAGTCGGTGGGGCTCGCGGGCGACGCCATGTGCAGGATGGCGTCGAAGCGCTCGGCCATCGCCGGGTGGGCCGGCAGGCCGTCGGTCACATCCGCCTCGATCAGCGTGAACCGCGGCTCCGAGGCGAGGTGGGCGACGTTGTCGGCCGTACCCGTCACGAAGTTGTCGATGGCGACGACCGTGCAGCCGCGGGCGAGCAGGGCGTCGACCACGTGGGACGGCACGAAGCCGGCTCCGCCGCTGACCAGAATCCGATGTCCCTCGCCGAACCGCTGCTGCACCGCCATGAGGGTCACTGTAGGCGACGGGGGCCGACCCGGAACTTCCGGATCGGCCCCCACCCTCTCACCGGCGGTGCTCAGTGCGCTCCGTGGCCGGTCAGCGACCGGACCTCGAGCTCGGCGTACTTGTCGGCGTCGGTCTCCTTGGACAGCACCGTGCCGATCCAGCCGCAGAGGAAGCCGATCGGGATGGAGATGATGCCCGGGTTGCTCAGCGGGAACCAGTGCCAGTCCGAGTCGGGGAACATCGCCGTGGGCGAGCCCGAGACGACCGGCGAGAAGAACACCAGGAACACCGCGGCGACGAGGCCGCCGTAGATGGACCACAGCGCCCCGGACGTGTTGAACCGCTTCCAGAACAGGCTGTAGAGGATCGCGGGCAGGTTGGCCGAGGCCGCCACCGCGAACGCCAGCGCGACCAGGAACGCCACGTTGAGGCTCTGCGCGAAGATCGACAAGACGATCGCGATGGCGCCGATGACGAAGGCGGAGATCCGGGCGACCCGGACCTCGTCCCGCTCGCCGGCCTGGCCGCGCTTGATGACGCTGGCGTAGAAGTCGTGCGCCACGCTCGACGACGACGCCAGGGTCAGGCCGGCCACCACCGCGAGGATCGTGGCGAAGGCAACCGCTGCGATGATCGCCAGCAGCACCGCGCCGCCGGTGTCGCCGCCGAGGTAGGTGATGCCGAGCTGCTGGGCGAGCTGCGGCGCCGCCGTGTTGCCCGCCTTGTCCTGGGCGGTGATCGCCTGCCCGCCCACCATGGCCGCCGCGCCGAAACCGAGGGCCAGGGTGAACAGGTAGAAGGTGCCGATGATGCCGATGGCCCAGAGCACGCTCTTACGGGCGATCCGGCTCGTCGGGACCGTGTAGAAGCGGGTGAGGATGTGTGGCAGGCCGGCCGTGCCCAGCACCAGGGCGATGCCCAGCGAGAGCAGGTCCATCTTGCTGTAGAAGGTCTTCGCGGCGTCGCCGGCCGTCTCGACGCCGTACCGGAGACCGGGTTCGAGGAACGCCGAGCCCTTGCCGGACCGCTCCGCTGCGTCGCCCAGCAGCGACGACAGGTTGAACTTGTAGTGCGCCAGCACGAGCAGGGTCATCACCAGGGCGCCGGTCATCAGCAGGAACGCCTTGACGATCTGGACGTACGTGGTGCCCTTCATGCCGCCGACCACGACGTACACGATCATGAGCGCGCCGACCAGGATGATCGTGGCGATCTTGGCGGTGTCGGCGTCCATGCCCAGGAAGGTGGTGCCGGGCTTGATGCCCAGCAGCAGCGACACGAGCGCGCCGGCGCCGACCATCTGCGCGATCAGGTAGAAGATCGACACGACGATGGTGGAGACGCTCGCGGCGGTCCGTACCGGGCGCTGCCGCATCCGGAACGCCAGCACGTCGGCCATCGTGTAGCGGCCCGAGTTGCGCAGGAACTCCGCGACCAGCAGCAGCGCGACCAGCCACGCCACGAGGAAGCCGATCGAGTAGAGGAAGCCGTCGTAGCCGTACAGGGCGATGAGGCCGGCGATGCCGAGGAAGGACGCCGCCGACATGTAGTCGCCGCCGATCGCCATGCCGTTCTGGAAGCCGGAGAACTGCCGGCCGCCGGCGTAGAAGTCGGTGGCGGTCTTGGTCTGCCGGCTGGCCCAGATGGTGATCGCGAGGGTGATCGCCACGAAGACCAGGAAAAGCGTGATCGTCAGGGTCCGGCTGGTCGAAGTGGTGGCCTCGGCCGCTACGTTGATCACTTCGCCGCCTCCGTGTCGGTCGTGGTGGCCTCCTGCGGCTCACGGGCCGCGGGTACGGCCGTGCCGGCCAGGTCGGCGCCGATCTTGTCGGCGACCGGGTCGAGCTCCTTCGCGGCGTAGCGCGAGTAGTACCAGGCGATCAGGAACGTCGACACGAACTGGAGGAGGCCGAGCACCAGCGCGACGTTGATGTTGCCGACGAGCTTCACGGACATGAAACCGCGGGCGTACGCGGACAGCAGGACGTACAGCGCGTACCAGAGGAAGAACGCGACGGTCATGGGGAAGACGAAGTTGCGCAGCTTGCGGCGCAACCCGGCGAATTCAGCGGACTGCTGGACCTCGACATACCTGTCGTTCGGGGTCGTCAACGGGCTCACCACCTTCGTTAGGGCGGGTCTCCCGGGCACCGTACGAAGCAGTGGCGTCGATCACTGGCCGCCGGTCAGCGGCTGCGCCGAGCGGCAGTCAGCGTGCGCTCATCGGTCGAACTTCCGGTAACGCCCCCGGAAGTGCATCAGCGGTGTGGGCTCCCCCGGACCGGCGACAACGCTCTCGATCGTCGCCTCGACGAGCAGCGCCCACCCGTACGGTCGCTCGCCGTCGAGCCGGCACCCGGCCCACGTGCCGGCGTGCGCGGGAACCGGCCCGTAGTCGGTGTCGACCCAGTCACCGCTGGCGAAGAGGCCGCCCGGGGCCGGCATGAGCCCGGCGAACCGGTCGGCGAGCTGCTGGTCGCCGGGGGCCAGCGGGGTGACGGCGAAGCGCTCGGCGGTGGCGGCGGCGTCCCAGAAGTCGCTCTCCTCGTCGACGAGGCCGAGCACCCGGCCCGGATCGCCGTCGGCGACCAGCACCGAGGAGACGGTGAGCCCGGCCGGTCCCGGAGCGGTCCACAGCGTGACGGGAGCGGCCAGCCGGCCTCGCAGCCGCCGCACCGGGGACCTGTCCTGCTCCGGCGTGGCGAACGGGTCGGACGAGTGGATGTGCCCACCGAACTCTGGATTCACGTGAAACATTCTGCCGCCATCGCGGGTACGCTCGGTGGCATGAGTACCGCGCGCGTGCAGGGCTGGTGGCTGTCCTAGGGACGGCTACCCCATCGCGCTCGGGCCGTCCGTTCGGACGGCCCGTTCTTCGTTTCCCGGGGCCGTCCGCGACCCTGAGGAGACTGAGATGATCACCACCGCCATCCCGCTCGAGGAGCGGATCGCCGCCGCACCCGGAGACTTCCGGGTGCTGACCGGGGACCGGCCCACCGGGCCGCTGCACCTCGGCCACTATTTCGGTACGTTGCGCAACCGCGTGGAGCTGCAGCGCCGCGGCGTCGACATGGTCGTCATCGTCGCCGACTACCAGGTCCTCACCGACCGCGACGTCGCCGACCGGCTGACCGAGACCGTCGACGGCCTGCTGCTCGACTACCTGGCCGCGGGGCTGGACCCGGACCGGACGACGGTCTTCGCGCACAGTGCCGTGCCCGCGCTCAACCAGCTGCTGCTGCCGTTCCTCAGCCTGGTCAGCGTGCCCGAGCTGCAGCGCAACCCCACGGTGAAGGACGAGATCGCGCATTCGCGGCAGAGCTCGGTCAGCGGCCTGATGTTCACCTACCCGGTGCACCAGGCCGCGGACATCCTGTTCTGCAAGGGCAACCTGGTGCCGGTCGGGCAGGACCAGATGCCGCACGTCGAGGTCACGCGTACGGTCGCCCGGCGCTTCAACGAGCGGTACGGGCCCGTCTTCCCCGTACCGGAAGGGCTGCTGAGCGCGGCTCCGGTGCTGGCCGGGACCGACGGGCGGAAGATGAGCAAGAGCAGGGGGAACGCGATCGCGCTGTCCGCCACGCCGGACGAGACCGCGCGGCTGGTCAAGGGTGCGACGACCGATGCGGACCGGCACATCACGTACGAGCCGGAGCGGCGGCCGGGGGTGTCGGGGCTGGTCCATCTCGCGGCACTGTGTATGGACCGGGATCCGCACGACGTCGCGGCCGAGATCGGGAACGCGGGCGCCGCCGCGCTCAAGCGGACCGTCACGGAGGCCGTCAACGAGTTCCTCGCGCCGATGCGGGAGCGGCGGGCGGCGTACGCGAAAGACCTCGGTCAGGTCCGAGAGGTGCTGCGGAGGGGCAACGCCCGGGCCAACGCGATGGCGGACCAGACCCTGGGCGAGGTGCGGGAGGCGATGGGCACGGTCTACTGAGCGGCGCTCACCGTGGCGAGCAGCTCGGGTGCCCGCCTGTCCAGCATCGGGCCGGCCAGGCGGAGCCCGAGGGCGAACGCGGCCGCGCCGTACCCCACCCCGACCGGCAGGCCGATCCACAGCCAGACGTCCCCGAGCAGCAGCGCGCCGAGCTGCAGCGGCGCGGTGAGCAGGGCCGCGCCGAGGAGGGCACCGAAGCTCAGCAGGCCCTTGGCGAGGCCGCCGCCCGACGACATCGCGAACGGGTTGACGGTGTCCGGCAGGGCGTACGCCGCGCGGACCGAGGTCGGCAGCACGATCGCCAGGCCGGTCCCGTACGCCGCCACGAGCGTGCCCACCAGCGCCGGGATGCTGTGCGGCCGGCCCGTCACCAGCCCGACGACGACCGCGATCACGAGCAGCGCGGGTCCGGCGTATGCGGAGAACCCGGCGACCCGGGACGCCAGCTCGACGCGCCCCGGCACCCCGGCCACGACGTCGGCCGCGTAGGCGCTGCCGTCGAAACCGAACTGGTTGGCCAGGTTGACGGCCGCCAACGCGCCGACGAGCAGGAGCATGCCGGTCGGGGCGGCCGCCGAGCCGCTGGCCGCCCCCACGAACGCCGGAAGGAAGACGCCCACCACCCCGAACGTGATCAGGCTGGCCCGCCGGTGGGTCTCGCGCCACCAGTACCGGGCCTCGCGCGCGGCGATGGCGCCGAAGCGGTTCCGGGGCAGCCAGCGGGGAACAAGCTGAGCCACGGGACCACGACTGGTCGCCGCGCGCTGCCGGGGACGCGCGTTCGCCGCCGGGCCGAGCATGGCGCGCTCCACGGTCGTGGACCACCACCACAGCAGCAGACCGATCGAGGCCAGCACCAGCGCCAGCTTGACCGGCACGGCCCACGCCCGTCCGGTGGCAAGGTCGACACCGATGCTGTACGGCGCGCCGAAGGGCGTCCACGCGACCACGTCCGCGACCCGCCCGACCCGGCCCCAGTCCGCGTGCTGCGCCCCGGCCAGCGCCGCCAGCTGCAGCGGCCCGAGCAGGGCGGCGGTGGCGGCGAGCAGCACGGTGGCGAGGTCGCGGGCCCGCCGGCTGCGCAGCGCGGTGGCGAAGGCGCTCGTCACCGCCCGGCTCACCGCGACGCAGAGCAGCAGGCCGGTCGTCACGCCCACCAGCTCGACCAGGGCCGCGGCGACCCCGCCGAGCCGGGCCGCCGCGTGGACCATGCCGAGGGTTCCGGCGAACGTCGCCACCGCCGGCACGCCGGCCAGCGCGGCCACGAACAAACCCTTGATCAACGTACGGCGGGGAAGCGGCAGCAGGGCGAACCGGGCCGGGTCGAGCGACTCGTCCACCCCGAAGAACACGAGCGGCAGGAACAGCCAGCCCAGGACGATCACCCCGCCGCCCAGGGGCAGGAGGACCTCCGCGGCGCGTTGCTCGTCCAGCAGGCCGGGGAGGCTGAAGGCCGCGTACCCGACGACGGCCCAGGACAGGGCCATCAGGGCGCCGAGCACGAACAGGACCACCCGCCAGGTCTGGGACCGCAGGCCGTTGGCGGTGAGGCGGAGTTTCAGGCGTACGAAGTGGCGGGCGCTCACAGCCACGCGAGCTCCGAGCCGGTCGATGTGCGCCCGCCGACCACCTCGACGAACACGTCCTCCAGCGACCGCTCGCCGCGGACCTGCGCCAGCGTGCCGTGCACCCGGATGGTGCCCTCGGCCATGATCGCGACATGGCTGCACAGCCGCTCGACGACCGCCATGACGTGGCTCGAGAAGACGACCGTGCCGCCCCCGGCGACGTACCGGTGCAGGATGTCGCGGATCAGCGCGGCCGAGACCGGGTCGACGGCCTCGAACGGCTCGTCCAGCACCAGCAGCCGCGGCGCGTGCAGCATGGCGCAGGCGAGACCGATCTTCTTCTTCATGCCGGCCGAGTAGTCCACGACCAGCGTGCGGTTGGTCGCGCCGAGCTCGAGGACGTCCATCAGCTCGGCACTGCGCCGGTCGACCACGTCCGCGTCCATGCCGCGCAGGAGTCCGTGGTACGCCAGCAGCTCCGTGCCGGTGAGACGGTCGAAGAGGCGTACGCCGTCCGGCAGCACCCCGATCCGGGACTTCGCCGCGGTCGGGTCGGCCCACACGTCGTACCCGAGGATCCGGGCCTGCCCCGCGTCGGGCCGCAGCAGGCCGACGGCCATGGAGAGCGTCGTGGTCTTGCCCGCGCCGTTCGGGCCGAGCAGGCCGAAGAAGGAGCCGGCGGGGACATCCAGGTCGATCCCGGCAACGGCGACCTTCGCGTCGAACCGCTTGAAGAGACCCTGCAGCGCGAGCGCCGGATCGGCGCTGGAGCGCTGGTGGGGCACGGACATGCCGCGCAACCTACCGGTACGAGGCGGCCCGGGCCACCCCCGTGGGAGGCCCGGGCCGCTGATGTGGGAGGTGGATGGGGTAGTTGGACGGGTTAACCGACCCGTTCGATCACGGCACGGCGAATGAGGAATTTGCCCGCCTCGCGGACCTGCTCGAAGGCGGCGTTGTTCAGCAGGACGCAGCTGCCCGAGGTGCTGGCGACCTTGACCGTGGTGCTCTTGTTGTTGTCCAGGTTGGTCACCTTGAGGGTGGTCCCGATGGGGAAGGTGCCGCTGGACGCGGCCGGCGCGCCGCCCTCGCCGGAGAGGGTGACCGTCGAGCCCTTGCAGACGACCTCACCGGCGCCGCCCTGCGCCGGGGGCTGCGCCTGGCCCTGCCCCTGGCCTTGTCCCTGGCCCTGCGCGGGCGGCTGGGCCTGACCCTGTCCCTGTCCTTGGCCTTGTCCCTGACCCTGCGCGGGCGGCTGCGCCTGGCCTTGGCCTTGGCCCTGCGCCGGGGGCTTGGCCTGGCCCTGACCCTGGCCCTGCGCCGGGGGCTTGGCCTGGCCCTGGCCCTGCGCCGGAGGCCGCGCCTGGACGTCGGCGGTGCAGCCGGCGGCCGCTCGCCGCTGGTTGATCAAGTCCACGACAGCCTGCCGGTTCGCGATCCGGGCCTCGGAGAGCGCGTCGGGGTTGGCCTTCTGCCCGGCGATGAAGGTGAGGTTGTTCTGGAGGGCGGTGTCGAGGCCGGCGCAGCTCTCGCCCGCGCTGCTCATACCCGTGCTGACGGCGAAAGCGCCGCCGGCGAGGGCTGCGGCCGCGACGCCGATCAGCACCTTGCGGGTCCGGCCGGTCATCCTGCTTCTCCGGTACATGCACCGCTCCTTCGTATCGACGAACTGCCCCGTTGCAGCATCGTTATCTACGGAGGGTGGGCCCCGAAGGGTTCAGAAAACTTTCCTAAAAATCAGAGCCGTAGCGACTCGGGTGCGTGCAGCCGCAGCATCGTCGCGCCGATATCCGGGGGTATACGGCGCTTTGTCACCAGCGATCCGGCCACCATCACCGCGAAAGCGAGCGGCACTGTCCACGCGGCAGGCTGGCCGATGAGCTGGGCCGGCCAACCCGTCAGCGGCGGGCCCATGACGGTGAGTAACACTGCGCCCATCGCCGCTCCCCCGCCCGTCACGATGCCGGCCGCCGCCCCGACGTCGGTCAGGCCCCGCCACCAGATGCCCAGCACGAGCAGCGGGCAGAAGCTGGATGCCGCCACCGCGAAGGCCAGCCCGACCACGCGCGAGACGTCCATGTTCGCCACATACACCGACAAAGCCATCGGTACGGCCGCAGCCAGCACCGTCGCCACCCGGAAGTCGCGTACCGACCCGCCCCGCTCGGCGTGCAGCACGTCGGTGAAGACCACGCCCGCCACGCTGGTCAGCAGGCCGGACGACGTGGACAGGAAGGCGGCCAGGGCACCCGCGGTCACCAGGGCGCCGAGGAACTGGCCCAGGTGACCGCCGCCGAGCGCCGCCTCCGGCAGCATCAGCACCACCGCGTCCGTACGCCCCGTCATCAGCAGCTGCGGCGTGTAGATGCGCCCGAGCACCCCGTACAGGGTCGGCAGCAGGTAGAAGAGCCCGACCAGCGCGAGCACGACCAGGGTGGTGCGCCGCGCCGACGCGCCGTCGGGATTGGTGTAGAAGCGGACCAGGACGTGCGGCAGCCCCATCGTGCCCAGGAACGTCGCCAGGATCAGCGAGTACGTGGCGAAGAGGCCGGTGTCGCCGCCCGGCAGCAGCCACGCCGCGTCCCGGTTGTCGTCGACCGTGCTGACCTCGGGCACCCGCTCGCCGGCCGCGAAGGTCAGCTCGTCGCCGGCCCGCACCGTGACGGTGCCGTCCAGCACGGCGTCCTGCTCGACGACGACGGTGGTCACGGCGGAGAAGACCGGGCCGGCCGGGGGCGTGACGGCCGGTCGCCCGTCCGACTGCCACTGCAGGGCCAGGAAGATGACGGGTACGGCCAGAGCCGTCAGCTTGAGCCAGTACTGGAAGGCCTGCACGAAGGTGATCGCCCGCATCCCGCCCAGCGCGACGTTCGCGGTGACGACGAGGCCGACCAGCAGCGCGCCCCACTCGTACCGCCCGCCGGTCACGGTCGTGAACGTGAGGCCGGCGCCCTGCAGCTGCGGCACCAGGTAGAGGCAGCCGATGAAGACGACGAAGACGGTCGCCAGCCTCCGCAGCAGGGGCGACCGCAGGCGCACCTGGCAGAAGTCCGGCAGCGTGAACGCCCCCGACCGTCGTAGCGGCGCCGCGACGAACAGCAGCAGGGCCAGGTAGCCGGCGGCGAACCCGACCGGATACCAGAGGACGTCGACGCCGTACCGCAGGATCAGCCCGGCGACGCCGAGGAAGGACGCCGCGGACAGGTACTCCCCGCTGATCGCGGCGGCGTTCCACGACGGGCTGACCGACCGGGAGGCGACGAGGAAGTCCGAGGTCGTCCGGGCGAACCGCAGGCCGTACGCGCCGATGCCGACCGTGACCAGCACGACCACGACCAGCCCGGGGACGACGTACGGGTTCACGCTTCCGGCCTGCGGATGACGGCCGTGAAGTCCTGCTCGTTGCGCTCGGCCCAGTGCACGTACGCCCACCCCACCCCGACGAGGAACGGGAAGGACAGGACGCCGAGCAGCAGCCACGGCAGGTTGATCCCGAGCACCTTGACCCGGCCCACCGCGGGCGCCACGGCGAAGAGCAGCGGCAGCGCGCCCAGCCCCGCCGCGACCACCAGGCTCAGCCGCACGGCGAGCGCGAGCTGGGCCCGCACCAGGCCCTTGACCAGCGCCTCCCCGACCGGCGTCTGCTCCGCCAGGTCGGCACGCGCCGGGTCCGCGGGCCGTCGCCGGGCCGCGGCCTCGCCCAGCACGACGCGGGTGCGCGAGGGCGGAGGACCCGTCCTGCCCACGGCCCCGGTCTCGTCGGTCATGACCGGCAGTCTCGCCGGTCAGGCGGCAAAGTCAAGGCGGGGCGGTCAGCGTGGTGTCGAGGAGAGGGTCGGGCAGTCGGAGCGGTGCGCGGGCGGGTTCCCGGCGAGCACGTCCCGGGCCCGCGCCCGGGCGAGGTTCGCGCCCCGCCAGTCGTCCGGATCCACCTCCAGGTCCTCGGAGATCGACTCCAGTGCGCAGTCCCGCTGGTAGCCGCGCAACCGGTCCAGGGCCGGCACCGCATCGGCCGACAGCTCCGACAGGTACGCCGTGTCGATGTGCCCGGTCTGCTGGTAGCGCGTCACGTTCCGGTCCGCGATGAGGTGGTCGGGATTCGCCGCGGCCAGCCCCAGCAGGGCGAGCACACCGGCCGCCACGACGGTCCGCGGCAGCCACGCCGCCTTCAGCCGCACGCCGGCACCGAGCACCAGCAGGAACACCACGCCGAGCCACACCTCGCAGACCGCGACCAGCACCCGCAGGCGAGTCAGCCCGTACGTGTCGGCATAGACGTCCATGCGGTGCAGTGCCGACGCCACGATCACGAGGGTGAGCACGGCCAGCGCCCCGAGCACCGCGCGGATCAGCGCCCGGTCGGCGGGCGCCTCCCGTGGAGCCCACCGGGCGGCTCCGGCGAGGACGAGCAGGGTCAGACCGGTGACGATCAGCAGCTGCCAGAAGCCGCCACGGGCGTACTCGGCGTAGGTCAGGCCGTCGGTGTCGAGGACGTGTTCCGACCCTCCGAACAGGACTGTCAACTGGATGCCGACGAAGAGCGCGAAGAGCAGCACCAGCAGCGTCAACGGCACAGCCCACTCGAAGCGGCCGACCCGCCGGCGGCCGCCACCATCCAGACCGGACAGATCCGGCGGGGCCGCTCGCAGGAAGGCGGCAGCGCCCAGGACGCCGACCGTCACGGTGAAGACGAAGATCCAGCGGACGACGGTGCCGGCGTCGACGTCGGGCACGACGGCGCTCACGATGTCGGCGAACGCCGCGTCCGCCGAGGCGAACAGCGAACCGAACACCAGAAGCAGAACCGCCGACACCACCGCGGTGGCGGCGATCCGCGCTCCGTTGCCGCCGTTGTGGCGGGCGGTGGTCGCCCCGCGAGCGAGCCAGGGCAACGCCCGCAGCCCGGCGAACGGTGTCAGCAGGCCCGCCAGCAGCATGCCCCGGGTCGACCGGCCGCCCGCGACGGCGAGGGCACCGGTGACCAGCGACGTGGCGAAACAGAGCAGGAAGAGCCACCCGGCGGCCCGGAAGGTGCCGACGGAGAGCAGCGCGACGGTCGCCGCCGACCAGCCGAAACGGGCCTTGTCCGGCGGCTGGGGCCGCCAGTCCACCAGGGGGCGGGGCGCGGTCGGCGACAGCCTGTCCGGCACGGCCCGCGCGACGACCAGCGCGATCACGCCCGTGACGGCGGTGACCGCCCATCCGATGCCGGGGCGGTCCAGCGGGATGCTCAGCGCCGCCACGACCGCGGCCACCAGGACGGCGGCGACGGTGGCGACCGAGGCCGGGCGACCGGGGCCGGGCCAGCGGCGGCCGAAGACCGACGTGTCGGCCCAGGGCCCGAACAGCGGCGCGACCGCGGGAGCTCCCAGCGGCGGGCGGTAAGGCGGCGGTGGGCTGAGCACGGTCGCGGGACCCGGCGCGGACGGCCGAGCCGGCCGGTCCGGCGGCGGAGGACTGGTCGTGGGCATGGCTTCTCTCCTGCCTCAGGCCGGTTGAAGAGGAAGGGTCACGTGGATGTGGCAGCCGGGCCGGCGCTTCCCGCCGGCCTCCCCCGCGGCGGAGGGGTCGGCCACGGCGATCGTGCCGTGGTGGAGCTGGACCACCCAGTGGGCGATGGCCAGGCCCAGGCCCGTGCCGCCGTCCTGGGCCCGCTCGCCGCGAGTGAAGCGTTCGAAGACACGTTCCCGGTCAGCGAGCGGGATGCCCTCGCCCTCGTCGGCCACGGCGATGCGGACGTGGTCGTCGTGGCGTTCCGCGCGGACCGTCACCGTGCCCCCGGGCGGGCTGTGGCGCGACGCGTTGTCGAGGAGGTTGGCGAAGACCTGGTGCAGGCGCTCGCGATCGCCGGTCAGGTGGATCCGGGGCGTGGTCACCGTGAAGCGGACGTCGTGCCCGGCACCGTCGGCGGTGACGCGAGCCTCGCGGACCACCTCCTCGAGGAAGGCGGCGAGGTCGATGGAGGTCCGGGCCAGCGGCACCACGCCGGCGTCCAGCCGGGAGAGGTCGAGCAGCTCGGTGACGAGGCGACCGAGGCGCTGGGTCTGCGCCAGGGCTGTACGCATGGTCTCCGGCTCCGCGTCCGAGACGCCGTCGACGACGTTCTCCAGCACGCTGCGGAGGGCCGTGATCGGCGTCCGCAGCTCGTGCGAGACGTTCGCGATCAGCTCGCGGCGCTGCCGGTCGGCGGCGGCCAGGTCGGCGGCCATCTGGTTGAACGCCTCGGCCAGCTCCCCGACCTCGTCGCGCGAGGTGGCGCGCACTCGCCGGGTGTAGTCGCCACGGGCCATGGCCTTGGCGGCGACGGTCATCTCGCGCAGCGGCACCGTTGCGCCGTGCGCCATGACCTGCAGCGTGATGAGGCCGAGGGCCACCGCGATCGCGAACCAGGACAGCTCGACCCGGATCCAGTCGAGGCTCCACCAGAAGATCAGCAGTCCCACCCCGCCGGCCAGGCCGAGCGCCAGGGACAGCTTCGCCTTGATCGAGCGCACCGGGTCGAGGGGTCTCGGCAGCCAGCCGAGGAGCCTGGTCAGCAGCCTCACCGGGCCACCTCGAGGGCGTACCCGACGCCGTGCACCGTACGGATGAGGTCGGCGCCGAGCTTGCGCCGCAGGCCCTTGATGTGGCTGTCGACGGTCCGGGTGCCGGAGGCGTCGGCCCAGCCCCAGACGTCGGCGAGCAGGCGCTCGCGGGGCAGCACCGTGCGCGGCCGGGCGGCGAGGTGCACGAGCAGGTCGAACTCGGTCGGCGTCAGATGGGCCTCACGGCCGGCCCGGTGCACCCGGCGCTCCGCGACGTTGATCTCGAGGTCCCCGAGGCGCAGCAGGTCGGGCTCGGGCGCGGGGACGCGGCTCGCCCGGCGCAGCAGGGCGTGCACCCGGGCGGTCAGCTCCCGCATCGAGAACGGCTTGGTGAGGTAGTCGTCCGCGCCGACCGCGAGGCCGACCAGCAGGTCCGTCTCGTCGTCGCGGGCGGTGAGCATCAGCACCGGCACGGGCCGCTCGGCCTGGATGCGCCGGCAGACCTCCAGCCCGTCGAAGCCCGGGAGCATGACGTCGAGGACGACGGCGTCGGGCCGGATCCGGCGGGCGGCCTCCACGGCGCCGGGCCCGTCGGCGGCCAGCGCCACCTCGAACCCCTCGGCGCGCAGCCGCGCGGCGACCGCTTCGGCGATCGTGCGCTCGTCCTCCACCACCAGCACCCGGCGTGCGGGTGACGTTCCCGTGCTGCCAGTCATCTCGCTGCCCTCCAGCACCGCATCCTGCTCAGCGGGCGCAAGGCCGGCGCACCCCCGTGGGCGCCGATCTCCCTGCGCGGAGGCAGCCTATTGACCGGGCGTGCAGGCGCGGGGGTGGAGTTGTGGACAACTTGTGAAGATCAGCGGGGGCCGGATCCCCCCGGTCGCCCTCCCCGATGTGGTCGACCTGCCGGGAGGAAGTGCGCGACCGTCCGTGGATGAGACGAGAACGGCAGGGGGCTCGCCTACTTCGCCACCCCACCGGAACCAGGCGTCCTGGTCGGCACCGCCGGCGGTGGCATGGGCAAGCCCACCCGGCTGCTCGGGGACGGCTGGTGGGTTGTGGAATAGCGAATGCCAGCCTGTGGATAACTCTGGGGACAACGCTGTGGACCTGTGGAAAAGCCTGTGGATGTCAGCGCGTCCAGTCGTTCTTCGCGGCGCGGATCAGCTTGTCCTTGAGCTCCCGGGTGTGGCGGCGGCTGACCGGTAGCTCCGTGCCGTCGATCGTCACCACGTACCCCGACTGGGTGAGCCGCAGCTCCGTGACCAGCCGCAACTGGACCAGGTACGACCTGTGGATACGGACGAAGCCGGCGTCCGCCCAGCGTTCGGCCAGCGTGGCCAGCGAGACCCGGACGAGGTGGGAGGCGTCCGCGGTGTGCAGGCGGGCGTAGTCGCCCTGCGCCTCCACCCAGCGCACCGACGAACGCGGCAGCATCCTGGTCGTGCCCGCCAGCTCCACCGGGATGCTCGGCTCCTCGGCGCGCTTCGCGGGGGCCGGCGGTGCCGCGCGCAGGCCGGCGACCCGGCGCAGCGACTCGGCCAGGCGCTCGGCGCGGACCGGCTTGCGGACGTAGTCGGTGACGCCCAGGTCGAAGGCGTCCACCGCGCCGTCGTCGTACGCGGTGACGAACACGATCGCGGGCGGGCGCGCGAACCGCCGCAGGATCCGCGCGAGCTCCATGCCGTCCAGCCCGGGCATCCGGATGTCCAGGAAGACGGCGTCGACCTCGGTGTCCCGCAGCACCCGGAGCGCCTCGGTGGCATCGCCCGCCCGGTGCACGTAGGCGACCCGGCCGTCGGCGTTCAACAGGTACGCGAGCTCGTCCAGCGCCGGCGGCTCGTCATCCACAGCCAGCACGACGAGGCTCACGCGCGGCCGTCCCGGCGGTCACGGGCGGGCGCGCCGCTCACGCCCGTACCCCTGGGTGGAATTTCGGCACCCGCATGCTCACCTTCGTCCCCGCCCCCGGTGCCGTCTCCACCACCAGGCCGAAATGGTCGCCGAACACCGAGCGCAGCCGCTCGTCCACGTTGGAGAGGCCCACGTGCCGGCCGGCGTCGTCGCCCGTGCCGTTCGCCGCCTCCGCCACGCCCTCGGCGAGCGCCGCCGGGTCCATGCCCACGCCGTCGTCCTCGACCGTGATGTGGCATTCGGCACCGGCGTCCCGCGCCTCGATGCTCACCATACCGACGCCCGGTTTGCGGGACAGGCCGTGCCGGACGGCGTTCTCCACCAGCGGCTGCAGGCAGAGGAACGGCAGGCCGACCGGCAGCACCTCGGGCGCGATCTGGAGCCGGACCTGCAGCCGGTCGCCGAAGCGGGCCCGTTCGATGGTCAGGTAGCGGTCGATCGAGCGCAGCTCCTCCGCGAGCGTGGTGAAGTCGCCGTGCGCGCGGAACGAGTAGCGGGTGAACTCGGCGAACTCGAGGATGAGCTCGCGGGCGCGTTCGGGGTCCGTGCGCACGAACGAGGCGATCGCGGTGAGGGCGTTGTAGATGAAGTGCGGGCTGATCTGGGCGCGCAGCGCGCGTACCTCCGCGCGGGCGAGGCGCTCGCGGGACGAGTCCAGCTCGGCGAGCGCGACCTGCGAGCCGGCCCACCGGGCGGTCTCCATGGTGGCCTGCACCAGCCCGGGCGCCGGCTGGTCGTCCGCCACCGCCACCAGCGCGCCGAGCGCCTGCCCGTCGGCGCCGGTCAGCGGCGTCACCACCGCGCCTCGCACCACACAGTCCACCCGGTCGCACGGCAGGTCGCCGGCACCGAGAACGATCGACCGGTTGCTGGTGACCGCTCGCCGCGCCGCCGCCACCAACTGGTCGGTGTGGTGGCTGCCCCGGCCGTCGGAGGCGAGGCAGGCGGTGCCGTCGCTGACCACCAGGCCGGCCGCGCCGACCAGCCGGCGCAGATGCCGCACGGCCTTGCCGGCCGAGGCGGTGGTCAGTCCACCGCGCAGCGGCTCGGCGGCGAGGGAGGCGGCGTGCAGCACCTCGTACGTGGCGCGCTGGCCGGCCGTGGCGATCCCCCGCCGGGCGCGCAGCCGCAGCACCGCCACCACGGCACCGACCAGGGCGGCGAGCACGGCGACGACGGCTAGGACGCTCCCGGCCTGACCACTCACGCACGCATCCTGACCGGAACGGGAGCCGAACGCCAGGACGGCCGGAGGCTAATAAGCGCCCTTGCGCTTCAAAACCACCCAGATCGTGCGCCACATGATGCTGAGGTCGTAGGTCAGCGACCAGTTGTCCACGTAGTAGAGGTCGAGCCGGACCGCCTCGTCCCACGACAGGTCCGAGCGGCCGGACACCTGCCACAGGCCGGTGATGCCGGGGCGGACCAGCAGCCGGCGCCGCACGTCGCCCAGGTAGTCGCCGTCGTCGGCGGGCAGCGGGCGCGGCCCCACCAGCGACATCTCGCCCTTCAGCACGTTGATCAGCTGCGGCAGCTCGTCCAGCGACGTGGCCCGCAGCTTGTTGCCGAAGGAGAAGATCCGCGGGTCGTTCTTCATCTTGAAGAGCATGCCGTCGGAGTCGTTGAGCTCCTCGAGGCTGGCCTTGCGCTCCTCGGCGTCGACGTACATGGTCCGGAACTTCCAGACCTTGAACGTGCGGCCCTCGTGACCGACCCGGGGCTGGCGGAAGAAGACCGGGCCCGGGTCGGACATCCGGATGCCGATCGCGATGACCGCCAGCACCGGCGCCAGCAGCACCAGGCCGAAGAATGCGACCACGCGGTCCAGCAGGTTCTTGGCGAGCCAGCCGGGGCCGGAGAGCGTGGGCTCCTCGACGTGCAGCAGCGGCAGGCCCTCGATCGGGCGGATGTGCACGCGCGGGCCGGCGATGTCGGTGAGCTGCGGCGCGACCACCAGGTCGACGCCGGTGCCCTCGAGCTGCCAGGCGAGGCGGCGCAGCTCCCCCGGCTCCGCGCTGGCCGAGCCGCACACCGCGATCGTGTCGGCGCCGACCTCACGGACGAGGGTCAGGACGTCACGGGCCGCGTACACGGGAACCGGGGTCTCGATGCCCCGGGCGGACGCGTAGCCGTCGGTGATGGAGATGGCGACGGGGATGAGGCCGGCGGCGGGGCTGCGGGTGACCGCGGTGTAGACCTCCAGCGCCTCCGGAAGGGTGCCCATGAGGATCATCCGGTGCGCGCCGTAGCCGGTCTTCTTGCGGCTCACGTGCAGGATCTGCCGGGCCGAGTAGCGGCAGAAGAGGATGAAGATCAGGGCCGCGGTGGTGACGTAGGCGATGGTCACACGCGAGAGCTGGGTCTTCGTGGCGAACGACAGCAGGGACACGCAGGCCACGACCGTGACGAAGCCGCGGACGACCCGCTTGAACTCCTCGCTGCCCAGCCCCAGGTAGCGCCGGTCGTAGCTGCCGTTGCCCCACAGGATGATCAGCCAGCCGAGCGGCAGGCCGACGAACGCGACCACGAGGAAGATGGTCCGCTGGCCCTGGAAACCGGAGATGGCCTTCTCGATGAAGGTGACGGCCAGCCAGCTGGCGAGCATCGCGGAGAGCAGATCGAGGAGGACCAGGATCGCCGTGTACGGCCGGTGCCAGGTGGACAGCCGCCGGTGGGAACGGGTCCAGGCGGAGCGGGGCACGCCGTTACTGGGCGGCGGCTCCTGCTGCCACTCGAAGCTGTCGTACGGCATGCCGCTCCGGCTCTTGCTGCTACTGGTCGCCGGGCGATGGAGGCTCGTGGTCACCTCGCCTATGTCCTCCCGCATCACGTACCGCCCACACCGAGAACATTACGCACCGCCACGACCCCCGGGGCTCCGGCAAGGTCGCCGATCCCTGCGCGCC
Source organism: Actinoplanes sp. NPDC049548 (assembly GCF_040676695.1). Lineage (NCBI taxonomy): Bacteria > Bacillati > Actinomycetota > Actinomycetes > Micromonosporales > Micromonosporaceae > Actinoplanes > Actinoplanes sp. NPDC049548. The sequence continues at coordinate 116,729 of NZ_JBFAPM010000012.1, forward strand.
GCGGACGAAGCGTGGGACCGGGCCACTATACCGATGGAACGACACAGAAGAAGGGGACGTTGTGGGCGCTTTCCCCCGTGAGACCGCCTACCTACTCTGCGTTACTACCGGATCAACTTGGACAGCCGTCGATCGGCCAGGGGCTTACCACCCGTCTGACAGGTGGCGCAGTACTGAAGGCTCTTGTCGGCGAACGACACCTCCCGCACGGTGTCGCCGCAGACCGGGCACGGCAGGCCGGTGCGGGCGTGCACCCGCATCCCGGCGCGCTTCTCGCCCTTCAGCTCCGCCGCCTTCTGGCCCACCGACCGCGCGACGGCGTCGGTCTCCACCTGCCGCGTCGCCTCGTACAGGGTGGTGAGCTGCTCGTCGGTCAGTTTGCCGGTCAGTGCGAACGGCGACATCTTCGCCACGTGCAGGATCTCGTCCGAGTAGGCGTTGCCGATGCCGGCGAGCACCTCCTGGTCGGTCAGCACGCCCTTGATCTGCCCGTTGCGGCTGCGGATCCGCTCGGCGAACTGGTCCCGGTCGACCTCCAGCGCGTCCGGCCCCAACCGGGACACGCCCGGCACCTCGGCGGGATCGCGCACCAGGTACGCGGCCAGCGACTTCTGGGTGCCGGCCTCGGTCAGGTCGAAGCCGGAGCCGTCGTCCAGGCGTACCCGTAGAGCGATCGGGCCGCTGCCCGGCTTGAGCGGGGCGGGCGACTTGAAGGTGTCGCGGTAGTGCAGCCAGCCCGCGCGGGCCAGATGCACCACGAGATGCAGGTCGTCGCCGAACGAGACGTCCAGGAACTTGCCGTGCCGGCCGGCGCCGGTCACCGCCAGACCCGCCACCGCGCTGGGCGCCGGGTCGTACGTCTTCAGCGCGCTGAACGAGGACACCTCGAAGCGCTCCACGGTATGGCCGACCGCACGCTCCCGCAGGTACGCGGCGAGCGCCTCGACCTCGGGCAACTCAGGCACGCCCCCAACGGTAGCGTTTGTCGCCGTGAAGGTCGTCGTTGCGCACAACCGGTATCGCGAGGCCATCCCCTCGGGGGAGAACGTCATCGTCGACACCGAGATCGCCCAGCTCACCGCGGCGGGCGTCGAGGTGCTGCCGTTCCAGCGCGCCTCGGACTCCATCGCGGACCTGCCGGCGACCCAGAAGGTGCTGCTGCCGGTGTCTCCGATCTTCGGCCGGGCGGCGCAACGGGACCTCGCCGAGCTGCTGCGCCGCGAGCGGCCGGACGTGCTGCACCTGCACAACCCGTACCCGTTGCTCTCACCCTGGGTGGTGCGGACCGCGCACGCCCACGGGGTTCCCGTCGTGCAGACGGTGCACAACTACCGCCAGGTCTGCTCGTCCGGGCTCTACTTCCGCGACGGGCACAACTGCACGGACTGCCGGGGGAAGGTGCTCGGCTGGCCGGCGATCCAGCACAAGTGCTACCGGGGATCGGCGGCCCAGAGCGCGCTGATGGCGACCACGCTGGCCGTACACCGTTCGACCTGGCGTTCGGTGGACCGCTACATCGCGCTCACCGGGCGGATCGCCGCCCACCTCAAGGACTACGGCATTGCGGACGACCGCATCGTCGTCAAACCCAACGCGCTGCCGGACCCGGGCGAGCCGGCCCCGCTGGGCGACGGTTTCCTGTACGGCGCCCGCCTGTCGCCGGAGAAGGGTCTGGCGCTGCTCCTCGACGCCTGGCGGCGGCACCCGGACGGCGCCCTGGGCCCGCTGCGCATCGCCGGGGACGGGGAGCTGCGCCCGCTGGCGGAGAAGGCCGCTGCCGAACGCGCCGACGTGACCTACCTCGGCCCCCTGGACCGGAACGGCATGGCGACCGCCCGGCGTGACTCCGCGGTCGTGCTCGCCGTGCCGACCTGGAACGACGTGCTGCCCACGGTGATCATCGAGGCCATGGCGTCGGGCCGGCCGGTGCTCGGTACGGACGTCGGCGGAATCCCGTACATGCTCGGGCTCGACGGCTCCGAGGCCCCCGCGGGGTGGGCGGTGCGGCCGGACGCCGCCACTCTCGCCGCCGCCCTGCCGGTCGCCCGCGCGGAAGCCACCCGCTTCGCGCCGGCCGCCCGCGACCGCTACCTGCGCGCCTTCCACCCGGATGTGGTCACCCGGCAGCTCATCGACATCTACGAGGGGCTGAAGGTAGACAACCGTCGACGCGTCTGACAGGTGACGCGGTTTCAGCCGCGCAGGGCCTGGCGCCCGGAGAAGGCGATGCTCGCGGCCAGGAAAGCGCCGTTGATCAGCGTGAACGCGCCGATGACGAAGATCATCCACTGGGGAGCGACCGTGAGCACCACGGCGGCGAGAGCGATCACCGCGCCGTAGTCGCGGACCAGCTTGACCACGCGCACCGGGAAGGAGCGGCTGGTCACCATGCTGGCCGCCTGCGAGCCGGTCTGCATCACCGACGTGACCAGGTTGACCATCCAGGTGCCGGCGAACGCCGCCAGCAGCCAGGCCGGGGTAGCGGGAACCTGTGCCTCCGCCGTCGCCGACAGGGCGGCTACCAGGGCGATCTGCGCGGCCACGTCGCAGAGCACGTCGACGCGTCCGCCGGCCGGGCTGGTCTGGCCCGTCACCCGGGCGAGCTGGCCGTCGGCGCAGTCCAGGGCGTACGCGAACTGCCAGCCGACCAGGGCGAGCAGGCCGACCGGCCAGGCCCAGACGCGGTCCTCGGCCACCGGGCCCGCCGCCGCCACGACGATGAACGACACCAGGCAGCTCAGCCCGAGGTTGGCGACGGTCAGCACGGTCGGGGCGAGGCGGCGCTTGTGCGCGAACACCGCGATCCGGGCGCCGATGCGCTGGCTGACCGCCTCGCTGAAGAGCCCGCCGCCGCGGTTGACGGCGTAGTAGTCGGCGGCTGTCGGTGCCGCACCCGCCACCGTGGTGGCGTTCGGTCCGCCCGGTGCGGAGCCGGCGTCGGCCCCTTGGAAGGGCGTGCCGGCGCCGTGACCGGCTTGGCCCGGCGTGCCGGACCCGGAGCCGGGGTGATTGCCGCCCTGGCCCGGACCACCGACGTTGCCGTCGCGGCCCAGAACCCGGCCCGGTCCCGAGCTTTCGGCCGGTCCGCGGCCGGGGATCGGGGCGGACCGGGCGGTGCCCCGGGGGTCAGCGGCCGGCGACGGCATCGACATACTCGGCCAGCTTCCTGCGGATCTCTTCCGGGGACATGGCGAGGTGCTCGAGGATCGTGTAGCGGTCCGGCCGGGTCTTCGGCGCGAACTCCACCACCTCGACGAACTGGTCCGGCTCGAGGCCGACGTCGGCCGGGGTGCGGGGCAGCTGGTGGCGGGCCAGGCACTCCGACATCTGCGTGAAGCGCCGCTCGTCGCCGCGCAGGAACGTGCAGAACAGCGCGCCCATGCCGGCGAGCTCGCCGTGGGACGCCGTGCCCGGGAAGAGCGAGTCGGTGGCGTGCATGATCTCGTGGCAGCCGCCGCTGGACGGCCGGCTGCTGCCGCACACCGCCATGGCGAGACCGCTGGAGATGAGCGCCTCCGCGAGCACGGTGACGAACGCGTCGTCGGTCATGTCGCCCGGCATCGTGAGGACCGCCTCGGCGCCCATGCGGGCCAGTGACGCGGCGAGGCCGTCGACCGGCTCGCCTCGCACCTCGCGGCCCAGCTCCCAGTCGGCGAGGGCGCTGATGTTGCTGATCACGTCGCCGATGCCGGCGCGGTTGACCCGTTCCGGGCCGTTCTCGACGAAGTCCAGGTCGACGATCACCGCGATGGGGATGTGGACGCCGTAGGAGCCCTTGATGCCGTCGTTGATGAGGCTGGCGACCGGTGACGCCACGCCGTCGTTGGCCAGGCTGGTGGCGACGGAGACCATCGGCAGGGCGAAGCGGGTGGCCGCGTATTTCGCCGTATCGACCGTTTTGCCGCCGCCGATGGCCACCACCGCGTCGTAGGCCCGGGACCGGAGCTTGGCGCCGAGCTCGATCGCCGCGTCGAGGGTGCCCCCGGCCGTCATGTAGACGTCGGCCGAGCCCAGTGACGGGCGGATGAGGTCGGCGATCTTCTCGCCCTGGCCCGGGCCGACCACGACCGCGACGTCGCCGCCGGAGGAGATGCGGCCGTCGGCGAGGATGGCGCCGAGGTCGGTCACCGCGCCCCGGCGGACGTCGATGTGCAGCGGGGTCTGGACGCTGCGGGCTAGTAACGGCATGCGATGTCCCTGGCCTTGGTCAGGTCGTCGTGGTTGTCCACCTCGACCCAGGGGATGTCGCCGATGGTCGCCGCGCGGATCTCGCCGCCGCGGTTCGCGTACTCCTGGTAGCCGTCCTCGTAGTAGAGGTTGGGGTCGCGCTCGAAGGTGGTCTTGAGCGCGTCGGCGAGCTCGGCCGCGGCGGACGCCTCGATGATGGTGGCGCCGATGTACTCGCCGAAGGCGTCGGCGGGGTCCATCAGCTTCGTGATCTTCGTGAGCCGGCCATCTTCCGAGAAGATCGTCTTCATCTCCTCGTCAGCCAGCTTCTTCACATTGTCGACAGCGAGGAGAATGCCGGGACCACGGTTGGCGAGGAGGGTCTGCTCGACGCTCACCGGATGCACCGTGTCGCCGTTGACCAGCAGCGCACCCTGCGCGAAGTGATCACGCGCGAGCCACAGCGAGTACGCGTTGTTCCACTCCTCGGCCTTGTCGTTGTGCACGAGGGTGATGGAGACGCCGTACTTCTGCTCGAACGCGTCCTTGCGCTCCTCGACCGCGTTCGCGCAGTAGCCGACGACGATCGTGACGTCGGTGAGGCCGGCCGCCGCCAGGTTGCGCAGCGAGATGTCCATGATCGTGGTCTCCCCGTCCACGGGGACGAGCGCCTTCGGCAGCGTGTCCGTGTACGGACGCAGCCTGCGTCCGGCGCCGGCGGCGAGTACCAGACCGATCATGGGGTGGTTCCTTCCGAGTCGAGGGGGGTGCCTGCCGAGGATAGCGGTGCCTTCATATACCGAGAGTGTGCAGGACCGCAGAGCCATCCTCGGTGATCCGGTGAATGATCGCGCCGGGGTCGGGAAAAGCTTGCGTTGCGGGCAGCGCCGCTGGAAGAAAATGCGGCCGTCGTCGTCCCCGACGAGAGCAGCGGCGACCGGCCGGGGGTCATGGGGCACGAGCAAAAACCCCATAGAGCCTGCTCGTAAGCTTGTGCCATGACCGCTGAGCAGCTGATCTCATTCGCAAGAGGCGCACCCTCCCTGGACATCATCGACGTCGCCGGCCTCAAGGCGGCGGCCGCCCGGGCCTTCGACGCCGATCCGGCCGGGGTGACCGCCTACGGCACGTCCGTCGGCTACATCCCGCTGCGAAAGTGGATCGCGGAGAAGCACGGGGTCGCCCCCGAGCAGGTCATCGTCACCAACGGCTCGCTGCAGGCCGACGCCTTCCTCTTCAACCACCTGATCCAGGCCGGCGACGACGTGGTGGTCGAGAAGCCCACGTATGACCGCACCCTGCTGAGCCTGCAGAACCTGGGCGGCAAGGTGCACCAGGTGACCATCCAGCCGGACGGGATCGACGTCGACGAGCTGCGGGAGCTGCTGCAGAACGGCCTGCGCCCCAAGCTCGCGCACATCATCCCGAACTACCAGAACCCGGCCGGTGTGACGCTGTCCCTGGAGAAGCGGCGGGCGCTGCTGGACCTGGCCGCCGAGTACGGCTTCACGATCTTCGAGGACGACCCTTACGTCGACATCCGCTTCCGGGGCGAGGCGCTGCCGTCGATGCTGTCGATGGACGAGAACAACACGGTCGTGCATGCGTCGAGCTTCACCAAGACGGTGTGCCCGGGTGTGCGCGTCGGCTACCTGGTCGGTCCGGCGGCGTTCATCGACGCGATCGCGAAGAAGGCCACCAACCTGTACATCTCGCCCGGCATGGTCTCCGAGGCGATCGTGCACCAGTTCTGCGTCTCGGGCGACATCGACCGGTCCATCCAGACCGTCAGCACCGCTCTCGCCGAGCGTGCACGGGTTCTCTCGGCGTCGATTCGTCAGCACATCCCGGGCGCGACCTTCACCGAGCCGGACGGCGGCTACTTCCTCTGGGTCGACCTGCCCGAGCAGGTCGACGTGGATGCGCTCTTCCCGGTGGCCATGAAGAAGGGCGTCGCCATCGTCAAGGGCAGCGACTTCCTGCTCGACGGCGGCAAGCACTCCGTACGCCTGGCCTTCTCGGCCGTGACGGTGGACCAGATCGACGAGGGTGTGCGCCGCCTGGCCGAGGCGATCGCGGAGACGCGCGCCTGATACCTGGCCGAGTGTCGGGTTTCCGACAATGTGAGTTGAACGCCGGTTCTGGGTTTCCGCCCGGACCGGCGTTCGGCCCACAATGCTTGCGTCGCGCTGCATGGACATGCGGTGCGACGTGTGGACACCCACCCCGCCCCCCGGCGCCGGGCGGGCCGCTCGCACCCTTCACCCCCCCGAAATGCGGCCGGTCCGTCCGGCGCCACCCCGCCTTCGCCGAAGGCATGCGCGGCGTAGGGACTGGGCAACCTCACGGGCGTAACCTCGTGCGGGCCCATCACCGAGGCCCGGGCATCAGCACCCCTGGGGGAGGCAGTCATGAGCGAGAGCAGCGTGCGCCGCGGCCGGCCGGCCGGCGTGAACAGGTCGCTGTCGCGAGCCTGGACCGCCCCCGTGCGCGCCATGAACCGCTTCCTCGGCACGACCGACGGGGAGACCCCTGGCAGCGAGGGCGAGGAGTTTCACGGCAGCGCCGTCGTCGACTGCGGGGTCTACGTCGACGGCAAGCGCGAACCCGGCGACTTCTCCCCCGACGAGGCCCTGCGCGAGGCGTGCAGCCAGGAGAACGCGTTCGTCTGGCTGGGCCTGCACGAGCCCACCCAGGCCGAGATGTCCGCCATCGCCCGCACCTACAACCTGCACGAGCTCGCCGTGGAGGACGCGGTCAAGGCCGAGCAGCGGCCCAAGCTCGAGCAGTTCGGCGCCGTGCACTTCCTCGTGCTGCGGACCGCGCGCTACGTCCCGCACAGTGAGCTGACCGAGACGTCGCAGATCGTCGAGACCGGCCAGATGATGATCTTCGTGGGCGAACGCTTCGTGATCACGGTCCGGCACGGGGACGCGACCCGGCTCGCTCCGGTACGGGCGGACATGGAGGACCGTGGCGACCTGCTCACCCAGGGGCCCTGGGCGGTCGCGTACGCGGTCACCGACCGGGTGGTGGACGCGTACATGGCGGTGGCCGACCAGGTGGAGGCGGACCTCGACATCATCGAGGAGGGCGCGTTCTCCCGCGACACCGGCAGCCCGGTGCAGGCGATCTATCAGATGAAGCGCGAGATCGTGGAGTTCCGGCGGGCCGTGGTGCCGCTGCAGCGCCCGCTCGCCACCATCACGGCGCCGCAGAGCCGGCTGGTGCCCAAGGAGATCCGGCGGTACTTCCGCGACGTGCAGGACCACCTCACCCGTACGGTGGAGCAGGTCTCCTCCTACGACGACCTGCTGAACTCGATCCTGCAGGCGCGCCTGGCGCAGGTCACCGTCGACCAGAACAACGACATGCGCAAGATCGCCGCCTGGGCCGGTATCTCCGCCGTCTGGACGGCCATCGCGGGCGTGTACGGCATGAACTTCCTGCACATGCCCGAGACCCAGTGGCAGTACGGCTACCCGGGCGTGATCACCGTCATGCTTCTGATCTCCGTGCTGCTCTACCGCGCCTTCCGGCGTAACGGCTGGTTGTAGCCCGCCCCCCAACCCCGGGCACCGCCCTTTACAGTGGGGCCTGTCCACCGGCGGGAAGGGAAGTCGCGTGCCGTCTCGGCAGGATCAGCTGCACTCCTACCAGTACGCGCAGCAGCGTGTGGTGGCTGCGCTGGTCTCGCACGACCCCGACCCGCACCGGTCACCGCTGCGACGGGCCGGCACGACCGTCCTGGTCAGCCTCGTCGTGGCGGCGCTCGCGGTCGGCGGCGCCGCGGTCTACGGCCTGCTCAAGGGAAGCAGCACGGTGAAGGCCCGCGACCCGGCCGTGGTGTTCCTCGAGAAGGGCACCGGCGCCCGCTACGTCTACCTGAAGTCCGACGACAAGCTGCACCCGGTGCTGAACTACACCTCCGGTCTGCTGATCGCCGACGCACCAGCACCTGAGCTGCAGAACGCCTCCCGGGAGAGCCTCGCCAAGGTGCCGCTCGGCGATCCGATGGGCATCCCGGACGCCCCCGACTCGCTGCCACCGGCCGACGGCGGCCTGCTGAAGAGTCTGTGGACGGTCTGCTCCCAGGCGCCGCAGGGCGGCACCGAGTCGGACCGGCCGCAGAGCGTGGTGTCGATCGGCGAGGGGGTACGCGGCGGCACCGTGCTGCCCGTCCCGCAGGCCGACACCCCGCCCGACCAGCTGCGGGGCCTGCTCGTCACCGACCCGGCCGACCGGACGTTCCTGGTCTACAACAACAAGCGGTTCCTCATCCCCGCCGGCCGGCTCACGCAGATCCGCACCTTCTTCGGGTGGAACCAGGCGGCGCTGCCGGTAGCCCCGGCGTGGCTCAACGCGGTGCCGATCGGCCCGGACCTGAAGCCGCCGGCGATCCCGGACTTCGGCGACAAGTCGGCAGAGGTCCCCGACTTCGAGGTCGGCCAGGTGCTGCAGGTCACCGGCAACGCCGCCGACCAATGGGGGGTCGTGCTCAGCGACGGCGTCGCCGACGTCACCGCCGTGCAGGCGAACCTCCTGCGGGCCGACCCGGAGGCGTACGACGACCAGAAGATCGAGCTGACCCGCTACGGCAACCTGCCCCGCTCGAAGACGCAGCTCGTGGCGGACGCGACCGCCGCGGGCCTGCCTCCCGCGGTTCCGGTGCTGCTCAACGGCCCGGACAGCGTCTGCCTCACGTACGACGGGGGTGCGAACGGCGCCGTCAGCGTGCGGACCGGCGCGGAGCTTCCGATCGGCACCGCGGTCACCGGCGAGCCGGCCGCGCCCGGGTCGGTGCAGGCCGACCGCGTCCACGTGCCGCGGGGCAAGGGTGCCGTGGTCGTCGCCGCCGCGTCCCCGACCGCGCCGGCGAGCAGCGGCACGGTCAGCATCATCACCGACACCGGGCGCAGCTACCCGCTGGCGAACCGCGAGGTTCTGGCCAAGCTCGGCTACGGGGGCGTGCAACCCCAGGCCATCCCGGGTCAGCTGGTCGAGCTGCTACCGCTCGGTCCCGCGCTGGATCCGGTACGCGCCCGCCAGGCGAACGCGGCGCAGAAGAACCCCTGACCAACGCGGAACGGCGAGCGGACCCCCGCGTGGGGAGCCCGCCCGCCGTACGGTCTGCAACCGGGGGTCAGCTCTTGTTCTTGCCGTTGGCCATCCGGGCCACCTCGGGGCTGTGCAGCGCCGAGGAGGTCTGGTCGCCCTCAGGGATCAGCGCCGGGTCGGAACCGACGGCACCCACGGCCGGCTCGGTGCTCCCGGCCGGCGTCACGAAGCCGGACGGGCCGGACAGGTCGGCCGGCTCGAACGCCGCGTCCTCGGCCCCGGCCGGGGTCGAGGTGCTCACCGGAGTGGGGTCGTACTCGTCCCACTGGTCGCTGCGGCGCTTGCGCATGACGTACGCACCCGCGGCGCCGATCGCGGCACCGGCGAGGGCGATCTTCATGAGCTTGCCGCCCTTGCTGCTCTTCTTGCGGCTCACGGCCTTGTCGGCCCGCTTCTCGAGCTTCTTGGCGCTCTTCCGGCTCGCCTTGGCGGCTTCCTTGTTCGCCTTGGCGGCCTTCTTGTTGACCTTGGCCGCCTTCTTGCCCGAGTCCTTCACGGTGTCGCTCGCCGCGGCCACGAGCGGGCCGAGGGTGGCGACAGCGCTGTCCCAGCCGCTGGAGGCGGCATCCTTGGCCTTGCCGGCCGCCGGCTGCACACGATCCTTCGCGGCGGCGAACTTGGGCCCCACGGTCGCGCTGGTCTCCTGCGCGGCGAGCGAGACCGCACGCTTAAGGTGATCCACGCTCTGGCCGAGCTCGCTCTTCATCCTCGCGTTGCGGTTCTTCCGTCGCATAGTTGCGAACACCAGTGCACCTCCTGTGGTTCTCTCCCGGGTCCATGCTGCCCTCTTGGGTACCCCCGCGCACCCCGTTCCGACACATGGGGGAGGATCCGAACTGCAAAGAAGTTTGTCCAACGCCGATAGGAGTACCCGTGGCTGAGACGCTCTACGCCACCCTGCACACCAACCACGGTGCGATCCGGCTCCAGCTCTTCCCGGACCACGCCCCGGCCACCGTGCGCAACTTCGTGGAGCTCGCGGAGGGCACCAAGGACTACGTCGACCCGCGGACCGGCCAGAAGGGCAGCGGCCCGTACTACGACGGGACCATCTCGCACCGGGTCATCGCCAACTTCATGATCCAGATGGGCGACCCGACCGGCACCGGCCGCGGCGGCCCGGGCTTCCAGTTCGCCGACGAGTTCCACCCGGAGCTGCAGTTCGACCGCCCGTACCTGCTCGCCATGGCGAACGCGGGCCCGGGCACCAACGGCTCGCAGTTCTTCATCACCGTGAGCCCGACCCCGCACCTGAACCGGCGTCACACGATCTTCGGCCAGGTGGCCGACGAGGGGTCGGCCAAGGTCGTCGACTCGATCGCGACCACCCCGACCGGCCCCGGCGACCGCCCCCGCGAGGACGTGGTCATCGAGCGCGTGGAGATCGAGCGGGTCAACGGCTGACAAGGTCCCACGGGTACCTTTGATGCATGAGTGAGTCTCCGGTGACGGCGCCGGTCTGCTACCGACACCCTTCGAAGGAGACCTACGTCCGGTGCACCCGCTGTGAGCGGCCGATCTGCCCGGACTGCATGAACGAGGCCTCGGTCGGGCACCAGTGCCCGGAGTGCGTCGCCCAGGGGCGGCGCACGCAACGGCCGGCCCGCACCGCCTTCGGGGGGAGCGCGGCCGGCCGGGCCGGGACCGCCACCAAGGTCCTCATCGGCGTCAACGTCGCCGTCATGATCCTGTCGATCCTGTCCGGTGGCGCGAACGCCGTCGCCGGCGGCGGGTGGGGCGGCCTGCTCGGCTCCGGCACGCCGCTCACCCAGTGGGGCGCCGTCCTCGGCAGCGACAGTTACACCGTGCTCGGTCCCCTGCACGGCATCGCCGGCGGCGGCGAGTGGTATCGCCTGGTCACCGCGATGTTCCTGCACTATGGCGTGCTGCATCTGCTGATGAACATGTACGCGCTGTGGATCCTCGGCCGCGATCTCGAACGCGTGCTCGGCCCGCTGCGCTTCGTCGGCCTCTACCTGCTGGCCGGCCTCGGCGGCAACGTCGCCGCGTACGTCTTCTCCGCCCCCAACCAGTACACGGCCGGCGCCTCGACGGCGGTGTTCGGCCTGATGTCGGCCGTCTTCGTGCTGCTCAAGCGCCTCAACCTCAGCGTCGCGCCGATCCTGCCGGTGATCGTCATCAACGTGGTCTTCACCTTCGCGGTCAGCGGCATCTCCGTCGCCGGCCACCTCGGCGGCCTGGTCACGGGCGCGATCGTGGGGGCCGTCCTCGCGTACGCGCCGCGGGACAAGCGCAACCTCGTCCAGGGCGTCGGCCTCGCCGCCGTGTTCCTGATCCTGGTGGCGCTGGCGGTCTACCGCACGACGACGCTGCTCGGCTGAGCGGCGACGCGGGCCAGCCCCGCCGCGCGAGCCCGCCTGCCGACCACGATCGAGAAGCCGACCAGCCCGGCGAGGAACACCCACGGCAGGATCGCCGCGACCGCGTTCGCCGCGGCGAAGCTCATCGTGTACGCGGCCAGCACCCGCAAAGCGCCCTCGACCAGGAACCCGATCCCCCACACGGCGGTGATGAGGTACTGGGAACGGCGGAACTCGTGATGCCGCCACAGCCCGGACCAGTGGCGGGCGCCCTCGGCGGTGCCGTCGGTGGCGAACTTCGCGCCGAAGTAGAACATCAGCGGCCGGGGGAACACCAGCGACAGCAGGCAGGCCGCGCCGAACCCGGCGGTGACGGCCGAGTCCTTGGCGACGAGCAGCCGCGGGTCACTGCCACCGATGAAGGTGGCCGCCGACGAGAGCAGCAGGAACAGCAGGATGACGACGGAAGCCCCGCTCAGCGTGCGGGCGCGTACCCAGGTGATGACCATCATCGTCGCGGGTCCCACGCCGGAGGCCAGGTATGCGAGCCGGTCGTCGGCGCCGAGCCGCCGGGCGATGTGGAACGCCACCAGGGCGAGTCCGATGTCGAAGACGGCGGTCAGGAGAAGACTCAGGGCCAGGGCGCGACCGCCGGCCGTGCGGGTGGTGTGATCGGGTTCGTTCGGCACGGCGTCACCCTCGATCTATGACAGGAAGGCTCACGTACGTGAGCAGAAACCTAACACCAGTGGTACCTTCCGGGCCATCCCCGCGGAGCACGCGGGTCGGTCTGGTGCCGTTCCTCTTCGGCGTGACCGGCGCCGACGAGCTGGCCGGCGTCGTTCTCGTGCGCCTGCTCGGCGATCTGGGCGTCGGCGCCGCGGCCGCCCGCGCGCAGCTCGCCCGCATGCGGATCGACGGTCAGCTGGCGGCGTCGCATCGCGGCCGTCAGGCGCACTACCGCCTCGCGGGACCGTTCGCCGCGTCATTCCGCCACGTGCGGGACGCGTCGGGCGGTGGTGCGCCGCGCTGGGACGGGCACTTCCACGCCCTGCTCTACCAGGTGCCCGAGGCGCAGCGGGCCTACCGGGATCGGCTGCGGCGCATGGCCCAGCTGGTCGGCTACGGGCTGATGCAGCAGGGGGTGCTGATCGCGGTCCGCGACCTGACCGGCGAGCTCGGCGCCGTCATCGCCGAGTGCCCGGCCGGCTGCCGGGTGCAGGCCGCCACCATCGCCCTGCCCGCGGCCGACGCCGCGGAGGTCGCCCGCGCAGCGTGGGACCTGGAGGCGGTGGCGGCAACATTCCGAGGCCACATCGGTACGCTCTCCGCCGCCCTGGCGGCCGAAGGCAGCCCTCCGCCCACCGCGGCGACGCTCGCCCGGTTCGCCGAGGTGCTCAACGCGGTCTACGTCGACCTCATCCGCGATCCACGGCTGCCCGCCGCACTGCTCCCGCCGGACTGGCCCCGGCCGGAGCTCGACCGGCTGATGGGCCGGGTCCGGGAGCGGTTCCTGCCGGCCGCTTCCCGCTACGCGCGGTCGGTCATGGCCGAGGCCGAGTGACCGGCCTTCAGAGCGACGCGCTTGCGCGCAGCTCGTCGAGGGCGCGGGCCACGTCCTCCGGGTCGGTGCCCAGCTCGTGCACGCTGAACAGGTGCAGGCTCTCCCCCGCGTCGATCTCGAGCAGCTCACTGCGGATCCCGCGGCGCGCGCGGCGGTCCACGCGGATCCGCTCGATCCGGGACCACGGAAGGTGACGCCGGGCGGCGAAGCCCACCACGAGCGTGACGCCGCTCGGGTCCGCCGAGAGCCGGACCGGGCGGATGAGGTCCCGCAACGCCCACAGCCCCAGTGCCGTCGCGCCCACGACGGCGACCACCCACTGCACCGGATCGTCGCGCCCGAATGCGAGGACCAGCACGACCAGCGCGACCGCGCCGAGGAGCTTCGTCACGGGCAGGGCGGGCTTCACCCGCCACTGGAGAGACGCCATCAGCACAACGTACCTTCGGTGTATGCGAGATGCGGTGATCGTCGGTGCGGTGCGGACTCCGGTGGGACGGCGTGGCGGCGGGCTGGCCGGCGTCCACCCGACGGATCTGGCGGCCGGGGTGTTGCAGGCAGTGCGGGACCGAGCCGGGTTCGACCCGGCCGACGTGGAGGACGTCTTCTGGGGCTGCGTCTCCCAGGTCGGCGAGCAGTCGTGGAACATCGGGCGTAACGCCGTGCTCGGGGCCGGCTGGCCGGAGTCGGTGCCCGCCACGACGATGGACCGGCAGTGCGGCTCGAGCCAGCAGGCGCTGCACTTCGCCGCGGCGACCGTGTTGTCCGGGCAGGCCGACCTGGTGGTGGCCGGCGGCGTCGAGTCGATGAGCCGCGTACCGATGGGCTCCAGCGCCGCCGAGCAGGACCCGTACGGCGAGGGCGTCCGGCAGCGCTACGGCACCAGCACCTTCAACCAGGGTGTCGGCGCCGAGATGATCGCCGAGCGCTGGGGCTTCTCGCGGCAGCAGCTCGACGAGTACGCGCTGGCCAGCCATGCCGCAGCGGCCGAGGCACAGGACGCCGGCGAGTTCGACACCGAGATCGCCGCGGTCGGTGACGTCTCCCGTGACGAGGGCATTCGCCGCGACACCACGCTCGAGAAGCTCGGCGGGCTGAAGACGCCGTTCAAGGCGGACGGTGTCGTCACCGCCGGTTCCGCTTCGCAGATCTCCGACGGTGCCGCCGCGCTCGCCGTGACCACCTCACGCTGGGCGGCCGCGCACGGCCTGCGGCCGCTGGCGCGGATCCACACCGCGGTGGTCGCCGCCGACGATCCGGTGATCATGCTGACCGCGCCCATCCCGGCCACCGCGAAGGCGCTCGCCAAGGCGGGACTCACCCTCGACGAGATCGGGGTGTACGAGGTGAACGAGGCGTTCGCGCCCGTACCGCTGGCCTGGCTGGCGGAGACCGGCGCCGACCCGGCCCGCCTCAACCCGCGCGGCGGGGCGATCGCCCTCGGCCATCCGCTGGGTGCGTCCGGGGCGCGGATCATGACGACGATGTTGCACCACATGCGACAGAACGGGGTCCGTTACGGCCTGCAGACCATGTGCGAGGGCGGCGGAATGGCCAACGCCACGGTGGTCGAGCTTTTGTAATTCGATATTCATCGTGAGGCGGCCGCTGCTTCCCCTTGGCAGCACCGTTAAACGTCACATGGACGTGTTCTCCCGTACGTTCCTTCCCGCCGCCGCGGAGGCCGGAGTGGCCATCGCCACCGTGAGCCGGCACATGCCGATCTTCCGCCGCTGCGTGGAACCGGACGACGCCACCGTGCTCGTCACCCGGTGCAGCAGCCCGGACCGCCCGATGGCCGGCGAGTTCCTGCTGCTGCTGACCTACCGGCGGCTGGTCATCACCCAGGAGACCCGGGTGCTGCACCGGCTGCGGCTGCACCTCAACGCCAACCTGCGCCACCTGAGCGACGTGACCTGGAACCCGGACCTGCGGCAGTCCGCCGTCGAGGTCGCGGCGACGGCCGTCGACGGCGTCCGCGAGCGTTTCCGGGTCCGCGTCGGCGAGCCGGATCGGGTCTGGCACTTCGACGCCCTGCTCAAGCACGTGTTCCGCGAGCGCCGCGCCGGCCTGCCGGTCGCCGCCTAACGGCCCGCCAGGAAAGCCCCGATCGACTCCCGCAGACCGGTCGGGTCCAGACCGTGCCACCGGGCGTGGTCGGCCGGTGATCCGTACCGTCGCACTTCGGCGCGGCGCACTCCCAGATGCAGTTCCCGATGCGGTACGGCCGACAGCGCCGCGGAGACCACCCGGCTCGAAGTACCCGCGAGGTACGGCTCGACGACGACGACCTCCTCGGTGACCAGCTCGCGCAGGCGGTTGGTGTCCAGCGGCCGCGGGGTGTTCGTGTAGGCGACCGTGACGTCCAGCCCGGCCGCCAGCACCGGGTCGAGCATCGGCCCGACCGCCAGCACCACCGCCCCGCCCACCGGCCCGCGCCGGACCACCTTGAGGTCCGTCCCCGGGTAGGCCTGCCGGTTCTGCTGCGAGGACAGCCGCACGTAGACCCGGTCGTCGTGCCGGGCCGCGGCCCGCAGCAGCTCCGGAACCTCGTCCCGGTGCCCGGGTACGTGCACCGTCCAGCCCACGAGCGTGTCGAGCAGCGCGACGTCCCCGGGCGACTGGTGGGTGTAGCCCTCGGCGGACGCGTCGTACGAGGCGCCGATGCTGACCAGCACCGCCCCGGCGTCCTGGTGGCCCAGGTCCAGCTTGATCTGCTCGTACGCCCGGTCGATCACGAAGGGTGCGTACGAGTGCACGTACGGCCGCATCCCGGTCAGCGCGAGACCGCCCGCGACGCCGGTCATCAGCTGCTCCCGGATCCCCACGTTGATGACCCGGTCGGGGTGCCGCCGGGCCGCCGGTGCGAAGGCGTCGGCCGAGATGTCGGCGAGCACCAGGGCCGTCCGCGGGTCGTCGGCCAGGATCGCCGTGGTGGTGGCGACGAACGTCTCCCGCATGATCAGTTTCCCTTCGGCTCGACGGTGGCGATGACGAGGTGCGGCCGGTCGCGGGGCTGCAACGCCGCCTCGATCTCGGCGTGGTCGCGACCGTCCACGATGGAGACGGTCCATCCGGCGAAGCGGCTTGCGATGCCGCCGGGCCAGCCGTGGGTGGCCGACCGGTTGTCGATGACGACGGCGGTCAGGGGCAGCCCGGTCGCTCCCACGTAGGCGATGGCCTCGTGGTTCGATCCCTCGTCCAGCTCCGCGTCGCCGAGGAGCACGAACGTGTGCGCTTCGGCGTACCCCTGAGCCCGCAGGCCCAGCGCCGTGCCGACGGCGAGTCCGAGACCGTGACCCAGCGACCCGGTCCCGATCTCCACGCCGGGGATCAGCACCCGGTCGGGGTGGTGCCCGAGCCGGCTGGTGCTGCCGCCGAGGTCGTCGAGCCACTCGACCGGGAAGAACCCCTTGGCCGCGAGCACGGCGTAGTAGGCGGCGGGACCGTGCCCCTTGGAGAGCAGGAACCGGTCGCGGTCGGGCGCGTCGGCGGTCTCCGGCGAGACTCGCAGAATGCGGTCGTAGAGGACCCACAACACATCGAGCGTCGAGTACGCGCTGGGAGCGTGCTTGGCGTCCCCGGTGATCCGGGTGAGCAGCGCGCCCAGCAGATCTGGCTTCACGGCTGTCGTGGTCATACCCTCACCCTGCAACCTGAAGTTCACTTCAACTCAAGGACGGCGAGTGTGGAGCTCCTCACCATCGGCGACATGGCGGCCCGCAGCGGCGTGGCCCCGTCGGCGCTGCGCTACTACGAGCGCGAGGGCCTGATCCGCTCGACCCGCACCAGCGGCAACCAGCGCCGGTACGAGCGGCACGAGCTGCGCCGGCTGGCGTTCATCCGGATCGCCCAGCAGGTCGGGGTCTCGCTGGAGGAGGTACGCGACGCCCTGGCCGCGCTGCCCGAGAACCGCACGCCGACCAAGGCGGACTGGGCCCGGCTCTCCGCGCGGTGGCGGCGCAAGCTCGAGGAGCGCATCACCCTGATGGAGCGGCTGCGCGACCAGCTGACCGGGTGCATCGGCTGCGGCTGCCTGTCGCTGCAGCGGTGCAACCTGATCAACCCGAAGGACCGGCTGGCGGCGCGCGGCGAGGGTCCGCAGATGCTGCTGAACCCGCCGGCCTGAGTTCTCGGGCAACCGAGTGCCCCGTCCGGGCGTCATGAGGGCATGCCACGAGCGCACGAGAAAAAAGCCGATCACGATGCAACCGGGGGCACCGCCCGGGCGTCACCCCTGCGAATCCGGCCACCGGGGCCGGAGCCGGCGAGCCTCGGGGGAGACCTGATCGATGCGGGACGCGGAAGAGTTCGACGCCTTCTACGCCGGCTCGTCACGCCGTGTCCTCGGGCAGGTCTACGCCATGACCGGCAACCGGGCGGAGGCGGAGGACGCGGTCGCCGAGGCGTACCTGAAGGCCTGGGACCGCTGGGAGACCGTGCGCGACGCGGACAGCCCGGAGGCCTGGGTACGCCGCGTCGCCTCGCGCAACGCGGTGAGCGCCTGGCGCAAGGCGGTCAACCGGATCCGGGCGCACCACCGCGACGCCGCCGACCAGGAGATCGACGGGCTCGGCCCGGACCACGTGGCGCTGGTGCACGCGCTGCGCCAGATCCCGCCCGACCAGCGCCGGGTGATCGTCCTGCACCACCTCGTCGGCCTGAGCGTCGGCGAGATCGCCGCGGAGGTGGGCGCGCCGACCGGCACGGTCAAGGCCCGCCTGGCCCGCGGCCGCCGCGCGATGGCCGCCCATCTGTCCGACACCGACGACTACACCACGGGGAGGGTGAACCACGATGCCTAGCGACGACCTCGGCCGCGACCTCGGCACACTCGCGGAGTACGGCGAACGTACGGGACGCCTCGCCCCCGCGGCGGCCGTCCGGGCCCGCGCCGACCGCCGGCGTCGCAGCCGGCAGGTGGCCAGCGGAGCCCTCGCCTTCCTCGTCGTGGGAGGGGTGGGCGTCGGGATCGCGCTGAGCCGCCAGACGCACCGCGCCGCACCTCCGGCCACGCATCCCTCGACGATCATGGCCGCACCCACCACCACGAGGCCGACCTCACCACCGCGCTCGTCCCCGCCTTCCACACCCCCTTCTTCGTCTCGTTCCTCCCCGCCGTCGTCCTCGACCACCAGCAAGCCGGCTTCCGCTTCGGTCTTCTCCGGCGAACGGGAGGTTCTGCTGCTGCCGGAGAACAGCGAAGCCACTGTGGCGGTCGACGAGAACGAGCGGGCCGCACTGTCCGAGGACTTCGGCGACCGTGCCCTGTTCGTGCTGAAGAAGGTCTCCGGGGACCGGTACTGGATCCAGACGGCCCGCCTGCGCGTCGGCGGCGAGGCGTCGTGCCTGGAAGCCGCCGCCACCTCGGGCGAGGCGGTCCCGGTCACCGCGGCGGCCTGTGACGCCGCACAGAAGCGCCAGCTGTGGCGCTTCCGCAAGGTCGGCGAGACCGACGGGAAACCGAAGTACACCATCCGGACCGGCACGGACATCTACCTCGTGCAGGACCCGGACGGCCAGTTGGCCGACGGCGGCACCGGCATCGTCGCCATCGGCATCGGGGAGGGTACCCCCGACATCGACACGCCCTTCCTGCTGCCGGACCGGGGCAAGGCATCCCTGCCTGCCCTCGACTGATCAATCGCACCTCGACAAGACAGGAGAAGACCGTGCGTATCACCCCTCGATTTGCCCGCGTTTCTGCCGTTTCCGCCGTCCTGGCCGGCGTCCTGCTGACCCAGCAGGCGTGCGGCGGGCAGACCTCCGCCGCGACGCCGTCGACGGGGTCCCCCGGGCCCTCGGCGACCGCCGCGACCGGAATCGGAGCCGGGTCCGGCTCGCCCGCGAAAACCGCGGCGAAGACCTCGGCGAAGGCCCCGGCCCGGGGGACAGCCGGCGTCTTCAGCGGCACCAGGGAGGTGTGGCTGCTCCCGGTGGCCACGGAAGGCACCTTGGCGGTCAGCAAGTCGAACCGCGTGGAGCTCTCCGACCAGTTCGGCGACCGCGCCCTCTTCGTCCTGACGAAGGTGGAGGGCGACCGCTACTGGATCCGGACCGCCCGGCTGCGGACCGGCGGTGAGGCGTCGTGCCTGCAGGCGAACAAGGACAAGACGGTGACGGCGGCGGCGTGCGACGCCGCGCGAAGCGACCAGCTGTTCCGCTTCCGCAAGACCGGTACCAGCGAGAACAAGCCCAAGTACACGATCCGTACGAACGGCGACATCTACCTGATCGTCACCCGTGACGGCGGGGTGCGGGCCGAGCACATCGGCGAGGGCACCCCCGACATCGACACGCCGTTCCTGCTGCCGGACCGTGGCAAGGCGTCGATGCCGGCCCTCGACTGAGCCACCCGCAGCGGCAATACTGGCGGGTAACAAGCGAGGGTCGCGGTGCTGCGGCCGGAAGGCTGGTGACTCCGTGGCTGGTGACACGACGCGTACGGCGTATCGGACGTGCCCCTTGTGCGAGGCGGCCTGCGGGCTCGAGCTCACCGTGACCGGCGACCGGGTCGTCGCGGCGCGCGGGGATCGCGACCACGTGTTCAGCCACGGCTTCATCTGCCCGAAGGGTGCCACCTTCGGACAGCTCACCGCCGACCCCGACCGGCTGCGGCGCCCGATGCTGCGGCGCGGCGACCGCCACGAGGAGGTCGGCTGGGACGAGGCGTTCGCGGCGATCGAGGCGGGGCTGCGGCCGGTCATCGAGCGCCACGGCCCCGACGCGGTCGCTTTCTACCTGGGCAACCCCAATGTCCACACCATGGCGGGCGGCCTCTACCTCGCGCCGCTGCTGCGGGCCGTGGGCAGCCGCAACATCTTCTCGGCGAGCACCGTCGACCAGATGCCCAAGCACGTCTCCTGCGGCTATCTGTACGGCAACCCGCTCGCCATTCCCGTGCCGGACGTCGACCGTACGGACTTCCTGCTGATGCTGGGCGCCAACCCGTGGGAGTCCAACGGCAGCCTTGCCACCGCGGCCGACTTCCCGGGGCGGCTCAAGGCCGTCCAGGCCCGTGGCGGCCGGTTCGTGGTGGTCGACCCGCGCCGCACCCGTACGGCCGAGCACGCCGACGAGCACCTGTTCATCCGGCCCGGCACCGACGCGTACCTGTTGTTCGGGATCGTCCACACCCTGTTCGAGGAGAACCTGGTCGACCTCGGCGCGCTCACCGGCCACGTGACGGGCGTCGACCAGGTCCGGGACCTGGCTCGCGCGTTCTCGCCGGAGACGGTGACGGGCGTCTGTGCCGTACCGGCGGAACGGATCCGCGGTCTCGCCCGAGAGTTCGCCGCGGCCCCGACCGCCGCGGTGTACGGCCGGATCGGCACGTGCACGGTCGAGTTCGGCACCCTGACCAGCTGGCTCGTCGACGTCGTCAACGTGCTGACCGGCAACCTCGACCGGCCGGGCGGCGTCATGTTCCCGCTGCCGGCGCACCTGCGTCCGCAGACCCGCCCCGGCGGCAAGGGTTTCCGCGTGGGCCGGTGGCACAGCCGCGTCCGGGGCCTGCCCGAGGTCAAGGGCGAGCTGCCGGTGGCCACCCTGGCCGACGAGATCGAGACGCCCGGCGAAGGACAGGTCCGCGCGTTCGTCACCGTGGCCGGCAACCCGGTGCTGTCGACGCCGAACAGCGGTCGGCTCGACCGGGCCCTCGGCGGGCTCGACTTCATGGTCAGCGTCGACCCGTACCTCAACGAGACCACCCGGCACGCGCACGTCGTGCTCCCGCCGACCGATGCGGCCCGCAAGGGACACTACGACTTCTCGTTCCTGGCGCTCGCCGTCCGCAACTTCGCGGCGTACTCGCCGCCGGCGCTGCCACCGGACCCCGGCGGCATGGACGAGTGCGACATCCTCGCGCGGCTCACCCTCATCGCCACGGGCGGCGGCGCGGGCGCGGACCCGGCCGTGCTGCACGACCGGATGCTCGAAGAAGCCCTGCAGCGGGTCTCCGCCGCCACCGGCCACCCCGCCGCCGACCTGCGGCCGCTCGTGAACGGCGACCACCCGGCCGAGCGGCTGCTCGACGTCGCGCTGCGTACCGGTGCCTATGGCGATCTTTTCGGAGCGCAACCCGGCGGTCTGAGCCTGGCCCGGCTCCTGGAGAACCCGCACGGCATCGACCTCGGGCCGCTGCAGCCGCGCATCCCGTCCGTGCTGAGGACGCCGAGCGGCACGGTCGAGCTCTGCGCCGCACCGATCGTGTCCGACGTGGACCGGCTGCGCGCCGCGCTCGACCGGCAGCGCGACGACCTCGTGCTGGTGGGGCGCCGGCATCTGCGGTCGAACAACAGCTGGATGCACAACGTCCCGGCCCTGATCAAAGGCCGGGACCGGTGCACCCTGCAGATCCACCCGATGGACGCGGAACGGCTCGCCCTCACCGACGGCGACGACGCCTCCGTGACGTCCCGCGCGGGTTCCGTCTCGGCCCGGGTGGAGGTCACGGACCGGGTGATGCCCGGGGTGGTGAGCCTGCCGCACGGCTGGGGTCACGACCTGCCCGGCACGCGTCTGTCGGTGGCGGCGACGCGGCCCGGGGTCAACAGCAACGTGCTGACCGACGAGCTCGCCACGGATGTGCTGTCGGGCAACAGCGTGCTGAACGGTATCCCGGTGGCCGTGAAGGCCACCGGGTCCGCTACCTCGTCATCGTGAGCAGGTGACGCCCTTCAGCGGCGAGGAGCTCACCGCGAACTGCGGGGTGGCCTGCGGCATGACCTCGATCCGGTAGTCGTGGGTGCCCGTGCCCGTGCAGTCGTACGTCACCCGGTAGTCGCGGCCCACGTCCGTCGCCACCTTCCGGGCGACCTCCTCCCACCCGAACCACCGGCTGCGCTCGATCTTCACGAGGATCGTGTCGGTCCCGCAGCCGCGCCGGATCACCGCACGGCCGCTGCCGCTGACGATGTCGACGGACTCGGTGGCGCGGCCGGCGACCAGCTTGCAGTTGGGGTTCGGCTGGTCGGGGCCGGCGGCGTAGGCCGCCCCCGGCACCAGCGACCCGGCGATGGCGGCCAGCGCCGCCGCAGCGATCATTCGTCGAGTGTTCACGCCGCCCACCTCAGATGACTCGCACATAGGAGGACGTCCGGACACTGCTGCCGTTGGTCACGATGACCCGCGTCTCGAGCATGGTGATCTTGCCGTCGCTCGCGGCCGAGAAGGTCTCGTCGGCGACGGAGATCCGGCACTCCTCCTCCTTCTTGCACGTGTGCTTGAGGGTGACGCTCATCTCCTCGCGGTTCCCGCTGCACGTGATGCTGCCGCTGACGTCCGGCTTGCCGCCGGAGACCCCGCCGCCCACGGTGCCCGAGCAGGAGAGACGCTTGCCCTCGGCCCGGAACTGCAGCTCCACGTGAATCTGCGGAGTGATCTTCCCGTGCCCGGCCGGACCGCAGTCGTAGGCGTTCCCGGTGCCGATCGCCGTGACGGTCACCGCGTTGCTCCGGCTGCGGATCTTCGTGCTGTTGTTCCGCGCCTCCAGATACGTCTTCTGCGAATCCGAGGCACTGCTCTTGAAACAGCCGGAGTGGCCCACCGGACCATCGGCGGCCAGCGCCGCGGAGGGCGCCACCATGGCGCCGAACGCCACTGCCGGAATAATGACAGCGGACAGCATTCTCTTGTTCACGTAACTCCCCAGTTGAACACCCTGAACGGACTTTCCGCTGCTCATCAGGGCGCGCAGAAGCGCGCCGGCAGCGTGGAAAGCCGTGGGACGAAACCCCGTTGATTCCCCGTTGCCCATCCATTCACGAGGTGAATGATCTTGGCGTCGACAGCGTAACAGCACTTTGGCGATCGTGAATACCCGGGAGTAACGCTCCACAATGGGCACTTCTCGTGCCGGGCCACTCGTGCGCCTCGACGCGACGGACGAGGAACGCGAGCAGCTCTACCGCACGTGGGCCGGCTGTCTGCTCGAGCACGGCGGCGCGAAGTACCGCGACTTCCGGATGGTGATCAAACAGCGGGGGGTGCCCTCCGACCCGGTGCGCGCAAGCGAGGGGCTACAAGCTGACCGCGCCCGATCCGGAGACCGGCCAGTTCGGGCTGACCGAGATCGGTCCCCAGGGTGACTGAGTCAAGGGGCCCTACGCCGTCGGTCCGCCCTTCTTCTTCTGCTGGTGCCCGGTGTGGTGCTTCTTGCGGTGGTCGCCCGTACCGTAACCGGCGTAGACCCGCTCGCTGTAGGACTCCACCCTGCCCCCGGCGCGCGCTATGTCGCCGAGGGTCTTCTCGGCCTTGTCCCCGGACGCCATGAAATCCTTGACCCGCCCGTCGCTGCCGAACTGGATGCCGAGGGTGCTGTGGCTGGGATCGTGGCTGCGGTAGACATGGGTGACCGAGTCACCGACCGTCGCGCGCGCTTCGAGCTTGTAGGGAGCATTGTTCAGGTAGGCCCAGTTCCTGTCGCTACTGAGCCGCAGGTCGGGCTCGGCACGCGTCTCGGGGATGTGCGTGTTCGGGTGCGCTACGGTGCTCGCGTACACGTCACCGCTGGTGGTGGGCCGCCTGATGGCCGTCGACTGCGCCGCGGCGCTGCTTTCCGGCAGATAGTCGGCCGGGTTGGCCCCGGGAAGGTAGTTGGTCGGCCGCTCCGCCTCATTGGACCAGCCGGAGACACCCGTGCCGTCCGACGCCGGTGAGTTGGAACGGTTCGTGTCGGAGCCGGCCTTGGACCCGGAGCGCGTGGAAGGGGCGCGGGACGACTCCGAATACTCCGTGGACGTGTACGGCGAGTCGTCGACCGTGGGAGCGCCGCCGTACCCACCGTAGTAGCCGGGCCTGTCTTGGTTCCGCGTGCTCGGCTCGTCACCGTAGAGCTTGTTCTTCCACGTCGCGACCCCGTCGGTCACGGTCGGCACGGCGCTGCTCGAACCGTACTGGCTCTGCCACTGACCGTCCCGGCGGCGGCCGGGATGGGCGCTGTTGGTCTCGTGCGCGCCTTCCCTGAGGTAGAGGCTGTCCATCTGCCCGGCGACCCGTTCGAGGTCGGGATCGCCCTGCTGGTTGCCCGGCCAGAGCCTCTCGGCGTACTGCGCCAGTGCGATGGACGTCGACTCGCACTTGTCGCAGGAACCCTTGTCCCCGACCGTGCGCTGCGAAACCCGGTACGGAGGGGGTAGCGGCTGAGTCAGGCCGAGACCGCGCCAGTCGCCTTCCCGCAAGGACCGCAACGTCTTGAAGTGGTGGTCCGCGGCCGCCGACTCGGCCTCCGCCCTGGCCATGTCGTTCTGCGGGTGCGGTAGTTTGCTGGCCCGGCTGCCCCTTGTCTCCACCTGACCGCTGACCTCGATCGGGGTCACGAAAACCATCGGATCGCGATGCTTGTCGTAGTGGTAGAACGCGACGAATGCCGCCTTGCTGGCTGCCTTGTACCGATTGCCGAGCTCGTTGCGGATCTGCATCTCTCTCAGCACGTCGGCGGTGGGTTGACTGTATTCGTTGGTCCTTGGCATCAGTGTCCCCTTGCAAACCTGGCCGACTGTCGCCGGCGTCCGCTCCAGCTCGCCCCTTCCCAGCTCGCTGCTTCCGGACCGGACCAACGGGTCGCGCGCAGCGCCGGTTCACGAACTACGGAGCAGCGGACGGAAGGCCGTGTCCTTTGTCCCTTCGGGCACCTATCGCCCGGCATTTCGCTTTCTTGAACCGACTGCCCCGCTGCCCCGTTCAAGGGGTCGCGGTACGCACACAGGTCGGAGGACACGTCCATGGCACCCAGCGCGGAGTTCATGGCATTCGTGAGCGGCTCCGGGGTGGACCGGCCGAGCCCGGTACCGCCCGTGCAGCAGGAAGGCGGATCGGTGGGGCCGCCACCGCCGCCGGGCAGCGCCGGAGCCGAGGGCTCCGAACCCGCGTTCATCCTCTACCACGGTGGGGCCCGTTACGAGGAGATGCTGAAGAGCCTGGCCGACTGGGTGGACAACGTGCTGATCCCGGCCTACGCGCGCGAGGTGACCTCCGGGGCGATGTGGTGCACACAGTGGTGGCGGCACCCGGAAGCCGTCGCCCACCTGCACGCACTCTTCCTGGCGTGGCAGTCGATGACCGGCACCGACAGCGACATGGATGGAGCGGCGAACTGGCACGGAAACCACCTGGGCCCCGTCATGGGATCGTTGCGCGATCCGTCCGGGCCCTTCGCCGGCTGCAAGCCGGGGCGCCACCGCGACCAGCTTCCCGTACCGGTCGACGTCCTGCCCGCGACGTGAGTCTGCCCGAGTCTCGCTGTTCACCTCGTGCAGGGATTGCCATCCTGCATATTGGTGAGACAACGTCGACTGCTGGCGGTCGATCGGGTGAGCGGAGCTTCGGAGGTAAGGGTGAACCTGCGGTTGGCGGCCCGGGCCGGTCGGGCCTGCACTGTGGTGGAGGTCGGCGGTGAGGTCGACATGGAGACCGCGGCCCAGCTGCATGACTTCCTCCAGGAAGCCGCTGATGGAGGCGCTGTGCGGGTGGTGGTGGACTGCACCGACGTGACGTTCATGGACTCCAGCGGCCTGGGCGTCCTGATGGTGTGGTTCAAGGAGCTGCGTGGCAAGGGCGGGCGGTTGTGTGTGGCCGCCGTCCGGCAGCCCGTCGAGTACGTGTTGCGGGTGTCGGCGGTGGACCAGGTGGTGGAGGTGTACGACACGGTGGACGCCGCCGAGGCAGCCATGCCGCCGGTGGCATCCTGAGCGAGGTCGCGGGTCAACGGCGGTCGGCTGACGTCGCGGCGGCGACGTCGGCGCCCGCGTGGGCGCGGCGTGGGCGTCCGTGATCTCCGTGCCAGTCGATGATCAGCAGCGTGGCGTCGTCGGCAAGGACCGGGCCGGCCACGGCGAGGACGGCGTCGGCCAGGGCACGCGCCGCCTCCCGGGGGTGCAGGGCAGCCAGCGAGCGGAGCTGGGCAAGCAGATCCAGACGGGCAGCGCTGCGTTCCCGCATGCCGTCGGTGACGACGACCAGGCGGTCGCCGGGCCGCAAGGTGACGTCACCGGCGCGGCAAGGAGCCTCGGGGAACATCCCGAGCGGGAAGTTGCGAGGCAGGTCGAGCGGCTGGGGGTCGCCGTCACGGACAAGCAACGGCGGCACGTGCCCCGCGTTGATGAGTGCGCATGTTCCGGTGGTCAGGTCCAAGCGCCCGAGGACCGCGGTGATGAAGGCGCCACGGGTCGGGGTGTGCTGAGCGACCGCGGCGCCGGCTTTGTCGGCCTGTTCAGTCAGGCTGTGCCCGGCCCGGCGGGAGTTGCGCAGGCTTGCCACGCCGAGAGTGGCGATCAACGCGCTGGCTACCCCGTGCCCCATGGCATCGGTGACACTGAAGTGCAGGCTGTCACGGGCGACGCTGTAATCGAAGGTGTCCCCGCCGATGCTCGCCGATGGCTCGAGCCAGCCGGAGAGGGTGAACGAGCCGCCTTCGCAGGTGAAGGCGCTGGGCAGGAGCCGGCGTTGGATCTCGGCGGAGAGCGTGAACGCGGTGGTGCGCTGACCCCACTCGAACAGGTCGGTGTGGCGCCGGTTGGCGATGATCACGAACGCGAGCGCATGCGCGGTGCGGGCAATTTCGCCGAGCGCCTGCTCTGTCGGTGCGGCGCGCAAGCCGATCTCCAGCAGGCCGATGACCTCCCCGCGCTCGGTGACCGGCGCCATCACCGTCCAGCCGGTGTCGCCGGCGACCACCTGCAGCGCCTGGGTTCGTAGCGCCTGCTCCTGAGGACCGCCGTCGAACGGCACCAAGGTCGCGACCTCACGGCCGTCGCGGCGACCGGCCTCGGCGGACTCGAAGGGGACGTGCGCCAGCCGGACCAGGGCCCGCCCACTGAGGTCGGCGATGAGGAACGAGACACTGCGCGCATGCAGCGCCGCGCTGAGTTCGCGGGTGACGGCTTCGACGGCCTGCACGGGTGTGGCGGCCTCGGCTGCCGCCAGCATCCCGGCCACCGTTTCCTCGACCGTGGGCTCCATGTCGGCAGCATACGGACATCAGGACCGGTGCCGACCACAACGGGTGCACACATCGGAAGCGGAGGGCGTGGGATTCGAACCCACGGAGTCGCGGAACGCCTCACCGGTTTCAAGACCGGCCGCGACGAGGCTCTGAACTGCTGAAACACTGAGACGGTCGCTCACGTTGCCGCGCCACGGTCGCACACCATTGCTCAGCCTTCTGCAAATCGGCACAAACGGTGCCCGTCAGTCGGGGTTGGTCGATTGCACCGGGGCCTGTCCGTCCCCTGTCACTCTCGGGTGTTCATGCCATGTTGCCTGATTGATCGCTGTGTCATCGTGGTGGCACGTTGTGTCGTGTGACCGGGGGTGGGGATGGCTCGGCTCGGGGTGGCGGTGAACCCGGCGGTGGGAGTGGAGCCGGCTGCGTTGGCGAAGGCGTGGGCTGGTGATGAGGAGGCCGCCGCGGTGGGAACCGCCGCGTTGCAGTCGTCCGCGTCGGGTTCATTTTTTGTGCAAGACCATCCAGCGGTGGACATGACGGAGTTCGAGCTGGCCGAGACGGTGTCCGGTGATGACCGGGTGGCGGTGGTCCGGGTCCGCCGGAGCACCAGATGAATCCCAGGGATGATCTCGCACCGACCATGTTGATTCATGTGTCCGAGCGGTCATGCAACTCTGACGGGTCTTTCGTTGCCCGGGTGTCTTTCCCGGACGGAACGGTGCACGAGGTCACCGTGGTGGATCCTGCGGTGGAGGGTGACGAGGAACGGCTGGCCTGGTACTTCGAAGAGCATCTGCGGTTTCCGTTCCTGGATCAGGACTGGCACGACGATGCCGAGCGGCGCCTGCGGGACTACGGGCAGCGGCTCTTCGGTCAGCTTTTCGGCGGCGACGCGGCGGGTGACTACCGGATGCTGGCCCGGCAGGGTTTCGACGGCTGCCGGCTGCAAGTGACCGGGTCAGCAGCGTTTCACCGGCTGCATTGGGAAGCTCTCTATGACCCTCAGTTGCCGGTGCCGACCGTGCTGCGGCTGTCGGTGACCCGCCGGGTCGACTCGGCCCCTCCCGGGTTCGTGTTACCTCCGGAGCGTCCGACGCTGAACATCTTGGTGGTCACCGCT
Organism: Actinoplanes sp. NPDC049548; assembly: GCF_040676695.1. Taxonomy (NCBI): domain Bacteria; kingdom Bacillati; phylum Actinomycetota; class Actinomycetes; order Micromonosporales; family Micromonosporaceae; genus Actinoplanes; species Actinoplanes sp. NPDC049548. Next base: position 144,964 of record NZ_JBFAPM010000012.1, read on the forward strand.
CGGCCGGACGGGCGTACCGATGTCGGGTACCGGACGATCTCGCGGCCGCTGCTCGACGGGTTACGCACAGCGGACCGACCGGTGGTTGTGGACTTGGTACGGCCGGGCACCTGGTCGGCGGTGGTTCAGCAGCTGAGGGCCGCGACCAAGCTGCACGGGTCGGGCTACTACCAGGTGGTCCACTTCGATGTGCACGGAGCGGTGACTGGGTTCGCCGAGCTGGAGGTGGGCCGGTCAGCGCAGCGGTACCTGTTCGGGTCCGGCCAGCCTGCGAGCTTTGAGGGTGAGCGGGCGTTCCTGTTCTTCGAGACTCCGGTCGAGGGTAAGGCTGAGCCGGTGTCGGCGCAGCAGGTGGCTGATCTGCTGGCGGAGCACCGGGTGCCGGTTGCGGTGCTGAATGCGTGTCAGTCGGCGAAGGAACCGGCCAGCGAGGCCAGTCTGGCGCAGCGGCTGGTCGCCGCCGGGGTGCCGGTGACGGTGGGCATGGCGTACTCGGTGACGGTGTCGGCGGCACAGATCGCGATGCCGCTGCTGTATTCCGGGCTCGCCCGGGGCGATGACCCCGTCACGGCCATGCAGACCGCCCGTCGGTCGTTGTTCGACGATAAGGCTCGCCGGGCGTACTTCGACCAGAGCCTGGAGTTGGAGGACTGGGTCCTGCCGGTGGTCTTCGCTCAGCGCGAGGTCCGGTTGCGGCTGGCGGAGATGTCGGTGGAGCAGCAGGCCCGCTTCTTCGAGCGGGAGGCGCTGGTCGGCGACGAACCGGTCACCGAGTACGGGTTCGTCGGCCGCGACCTCGACATCCAGGCGATCGAGCGGCGGCTGCTGATCCGCGAGGACCGCAACATGTTGTTGGTCAAGGGCATGGCCGGTGCCGGGAAGTCGACCCTTTTGCAGCATCTGGGCTGGTGGTGGCTGCGTACCGGGCTGGTGGAGAGGGTGTTCCGGTTCAGCTACGAGGACCGGGCCTGGACCCTCGACCAGATGATCCACGAGATTGCCGCGACCCTGCTGGACAAGGTGGAGCAGGCGAAGCTGGAGATGCTACCCGCCGCCGCCCAACCGGAACGGATCGCGCAGCTGCTACGGGCCCGGCGCTACCTCCTGATCCTGGACAACACCGAGTCGATCACCGCAACGCCGGCGGCGATCCCGCACGCCCTACCGGAACCGGAACGCGAACGCCTCGCCAAGTTCCTAGCTCGGCTGCGTGGCGGCAAGACCCTCGTACTGTTCGGCTCACGGGAGGACGAACCGTGGATCGGCCCCACCACCTTCACCGACAACGTTCATCCGCTGCCCGGCCTTGACGCTCAGGCCGCATCACAGCTGATCGACGCTATCCTCACCCGCCACGGCGGTACGCATCACTTCACCGACAAAGATCAACGCGCGGCGCTGGAGGAGCTGACCACCCTGCTCGGCGGATACCCTCTCCCGCTGACCGTGGTCCTGCCTGCCCTGTCCACACACACCCCAGCGCAAGTCCTCGCCGAGTTGCGGCAGGGCGGCACCGATGCGGACCCGATCGGGTTGATCAGCCAGGCGATCGAGTACAGCCACGGCAAACTCGACCCCACCACCCAGAACTCCCTGCTGCTGCTGGCTCCATTTACGGCCAGCATTCCCACCATGGCCCTCAGCGCCTACCAGCAACTCCTCGCCGTCCACGACGTAGTCAAACACCTTGGGGCGATCGATCTTTCTGCCGCGGTCGCCGAACTTGTCCGGGTCGGCCTGGCCGCACCCCACCCCCAGCTAACCGACTGGGTGCAGATCCTGCCGGTATTGCCGTACTTCTTACGGACCCGGATCCAGCAGCACCCCGACCTGCAGGACGCCGCCCAGCAGGCGCACTACGGGCTGTACCTGGCTCTCGGACGGCAAATCCAGCAGATGCTCATCTCGAACGAGCCGCAACAACGTGCGGGCGGGAAGGTAGCCGCACGCACCGAATACGCCAACCTCGCCAATGCCCTTGACCACGGACTGCGCACCAGGCAATCCATTTGGCCGATCATCGGCGCAGTCGAGGAGTACCTGGATCAGACGAAGCAGCAGGACAGCCGACGACACCTCCTGGACACCGCCATCGCCGCCGACCGCGGGTCCGACCGCGACGATCTGCGATGGGAGCTCGCCGGTCTGCAGGATTTGGCGGGCAGGGTCGCGCAGGAACAGCGGCGGTTCGAGCAGGCCGAAGCCCACTACAGGCAAGCCCTCGACCTCGCCTTGGAGTTCGGCGACCGGCAGAACGCCGCCAGCACCTACCACCGGCTCGGCGTGGTCGCGCAGGAACAGCGGCGGTTCGAGCAGGCCGAAACCCACTACCGGCAAGCCCTCGACCTCGCCTTGGAGGCCGGCGACCGGCACGGCACCGCCGGCACCTACCACCAGCTCGGCAGGGCGGCGCAGGAGCAGGAGCGGTTCGAGCAGGCCGAGGCCCACTATCGGCAAGCCCTCGACACCTTCCTGGAATTCGGTGACCGGCACAGCGCCGCCGGCACCCACCACCAACTCGGCACGGTCGCCCAGCTACAGGGACGGTTCGAGCAGGCCGAAGCCCACTACCGGCAAGCCCTCGACCTCGCCTTGGAGTTCAGCGACCGGTACGGCGCCGCCGGCACCTACCACCAGCTCGGCAATCTCGCGGAGGAGCAGGGGCGGTTCGAGCAGGCCGAAGCCCACTACCGGCAAGCCCTCGACCTCAGGCTGCAGCTCGGCGACCGGTACCGCAACGCCGGCACCTACCACCAGCTCGGCATAGTCGCGCAACAGCAGGGGCGGTTCGAGCAGGCCGAGGCCCACTACCGGCAAGCCCTCGACACCTTCCTGGAGTTCGGTGACCGGCACGGGTCCATCCTCACCTACCACCAGCTCGGCATAGTCGAGCAGGAGCAGGGGAGGTTCGAGCAGGCCGAAGCCCACTATCGGCAAGCCCTCGACCTCTACTTGGAGTTCGGTGACCGGCGCGGCACCGCACGCACCTACCACCAGCTCGGCATAGTCGAGCAGGAGCAGGGGCGGTTCGAGCAGGCCGAGGCCCACTACCGGCAAGCCCTCGACACCTTCCTGGAGTTCGGTGACCGGCACGGTTCCATCCTCACCTACCACCAGCTCGGCACGGTCGCACAGGAGCAGCGGCGGTACGACGAAGCTGCAGCGGCGTTGGTCAAAGCGGCTGCCTTGTGTAGTGAGCTTTACGACGTCTGGCCCAATGAAACATTGACCGTCCTGCGTGACGTTCGGCGAGGCCTGGACCCAGAGGACTTCCAGCACATCCTCCAGACCACCATGAGCGGCGACCTCCTCAACGCCCTCAACGCTGCGATCGACGATGGGGCCGAGTAGCTATTGGCATCCCAGAAGAGCAGCACCGTACCGGTATTCAAGTCCGTGCGCTGCAACGCTTTGACCTGCAAGACAGCGCAGAACGGCCGTTCGCTGTCGCGAGCGCGTCGAAGCGTGAACGTGCTGTTGAAGGTGTATGCCGAGTGCATCGAGGGGCAGGACGAGGCGGCACGGCGCCGCATCGCGAAGGCCCTCGGCGAGCCCGACGACAAGGCGCCTCACCAGGGCTAAGGTCTCGGCAACTTTGTCGCGCATATGTCGGGGCGAGCGAGATCGAGTGAGACTGAGGTTCCTTTACCGAGAAGCTCCGGCGACCTGCATCCATGCGGGTCGCTGAGGCTTCTTGCTATTCATGATCTGGCGGAGGGCGTGGGATTCGAACCCACGGAGACGCGGAACGCCTCACCGGTTTTCAAGACCGGCGCCATCGGCCACTAGGCGAGCCCTCCCGGCAACGGCACTCAGTCTGCCAGATCGCCGCACGTGCGGCGGATCGGACACGGGCGCTGGTGATGCCGCCCTCACTTCGCCGGTGCGAACGACGCGGGGCCTGGCGGCGCGCCCCCGCGCCGGCCAGGCCCCTGTCCCGCGGGACCCGTGCAGTGTCGACGAGCGTGGATGCCTAGGACAACGGCGGCAAGGAAGCTTTAAGGAAGACTGGCCGAACGGATGTAATCGGACCGGTTTTCGTTATGTTACCTAGCCGCCCTCGAACAGAGCTTATTTTAAGCCTCTTAAAAGGCGTCTGAGCAGCTAAAACACCAGTGGTGCGAGCGCGCTGCCGTTGACAACAGATCGACAGGAGTGTTAATTCTTCGCTGCTTTACCTGTCCCGGCTCGAGGGAGACTCGGAGCCGCCAACGGCACCACCGACGGGTCGACGGTGCATCTGTGGGGCGGCTACGACACCGTGGCGACGCAGAAGTGGCAGGTTCTCCGGGGGCGCGATCGTCAACGCCGCGTCCGGGACGTGCCTGGATGTCAGGGACAACAACTTAGCCGACGGTGCGAAGCTGCAGATCTGGGTCTGCACCGGCGCCGCGAACCAGCGGTGGACCGTGCCCGCTTAGTGTCACACCTGTCGGGCAAGCTTCACGCATGCACGCCATCGTGATCGAGCAGCCGAGCGGACCCGAGGCCCTCGTCTGGACCGAGGTTCCGGATCCCGAGCCGGGCCCGGGAGAGGTCGTCATCGAGGTCACCGCCGCGGCGGTCAACCGCGCCGACGTCATGCAGCGGCTGGGCCACTATCCGCCGCCTGCGGGCGCACCGCCCTATCCCGGGCTGGAATGCTCCGGGGTGATCGCGGCGCTCGGGTCCGAGGTCACCGAACACCATGTCGGTGAGCGGGTCTGCGCCCTGTTGGCCGGCGGCGGCTATGCCGAGCGGGTGGCCGTGCCGGCCGGCCAGCTCCTCCCGGTGCCGCACGGCATGTCGCTGCAGGAGGCGGCCGCGTTGCCCGAGGTGGCCTGCACCGTCTGGTCGAACGTGGTGGACATCGCCCGGCTGCGTCAGGGTCACACAATGCTGGTGCACGGCGGTGGCGGCGGCATCGGCACGTTCGCGATCCAGCTGGGCAAGGCGCTGGGTGCGACCGTCATCGTGACCGCGCGCGAGCGCAAGCACGAGCAGTTGCTGGCCCTCGGCGCGGATCTCGCCGTCGACTACACGTCCGACGACTTCGTGGCGGCGACCCTCGATTTCACCGAGGGGCACGGCGCCGACGTGATCCTCGACATCATCGGCGCGAAGTATCTGGCGCGGAACATCGCCGCGCTGGCCACGGACGGCCGCATCGTCACCATCGGTATGCAGGGTGGCCGCAAGGGCGAGCTCGACTTCGGTGCCCTCATGGCCAAGCGCGGCTCCGTCGCGGCGACCACGCTGCGGGCGCGCCCGGCGAAGGACAAGGCCCGCATCGTCCGCGGCGTGCAGAGCCAGGTGTGGCCGCTGGTCGACGCCGGCGCGGTGCGTCCGATCATCGACCGCACGGTCCCGATGGCCGACGCCGCCGAGGCGCACCGCCTGATGGAGGCGAGCGATCACCTGGGCAAGATCGTGCTGCTGCCCTGAGCGGGCTGCGGCATCACGAAAACGCCGGCTGCCGCACCATGAAGACGTCGATCGGGTCCTCGGCCTCGACGGCGAACCCGTGCCGCTCGTAGAGTCGCCGGGCGGCGCTGCCCTGCAGCACGTTCAGCCGCACGGGTACGCCGTGGGCGTCCGTACGGTCCAGCAACGTCCGCAGGACGGCCGAGCCGAGCCCCCGGCCCTGCAGGCCGGGGGCCAGATAGAAGTGCGAGAGCCACCAGCCGTCCTCGGCCGGGTGCAAGGTCACGCAGCCCGCGAAGGCGTCCGCGGCCAGGATGACGGACGTGTGCTGCGGGGAGAAGGAGTCCCGGAGGCGTTGGCGGACCCGGTGCTCGTCGAACCGGCCCAGCCGTTCCAGGTCGGCGCGAAGCACCGTGGCGCGCAGCTCCGCGATCACGTCGACGTCCGCCGGCTCCGCCGCACGCAACTTCCAGCCTTGGACTCCCAAAGTGCCTCTCAGACCTGGACGGTGGTGATGCCGGAGAATACCCGGAGCGTCCATGAGCAGTTCGAGGCCGTGCTGACCGTGAAGAAGCCGAGCCGTCCGCCCTCGTGCCCGTTCAGCGTGAGGGAACCGGACTGCTTGTCGGCCCCCACATACTCGTAGCCGCTCGTCTTGCCCTCCCAGGTCAGGTAGAGGAACGAGAAGTCCGGTTCGGCGCAGCTCCAGGAGACGATCGCCTTGAAGTCGACGGTCGGCACCTTGAGGGTCGGGCTCGTCCAGGCGGTGGAGTCGTCGGTCCACCTGGCGATCTCCTTGGAGCGGCGCTGGATGACCTGCACGGCGTCGAGGCGGGCGGCGTTCTTGCGGGTCTTGGTGCCGGCGAAGACGGCCTTCCACGTGCCGGTCGTCTCGGCGGTGAAGCGGCGGGTGAAGGCACCGGCGTCGGTCGAGGTCGTGAAGCCCTTGTACGTGTACGGGGCGGTGCCGGTCTTCCGGAAGTAGAAGTCCACCCGGGAGCGGTTGCCGGTGGCGCCGATCCAGACGCGCCCGGTCAGGGTCACGGTCGCCCCCTTGGCGACGGGTTCCGGCGCCGCGTTGAAGGTCATCTTGACGGCCGCGGGCGCGGCGTGGGCGGCCGTACCCGGGCCGGCGACGAGGGTGACCACCGTCGTGAGCAGGGCCAGGACGAGGGACGATGTGCGACGCATGTGGCGGGCGCCTTTCGGATCTTTCGGACTCAACACCCGAATCTTGGCATCCGCGTGCATCGGGAGCGAGGGGCGGCGAAAAGTCCACTGAGTCCGGTTCGCCCGAATGGCGTCAGTCGCTGATCAACCGGCGTGGTCCGGCGCCCAGTCGGCCCAGGCGGTCGCCCGGGTTGATCAGCGGGCAGCGGTCGATCGACATGCAGCCGCAGCCCACGCAGCCGGTGAAGTCGTTGCGCAGCTGCTCGAGGTGGCGCATGCGACGGTCGATCTCCTCCTGCCAGCACTGCGACACCCGCGCCCAGTCCTCGCGGGTCGGGGTGCGGTTGTCGGGCAGCAACGCCAGCACGGCCGCGACCTCCTTCAGTGGGATGCCGACCCGCTGGGCGATCCGGATGAACGCCACCCGGCGCAGCGCGTCCCGGCGGTAGCGGCGCTGGTTACCGGCGGTACGCGTACTGGTGATCAGGCCCTGGCGCTCGAAGAAGTGCAGCGCCGAGACACTCACGCCGCTGCGGGCGGCGAGCTGTCCCACGGTGAGCTCCATCGCGTCGTCCCCTCGCCGGCTTGACCTCAACATTAGTTGGGGTTTTAGCGTCCCCGGCATGGACATCACGCCGCTGCGCACCGCAGTCATCGTCGGCAGTACCCGTGAGGGCCGGTTCGGGCCCACCGTGGCGGCCTGGATCGCCGCCGAGATCGGCCGGCGCGCCGACCTCGTGGCCGAGATCGTCGACCCGGTCGACGGCACCGACACCGTCACCAAACAGCTCGGGGAGGCCGACGCGTTCGTGGTCGTCACCCCGGAGTACAACCACAGCTACCCCGCGCCGCTCAAGGCGGTCATCGACAACCACTATGCCGAGTGGCGGGCGAAGCCGGTCGGGTTCGTCGCGTACGGCGGGTTGTCGGGTGGTCTGCGCGCCGTGGAGCACCTGCGTCCGGTCTTCGCCGAGCTGCACGCCATGACCGTGCGCGACACCGTCAGCTTCCACGGCGGCCGGGAGCGCTTCGACTCCGCCGGACGGCCCCTCGATCCGGAGAGCCTCGCCGCCGCGCAGCGGATGCTGGACCGGGTGTCGTGGTGGGGCCACACGCTGCGGGAAGCGCGCGCCGTCCGCCCGTACGGGAACTGAGCCATGCGCATGCCCGACCCGGCTCGGAAGGACGCCGTCACCGTGCTCGCCGGCGAATGGCAGGCCGGCGACAAGGGGGCCGCCGCTGAGGCGGTCATCTCCGCCTGGCGGGAGAAGCCGTGGCCGGACGGACTCCTCGCCCTCTCGCTCTTCGTCGACGCCGACGGAGACCGTGTTCTGCACTACTCACAGTGGACCGTCGACGACCCGCCGCTGGACCTGCCGGGTGCGTCCGCGTACCGGCTCTACCGGGGCGGCCGCACCGCCGAGGGGCGGACGCCGGGCGCGATCGTGATCGTCCGCGTCGACACCGACGGCCCGGACATCGCCCGCACCTGGGTCGACGCGGTGTTCGACGCCCTGGACGCGGATGCGGGCCTGCCGTCCGGCGGCATCGGCGGGTTCTTCCACGTCAGCACGGACGGCACGAAGGTGCTCAACTACGCGGAGTGGGAGAGCGCCGAGGCGCACCGCGAGGCCCTGGCTGCCAACAACGGCGGGGTCGCGAGCGGCCCGCTGTGGACCAAGGTCCGGTCCATGCCCGGCGTGCACCCGCGCAGCGTCACCCGCTATCACCTGTACGCGACGCTGAGCCGCTGATCAGAGCCGCGAGGTCGGCACGTCACCGAGCCCCAGCAGCACCGCGCCGACCGTCTCGGTGACTTCGCTGGACACCATGGCGTGTTGCGTGGCGACGTGGACGTCCCGGAAATGGCGCTGCAGCGGACTGGAGTCGTAGACGGCGCTGCCCCCGGCGGCGTGATAGACGAGGTCGACCGCGCGTGCGGCGTTGCGGGTCGCGGTGGAGATCGCGAGCCGCAACGCCGCACGTCGTGGGGCGTCCGGACCGGCCGACTTCACCGAGCTCATCAGGTACGCGAGAGCCGAGCCGTGCAGGGCCGTGGCTTCGGCGACGGCGACGCGTACGGCCGGTTTCGTGGCGATCGGGTCACCGGTGAGCGGGTTGCGCTTGGTCCGGGCCAGCTCGCCGAAGTCCTCGATCGCCGCCCGCGCGATGCCCAGTGCCACCGCGCCGATGCCGAGCGCCAGCAGCGACAGGGGCGGGAACGCGTACAGCGGACCGGGGTGAGCCGGCGGCTCGGCGAGGGAGAAGGTGCGCTCGGTCGGCACGAACACGTCGTCGACCGAGAAGTCGTGGCTGCCGGTGCCGCGGAGCCCCGCCACGTCCCAGGTGTCGTGAATGGACACCTCGGCGGCGTCCAGCACGGCCAGCCGTACCCCCGCAGGGGTGACGACCCCGCCCACGAGCCAGGTCGCATGGTGGCAGGCGCTCGCGAACGACCATCGCCCGCTCACCCGGTAGCCGCCCTCGGCCGGGGTCGCCCGTCCCAGCGGCGCGGCCACGCCGGCGATGAGGAAACGCGGGTCGCGCAGCAGCTCCGCGGCCGTGGCCGGCGGCAGGTGACCGAGCGCCATCGACGTCGCCCCGCCGATCATCGCGCACCATCCCGTCGAGCCGTCGGCGCGCCCGAGCTCCTCGAAGATCTCCACGAGGGTGCCCGGGTCCGCCTCCAGGCCGCCGTGCTCCCTGGGCGCCGCCAGCCGGAAGACGCCGAGCCCGGCGAGCTTCTCCACCAGCGCCGGCGGCACGCCACGGTCCCGCTCGATGAGCGGTGCCAGCTCGCGGATCGCGGGGGACAGGGCGCGGATGTCGTCGATCAGTGAGGTCGGCATGACGCCGAGTATCACCGATGGGCTTCCGCAAGCAGATGGGCACGCTCCACCTCGTTGTCGGTGAGCTGCGCCGCCCGCTTGTAGGCGTCGCGGGCCTCGTCGGCACGGCCCAGCCGCGCGAGCAGGTCCGCACGCACCGCGTGGAACACGTGGTAGCGGTCCAGCGCCAGCGCTTCGACGATCTTCAGCGCGGGCGCCGGCCCCGCGACCTCGGCCACCGCGACCGCACGGTTCAGCGCCACGACCGGTGTCGGCGTCAGGGCCATGAGCTGGTCGTACAGCTGCAGGATCGCCGGCCAGTCGGTGGCCTCGGCACGTGCCGCGGCGCTGTGCACCGCGTTGATCGCCGCCTGCAGCTGGTACGGCCCCGGCCGCCCCCGCCGTACGCACGCCCGCACGAGCTCCTGCCCCTCGGCGACGAGCGCGGCGTCCCACCGCGACCGGTCCTGGTCGGCGAGCCGCACCAGCGACCCGTCCACAGTGGTCCGCGCGGGGCGACGCGCGCTGATGAGCAGCTGCAACGCCAGCAGGCCGGCGACCTCGGGCTCGTCCGGCATGAGGGCGGCCAGCATGCGGCTCAACCGGACGGCCTCCGCGCACAGGTCGTCGCGGACGAGGTCGGGGCCGCTGCCGGCCGCGTACCCGGCATTGAAGATCAGGTAGAGGACGGCCAGGACCGGCGGCAACCGGTCCGGCAGCTTGGCCTGCTCGGGCACCCGGTACGGGATGCCCGCGTCCCGGATCTTGGCCTTCGCCCGGACGATCCGCTGGGCCATGGTCGCCTCGGGCACGAGGAACGCCCGGGCGATCTCCGGCGTGGTCAGCCCGCCCAGGAGCCGCAGCGTCAGGGCGACCTGCGCCTCGCGCCCCAGCGCAGGGTGGCAGCAGGTGAAGATGAGTCGCAAGAGGTCCGTCTCCTCGCTCGCAGGCTCCGGCGCGTGCAGCCGGGCCGCTTCCGCCTCCTTCGCCCCACGGGCGCTCTCCCGGCGCAAATGGTCGACGGCGCGGCGGCGGGCCGTGGTGATGATCCAGCCGGCCGGGCTCGGCGGCATGCCGTCGCTCGGCCAGCGGTCCGCCGCGACGGTGAACGCCTCCTGCACCGCCTCCTCGGCGAGGTCGAGGTCGCCGAGGAGCCGGGTCAGGACGGCCACCGCGCGGCCGTACTCCGCGCGGTAGACCTCGCTCAGCTCGCGAATGGCCGCACCTCGACCGGGAGCGTGGTGATCGCGGCCATCCGCTCGCCCCAGCGCAGCGCGGCGTCGAGGTCGGGCGCCTGGATGACGGTGAAGCCGCCGATGTGTTCCTTGCCCTCGGTGAACGGGCCGTCGGTCAGCAGCACATCGCCGTCCTTGGCGCGGATCACGGTCGCGGTGTCGGGCGGGCAGAGGCCCGCCGTGAAGACGAAAGCTCCGGTGTCGTGCAATTCCCGGTTGAGCGCTGCGAGGCCCTCCATGATCGGTCCCAGGACCTCCGGCGGCGGCGTCGGTCCGTCCGGCTGGTACACGCTGAGCAGGTAAGTCTTCATCTTTCGCTCCTCTCGACTTGCTTCTCACGCCTTACACGAACGCGACCCCTGAGAATCGACACCGGCCCGGGATTAATTTTTTCTGTTCCGCAGAACACCACCGCGAATGTGTGTTGGCATGGTCGGCGGAATTAATGAAAACGCCCGGGTTCCCATTGTCGCCGTTCAACGGATGACAGCCGGCGCGGCGGTGCGTTCCGTCGTGCTCGCAGCGGGATGCGCGTGAGTGCCCCGGGCCTAGTTCGGAGGCTCTGCTGTCCCGTCCGTCCACCGGCCGCGTGCTGGCCGCCGGCGCCCTGGCGCTGGCCGTGAGTGCACCGGTCCTCGAACCCGTCACCCCCTCTGACCTGCCCCATCTTTCCTTCTCCGCGACCGCGGCCCAGGCCGCGACGCCGATTCTCGAGGCCCGCACCCGGCCCCGGGTGGCGTCCCGGGCCGCGGTCCGCCGGTCCGTCACCCGGCCTGCCGCGACAGCGCTGCGTGCGGCTCAGCGCCAGGTTCTGGCCGTACGGAGTGAGGAGGAGTCCCGCCGAGCCGACGAGGCACGACTCCTCGCCGAGCGCATGGCCGCCGTGGAACGGCAGGTCGCCGCCGAACGCCGTGCCCGAGCCGTGGCCGCGAGCCCCGCCCGAGCGGTGGCCGCGAGGCCCGCCCGAGCCGTGGCCGCGAGGCCCGCCCGAGCCCGTCCCGTCGTGCGCAAGCGGGTCGTCCGCCGCGCGGTCACGGTCCGTCCCCGGGCCACCGGTGCACGGGCCCGCATGGCGTCGGTGATCGCCTTCGCCCGGGCGCAGGTCGGCAAGCGCTACTCCCGCGGCGGGGAGGGGCCGAACTCGTTCGACTGCTCCGGCTTCACCAAGCGTGCGTACGCCCGTGCGGGGCTGCGGCTGCCGCACTCGTCCGGCGGCCAGGCGGCCCGGGCGCGGGTCGTCTCGCGTGCCGCCGCACGCCCCGGCGACCTGGTCGTGGGAGCCGGCCACGTAGGCATCTACATGGGCCGCGGCATGATGATCGACGCCGGGAACCCCCGGACCGGGGTGGTGTACCGGCGGCTCTACGCGGGGCTGCACATCGAGAGGTTCTGATCCAGAATCGCTGCATGATCGCCGACCATTGGCCGCTGTTCGGGCTGCGGCTGCGTACGCCGCGGCTCGAACTGCGTCTTCCCGACCTCGATGACCTGGCCCGGCTCGGCGACGTCGCCGCCGCCGGCGTGCACGACCCCGCGGTGATGCCGTTCGTCGTGACCTGGACGGACACCACGCCGCAGGAGCGGGCGCGCAACACCATCAAATGGCAGTGGACCCAGTGGGGGAGCTGGTCACCGCAGAGATGGACGCTGCAGCTCGTGGTGGTCGCCGATGGCGAGATCATCGGTACGCAGGACATCGGTGCCGCCGACTTCGCGACCTCGCGGGTCGTCGGTACGGGTTCCTGGCTCGGGCTGGCGTACCAGGGCAGGGGCTACGGCACCGAGATGCGGGCGGCGGTCCTGGACCTGGCCTTCACCGGGCTGGGCGCCGAGTACGCGACCTCGGAGGCGTTCGAGGACAACGCCGCCTCGTACGCGGTCTCCCGCAAGCTGGGTTACGCCGACAACGGCATCGAGTGGCACGTGGTCCGCGGTGAGCGGATCCGCGGGCGTCGCCTGGTTCTCGACCGGGACGCCTGGGCGGCGGCCCGGACGACCGAGGTGGAGATCACCGGCCTGGAGCCCTGCCTGCCGCTGTTCGGGCTGGGGCCGGACACACCCTGAACGGCAGTCGGCGCCTGTCCGAGGGGACAGGCGCCGACTTGCTGGCCGCGGCTGCTGCGCTCAGCGACCGATCACCACCGGGCACGGGGATCTCCGCCTCTCGAACCCGGTCGGATGTCTGACACAACTATCGCCCCGGTCAAGCCCCGCGACGCGCACCAGCTGTGCGTTTTCCTCCGAACCCGGCCCCGGGGTTATCGAGTTCGAAAGCTATGCGACATCTCACCCGGTTACTTTCACCTCATACGGGCAGTCTGGACCGCGGAGTCCGCACAGCTGGAAGGACAACAGCATGAGCTTGGAGCGCGCAGAGGCGCCGGATCCGTACGACATCCTGCCGCGGGTGCCCTCCTTCACGGTGACCAGCACGGACGTGGTCGACGGGCAGCCGCTCGACGAGCTGTACGTGCATCCCAGCGTGGGTGGCAAGAACCTTTCCCCGCAGCTCGCCTGGTCCGGCTTCCCGGCCGAGACCCGGGGCTTCGTGGTGACCTGCTTCGACCCGGACGCACCGACCGGCAGCGGCTTCTGGCACTGGGTGGTGGTGAACCTGCCGGCCTCGGTGACCGAGCTGCCGCGCGGCGTCGACCCGCTGCCGGACGGTGCCTTCACCATCCGCACCGACTACGGCGAGGCCGGCTACGGCGGTGCCGCCCCGCCCCCGGGTGACCGCCCGCACCGGTACGTCTTCGCGGTGCACGCCCTGGACGTGGACCGCCTGGAGGTCGGTGAGGACGCGACTCCCGCGTACGTCGGCTTCAACCTGGCTTTCCACACCCTCGCGCGGGCGACGATCCGCCCGACGTACCAGGTGAGGGGCTGACATGACGAAAGCCCGCCGGGTCCTTGCGGTACCGGCGGGCTTTCTGATGCTTCTGGGTCAGCCGGGAACCTTGGCGACGACGAAGACCGACTGGCCGAACGGCGGCTTCACGACCTTCTCGGCGGCCTTGGTGACCGGCAGCACGACCGAGTCGTAGATCTTCACCATCGGGCCCTCCTTCGGGGCCAGCTTGAAGATGCTCGTCGCGGTGTAGTAGCCGATGAGGCCCAGCGCGTTCGCGTAGTGCAGCTTCTCGATGGTCAGGCCGGCCTCGGTCATGGCGGCACGCATCGTCTTCTTGGTGTAGCGGCGGATGTGGCCGGTCGCGATGTCGACCTGGCTCATGGCGAACATGAACGCCGGGACGATCAGGATGATCCGTCCGCCCGGGCGGACCAGCTCCGCCATGCTCCGCAGCGCGCCGACGTGGTCCTCGATGTGCTCGAGCACGTTGTACGAGACCGCGGCGCTGTACTCACCCGCGGCGTCGGACGCCGGGAGCAGCATCTGGCGCACGTCGATGTTGGTGTGGTCCGACAGGCGCTCCTTGAGCTGCACCAGCCGGTCCGGGTCCGCCTCGGTGGCGGTGAAGTGCGGAACGTGCTCCGCCCACTCCAGGGCGTAGTCGCCGAGACCGCTGCCGATCTCGATCGGGTTCTCCCCCAGGTACGGGAGAGCGAGCTCGACGAACCATCGACGGTGGTTCACGGCCATGGCGAGGCCTTCGAGCACTTCGGACTGGATCCGCTGGTCTCCAGTGATGTCTGCCATAAGTAAGGTTCCCTCGTCTTGCCGATCCGAGCTGACAGCGGGACCGGAAGAGTTAAGCATCCGGTGCGCTCAACCGAAAGTTGAGCGGGGGGTGACCGCTCCAATTTTGCCTGATTGAGACATTGACCCGGGGGTACCCGGGATCGTTACCCATCATGCACCACAGGCGTGAGGCACCGGTAAAACGCGCGCACATATCGGGTCGATCACGCCTCGGCCGCCCGTCACAACACCGTTACCAACCTCCGTTAGGCTCGCCGATGCTATGACGATTACGGGTATTGACTCGACCGGCCAGTCACCCGGCGGGAACGTTCTGCCACCGGACCGCGAGGCCGCCGCCGAAGACCTGGACGCGGAGCTGCTCGCCCTCGAAAACGAGGTCGCTGCCGCGCCGATCTCAGTCATACCCGCAGATCGCGAGGCGGAAGAGACGGCTTCGGAGCCGGCTCCCCGGCGCCGCCGGTGGTGGCGTTCTCTCACGTGGCGAGACGCGGTCGCGATCGCCACCTTCATCGGGGTAGCGATCTTCATCACGGCGCCGTTGTGGCTCAATCTTGATCATGAGTTGCGCGACGATCCGCAGGACCAAGCATTCTTTGAGTGGATGCTGGCACACGGTGCACGCGTGCTCACGGATGGCGCTTATCCGTTCTTCTCGGATCGCATGAATTACCCCGATGGGGTGAACATGATGGCCAACACCTCGGTGCTGGCCGTTTCGCTGCCGATGACGCCCGTCACTGTCCTCTTCGGGCCCCATGTGGCGTTCAACGCGTTCGTCACTCTCGCCTTGGCCCTCACCGGCATCTCGTGGTATCTGGTGCTCTCCCGGCAGTTCGTCAGCTCGCGGCTGGCGGCCTGGGTCGGTGCGCTCTTCGCCACGTTCGCCCCGAGCATGATCTCGCACGCCGGCGGCCACCCCAACATCGTCTCCCAGTTCCTCGTGCCCCTGATCATCTGGCGCACGCTGGCGCTGCGGACCCCCGGTCGCGCCGTACGCAACGGTCTGATCCTCGCCGGCCTGCTCGTCTGGCAGGCGTTCATCAACCTCGAGATCCTCTTCATGACCGCGGTCGGGCTGGGCATCTTCTGCGCGGTGATGGCCGTCGTCCGGCGCAAGCGCGGCAGCCGCGGCGAGGTTCCGGCCTTCCTGCGCGCGCTGGGCGTGGCCGCCACGGTGACGCTGGCCGTGCTGGCGTACCCGCTCTGCGTCCAGTTCTTCGGTCCGCAGAGCTACCACGGCCTGTCCGAGTACGTCCGGTCCTTCGGCACCGACCTCGCGTCGTTCACCGCGTACGCGCAGCGCTCCATCGCCGGGAACAGCGTGACCGCCGGCCGCCTCGCGCAGAATGCCGCCGAGGAGAACGCGTTCTTCGGCTGGGGCCTGATCATCCTCTTCTTCGGCCTGGTGGCCTGGATGCGCCGCAACGCGGCCGTGGTCACGCTGGCCGGCGTCGCACTGCTCTTCGGCGCCCTGGCGCTCGGCCCGCGGGTCCACCTCAACGGCGTCGACACCGGCGTCAACGGACTGTGGGCGCTGCTGCACAGCGTGCCCGTCCTGAACTCGGCCGTGCCCACCCGCTGGGCGATGGCCATCGCACCGGTCATCGGCATCGTGCTCGCCCTGGGCTGCCAGAAGGCCTCGGACCTGATGAAGGCGCAGCCGTCCGCCCGCGGACCGGTCCGGGTCGCGATGATCACGGCGGTGGCGATGGCCCTGGTGCCGCTCGCCCCGACGCCGCTGCCGACGGTTCCCATGGAGCCGGTGCCCGAGTTCGTCACGTCGGGCGCTTGGCGGCAGTACGTCGACGACAACCACACGCTGGTCGCCCTGCCCCTGCCGGACCCCGCCTACCCCGACCCGATGCGGTGGAGCGCGTACACCCGGCAGGACATGCGGATCGCGAGCGCGTACGCGTTGCTCCCTGCCCGGAACCCGCTCGACCCGACCGACCGCACGGCGCTGTTCTCGCCGCCGTGGCGGCCGACCAGCGGACTGGTGACGTCGATCAAGCAGGGGAACCCCACCCCGGAGATCACCGAGACCCGGCGCGAGATGACGCTGGCCGACCTCCGCTTCTGGAAGGCCGGAGTGGTGGTGCTCACGCCGCAGGAGCGCGACATCGAGATGCTCCGGGTGATGTCCGAGCTGCTGGGCTTCCAGCCGACCTGGACCGGCGGCGCCTGGGTGTGGGACGTCCGCGCGCTCGTCGACGACCCCAAGGCGACGCTGAGCTGAGTTCGGTGAAGCGGGGTCGGTCGCCGGTCCCGCGGTCAGTGCTGCTGGATGCAGCAGCCCATGCAGACCTTGGGATTCGGCAGGGTGAACGCCAGGCAGCAGGTCTTGCGCTGCACGTCCAGCTTCCCGCCCGGCCCGGGGACCAGCTCGATGAGATCCTCGACGCCCAGGGTGCCGAGCAGGACGCCGATGTTCTCCGCCGACGATCCCGGCAGGACGTCCGCGGAGCGCAGCACGGCATAGGCGACCCCGGAGGCCAGCGACCCCAGCAGGGTGCGCTTGCCCAGCCGGACCCGGCCGTGGATAGCGTCCAGCAGGGGAGTCAGGTGCTGGTCCAGCAGCGAGCTGCGCAGCTCCGCCAGCAGGGCCGCCTCGGTAGGGACCACCCGGACCCCCGCGCGGCCGCTCAGGGCCAGCGGGTCGGACGGCAGCACCGCGACCGTCACGTCCGGGTGCATGCCCACCGTGACCAGCGGCCGCGGGTCGTTGAAGTGCATCAGCACGTCAGTGCCGGTCAGCAGCGGCACCCGGCGGGCCGACGCCCAGCCCAGCACCGCCGGAAGGGCCAGCCAGTACGTGTACGCCTTCCACGCCAGGGCCGCGGCGGCGTGCGGCTGGGCCCGCCAGCGCTGCTTCGACGACTCGAGCAGCACGTCCAGGGCGCTGCCGGTCAGCTCCGCCGCCGGCATCCAGCCGGTCGTGTCCCGTACGAGAAGGTCGGGAGCCAGACCCGGCAGCTCGGTGGAGGTGCCGAACATGGCGCGCAGCGTCGCGGTGATCGGCGCGAGGGGCGGCTCGGCGAAGGCCGAGTGGCCCGAGAAGGGCCGATCGAGGGTGGTGGTCACCGGCGGCCGCCAGCCCGCGGGAAGCAGGAGCTCTGCTGGGTCACTGCTTCACCTCGCCATCGCCGTCGTCGGGGGACTCACACCGTACCCGGTTAAGGCTAGCCTAACCATGCCTGCGGGACGCCGGGATGTGGGGACCCAGACAGGTAATTCCTGCACGAATACCCCGAGCAAGGGTGACCTAACGGAGCGTTGCGACGTTGCCGGTTTCGTCAAGGTATCTGTCGGCAACGCGCTACAAGCCCCATGCGGACACCGGAAGACATGGACACTGAAATTCCTGTCGCAAAGGGGACATCCGTGATGACCACCTCGCCTGTCGAGAGGGCCGCCGACCAGTTCGTGGCGGCGCTTGCGCAATGGCGGGTCGAGCGCGGCATGACGAAGAAGCAGCTCGCCGCCCGGATGGGCTTCGACCCGTCCTACGTCAGCCACGTCGAAGGACGCCGGCACAAACCCACCGAGGACTTCGCCCGGCGAGCCGAGGCCGTCCTGGCCGCCGGCGGCGTCATCTGGCAGAAATTCCAGGAGTACGACGAACTACGGCACGCCCGCGGCGCCACATTGCACCGCGACCCGCCCGTACCCGTCCAGTGGCTGCCCCCCGGCACCGGGCTCATCGTCGAACGGGAGATCGCCGAGCTCACGTACACCAAGGGCGCCTACCGGTGCCGGATCCGGCGCGCCCTCTACAACGCCGGCGTCGAGCCCGTGACCCGCTACCTCGTCAAGATCGCCGTGGACCGCTACCCCCACGACCCGGCCGGCTCCAACCAGCACCACCGCCGGCACCCGCTCAGCTTCGACGAGATGGACCTGCACGCCGTCGCCGGCGAGGGCGACGCGGCCGAACCGATGCACTGGCGCCTCAAGCTCGACCGGGACGCCGCCAAGGAGGTGTGGCTGCTCTTCGCGAACGACCACGGCCAGTTCCCGCTCTACCCCGGCGAGCGGACGACGATCGACTACGCGTACACGGTCGACGAGGAGAAGTGGGGACACTGGTTCCAGCGGGCGGTGCGCCTGCCCACCCGCAACCTCACCGTACGGCTGGACTTCCCCGTCGAGTTCGAACCCCAGGTCTGGGGCGTCGAGACCTCCCTGGCGGCCGAGGTGCCGGTCCGGACCCCCCTCGAACGACACAACGACGACCAGCGTGCGGTCTTCGAATGGTCGACCGACGCGCCCCTGCTCAACGCCCGCTACCGCCTCGAATGGCGGTTCCGCGGGCCGACCGCCCCGCACACCGGCGACGAAGGCGTCCCACGACCCCGACCGGCGGCGGAGAACCTGCCGTCGACCCCCTTGGCCCCGGCCGCGGCCCGCCCCCCAGCGGAGCCCAACGGCCACGAGCTGAGAGCGAGCCAGCGGATGCGTGGAATAGGAATCGTCCAACGCGGCGCGGACCTGCTGCGCCAGCGCGCCCGGCACTTCCAGCTGCCCCGGGAGGAGGCACACGCCCGCGAGGCCGTCGCCGCCCTCCGAGCCACCCTGGGCCGGCTCGAAGCCGTACACGACTTCAGCAAGGGAGTCGGGCTGGCCGCGCCCCAGATCGGCCTGGCGGTTGCCGCCGCCGTGGTACGCCCACCGGAGCGCGGCGCGGAGCCCGTCGTCCTGCTCAACCCCCGCATCGTCGACGAGTCCGGGGAGACCGACGAACAGTACGAGGGCTGTCTCTCGTTCTTCGACTACCGGGGTCTGGTGATCAGGCCCCTGCGTGTGGACGTGGAACACGCCCGCTACGACGGCACCCGGGTCATCACCTCCTTCGAACAGGCGATGGCACGCCTGGTCGGCCACGAGATCGACCACCTCGAGGGCAGGTTGTACGTGGACCGGATGGCCGCGGACGCCGCTCTCGTGCCGGTCGAGGAGTACGGGCAGACCGGCCGCCCGTGGAGCTACTGATCTGATCTGTCACGTGTCGTCGGCTGCGGCTGCGGGTCACATGTCGGAGAAGCTGTCGTACTTGATGCGGAGCGAGGGGACCTGCAGCTCGGCGAGGGTCTTGAGGGTCGCCTTGACCATCGGGCCGGAGCCGGAGACGAAGAAGTCGTGCTCGTTCCAGGGGCCGTACCGTGCGACGACGTCCGAGATGTTGCCCTGCTCCCCGGGGAAGGTCGGGTCATCGCTGCACGCGGTGACCACCGACAGCCACGGGTAGCGGGCCGCCAACCGGTTCAGCTCCGCCAGGTCGTACAGGTCGTCCCGGGTCCTGGCGCCGAAGAAGACGTGCACCCAGCGCGTCCGGTTGTACCGGGTCAGCTCCTCGAGCAGCGACTTGACCGGAGCGAGCCCGGTGCCACCGGCGACGAACACCGCATCCCGCGTCGACCGCCGGTCCAGGTTCATCGACCCCATCGGCGCGGCCAGCCGGATCATGTCCCCGACCTCCAGCCGCCGCACCAGCGCACTCGACACCCAGCCGGCTCCGACCGCGCGTACGTGGAACTCCAGGGTGTTGTCGCGCCGAGGAGCGTTCGCAGGCGAATACGTGCGCCACAGTCGCGGCTGGAAGCGCGGGCACTCCAGGCTCAGATACTGGCCCGCCCGGTACTCCAGCGGCTGCATCGGCAACACGGTGAAGACGGCGATGTCGTTGGCGCGGCGCTCGTGCGAGACGACCTCGGCATACCAGTACGGCGGGTTCGTGTCCGCCTCCGCGCCGGCCAGCATCTTCGAGGCGATGACCGCGTACGCGTCCGCCCACGCCTGGTCGTACTCGACCCCCCACTGCTCCCCGGCGAAATGCCGCATGGCCTCGATCAACGCGCCCCCGACCACCTCGTAGTGCTCCGGTTCCACGTGGAACTTGCGGTGATCACGACCCAGCGCCCTGAGATAGTCGTCGAACTTCTCCGGATCCTCGAGCGTCTGCACCGCGGTCACGATCGCGTTGAGCAGTCGAGCCCGCTGCACGTCCATGTGAACCGGGAAAAGATCCCGAAGGTTGGGGTGCGACAGGAACATGCGGGCGTAGAAATAGCCGGCGACCTTGTCCTGGTGCTCCTCGACGAGGCTCCAGCTCTCCTTGAGCAAACGTGCGAGGTCTCCCATGTGCCTAGGGTGGGCAGCGCGGGAGGTTACGCATCGCACCCAAGGTGCGACTTAGACCGCACAATTGCCGACAGTCGGCGCGTCGCTTGCCCATAAAGGTCCGGATGTGCGTGTGGTTGGGCCACCCGATCGGGGTACGCCGGCAGTCCAGACTTCGCTCCCGTTCATGCGGGGTCCGCTCATGCCGGTCCGGAGGTGGCGGTTCGTCGGCGCTTCGGCCGGTTAGTGGGAGGTCGCGGTCCGGTAGAAGAGCGTGGCTCTCGCGCCCATGGTCTCGGCGGCGGCTCGGCTCGTCAGTACGGCGGCGAGCAGGCTGGCGCCCGGGAAGAACCGATTGGCCGCGCGCAGCACCGCCCAGCCACCCGCGTGAGCCACGACCATCCGGCCCAGGCGCCACGCGGCATCGGTCAGCCCGGCGCCCTCGTGGCTGTGCTCGCGGGTAGCGGCCAACGCCACCTCGGCGTCCTCGCGTTCGGGGTGCACGCGGGTCAGCACCAGCAGATCAACCGCGCGAGCCGGATCTGCCGGGTCGACGCCATAGGCAGCGGCCACATGCAGAGCCAGCTCCGCCTGCGTCAACGCCGCGGCGCCGAGCAGAGCGAGCGGAGCGTACGACCCCGCCACCGCGGCGAAGACACTGTTCACGCTGCCGAACCGGGTGAACTGCTTCACCGCCAGACGAGCGATCGCGTCCGGTGTGGCGGACGGGTACGCCTCGCGCGTGCGTTCCGCCCACTCGGCGGCACGCGGACCGATCGTCTGCACGGCGGCGACGGCGAGGAGCTCGGGTGAGTGGGCGGGATCGGCGATGATGCGCGCCCAGGCTTCGAAGCGGGCTGCCGCGAGGGTGCGCCTCCGGGCTTCAACGGACTCGGTGTCCGTCGATGCGTCGGTCCTTGGCGAGAGGGTCGGCTCTACGGGGACGACAGCCCCCGGCTGCCCCGGGGCCGTAGCCGGGGGCTCGGCAGCAGGGGTTGTCGCCCCGGCCTGCCCTCCGGACGCGAGCGAGCCGGTCCGCGCCTCGTCGGCGCCCGCGGCCGCCCTATGGCTGCCGGTCTCGTCCGTACGCCCAGGCTCGGCAGTACCGGTCTGTGCGGCGGAGGCCTCATCGGCGCGCTTGGCGCTTCCCGCGGGCTTGGCGACCTCCGCGGGCGGTCCAGTGCTGATCTGTGCGCCAGTGCTTGTGTTAGCGGCAGCCGCGCTATCGCCGTGCTTAGCGGTTGCGGCGGCCTTTTCCTCCGGAGTCGGGGTCGGCTCGTCCGGAACGGTGGTCATATCCGGCTCGACCACAGCCGGCGCCAGTTCCGACGCCGCCGCCTTGATGGCTCTCTTCAGCGGCGCGGTCTTCTTGGCCGCTGCCGCCCGCTTCGCGGCCTTCTTGGCGGGAGCCGCCTCAGCCGGCGAACTCTTCGCCGCCGGCGCCTTCACTGGTGAAGTGTTTTTCACCGGTGGCGCCTCGGCCGGCACGATGTCCCCGGTCGAAGTGGAGTGCCTCGCTGGCGTGGCCTTGGTTGGCGTGGTGCCCCCCGCCTGAGTGGCGTCCCTCGCTGGCGCCCCCTTGGTCGGCGCGGTGTCCCTCGGGGGAGTCGCCTTCTTGGCGGGCGTCGCCTTTGCGGGCGTGGCCTTCGTCACTGAGGGCTGGGGCTTGGCGGGGGCTGCCTTCTTCGCTGGTGCCTTCTTGCCGGCGGTCGCCTTCCGCGCAGGCCGGGGTGACCCGTTGACTTGGGTGGACGCATCTGCGGTTGGTGGCGGTGTGCCCGTACCTGAAGATTTCGGGTTTTTGTCCGAAGCCGGCGGCCGGAATGTCACCGGGGGTGGCGTCCTGCGGGGCCGGCCTTCCGGCGCCGAGGAGGATTCGGGCTGGTCAGACGTGCTGAACGCGGGTCGGGGAGCCCGCGGGCGACGCGGCTGCGGCTGCTTGTCCTCCATGCCGTCGCAGCCTAGCCTGGCTGCCGGGGTTTCACCTGTTGGAGGCGGGTGTGGTCGATCAATTTCCGCCACGCCGCGCCGAGGGGAACCTCTTTGCCGGGCCCTCAGGCGGTCCGGTATCCTCGACGGTCGGTGGCCTGAAGGCCACCGGGGAGACTTCGCCTAGTCTGGTCTATGGCGCCGCACTGCTAATGCGGTTGGGGGCTTATACCCCCTCCCGGGTTCGAATCCCGGAGTCTCCGCGTGTTGAGCCGGTGTGTATGCTGGCAACGCACCGAGCGCCCGTAGCTCAATGGATAGAGCATCTGACTACGGATCAGAAGGTTAGGGGTTCGAGTCCCTTCGGGCGCGCAAGTGATCAAGGCCGTGACTTGCGGAAACGCAAGCCACGGCCTTCTTCGTTCCCACTTTGGCTCGGATCGTCCCACGTCGTGAACCGTGGTGCTTGCGGGGCTGCTGTCGAAAAGCTGTTCGACGGGCCGCTTTTCCAGAGTGGATAGCTCGAAGTCGTGCCGTTCCTACGGTGGGATGACTCGCCGCGCGAGCTGTAACCGGCGATGGAACAGGGCCAGCGGGACGAGCGTCAGTCCGCGCCGATCGTCAGTGTGGATCTCAGCCCCGGCGGATTCGCCGAGGATATCCTGGACGACCAGGGGGAACCCGGACCCCGTGCCACCGACGATCAAGTAGCTCAGCCTCGCCTCGCCCGCACAGATGATCAGTGAGCACCTCCAACTATTGCGTTCAACGCTCGCCAACTAACGTGCTCAGTCACACAGGTATGAGTGCGACCGTTAGTTGGCCAGCCGGTACATCGCTGGCCTTGTCCGTTGGAGGAAACCGGGACGGTGGGTTGGCCCGTGTGGCGACGGTTAGTTGGCCACATCGTTAGTGGGTTCGTCGGCGGCTCGCGGGCGGTCAGCCCGCTGTGGGTGTTGCGGCCGGTTCGTCGGCGAAGGTGTCAGAGGTGGCTGATGTTGTCGGTCCACGGGTCGGTCAGTGCCAGTCCGGATGTCTTACCGTGACCGCGTTGAGGACGTCGATCAAGCGCACCATCGACGTCCTCAACGAGCTCATCGTCGCTATCGGTCAGGGCCGTCGGCCCGTGGCTGCGCGCGTGTTCTCGAGGCCGGAGAGCCTCTTCCGCACCGCATCGCCATCAGGGTGCTCCAGCTCGTCCAGGATCGTGAGGGCCTGCTCCCACGAATCCTTTGCGCCGGCGACGTCGCCCATTGCCATCATGGTGTTCCCGAGATGGTGCCGGCTGTCCGCCTCAGCGTAGCGGTTGCCCGCGTCCCGGTTCCTTCGGATCGCCTGGCGATAGCATTCGATCGCTTCGGGCAGATTGCCGAGCTGGTGGTTGATGTAGCCGAGGCTGTCCCAGGTCGCCGCCTCGCCGGATGGGTTGCCCAGTTCCTGCAACAGCGTGAGGGCGCGGCTGCAGTGTTCCTTTGCCGATTCGTACTGCTCGAGCATGGCGAGCGACCATCCGACGTTGTTGAGCGAGACCGCGTGCGCCAGCCGATCATGCGCGATCTCGGCCAGCATGAGGGCGGCCCTGTCGTGCCCGAGGGCTTCGCTGTGGCGATTCTGCCGTTCGAAGACCCGGGCGAGGGCCAGATGCGCCTGCGCTTGGTCACCGGTCGAACCAACCTCACAGGCCAGGTCCAAAGCACTCTTGCTGTGGGTGTATGCCTCGTCGTAGTGGCCCAGCCATGCCTGCGCCAGCCCGATACCACGATGCGCCTGCCCCTCGGCGTTCTTGTCGTCCAGCCGCCGGGCCGCGCCGAGAGCGAGGCGCTGGGTGGCGTCCTGGTCGCGCCAATGACCCTGGCGGTTGAAGTACTCCATCAGAGACTGGGCTATTCCGCACAGCAACGCGTCGTAGCCGTCCTCGTCGGCCCTGCGGACGACGTCGAGCAGCACCGCGTGCTCGGCGATGAACCACTCCAGCGCCTCCCGGTCGGAGGTGATCCGCGCGGGACGGACGTCCGTTCCGTCGTCCGGGGCCGCATCGGGATGTGGCTCGAGGAACGCGGCCGCCGTACGCGCGGAGGCGACGTAGTACGTGAGTAGTCGGCGAACCGCCGCATCCCGCTCCTGCGGGGTGTCCACGGCCCGGACCAGGTCCAATGCATAGGCGAACAACAGCTCGTGGAACGAGAAACGGTTCGGCTTGTGCTCGCTGATCAAGTGAGCGTCCTTCAGCTCGTTGAGCAGCATCCGCACCTCGGACGGGTTCGCTCCGGTCACGTGTGCCACGGCCATTTCGTCGATGTCCGGGCCGGGTGACAACCCGAGCAGGCGGAACAGCCTCGCCGCCTCTGGGCTGAGGGACTTGTAGGCCCACAAGAGGACGCTGTGGACGTCCGCTGTTGCATCGGTGCTCACCAGGTTGTCGAGGAGGCCGCTCGCCTGGTCAAGCTCGTCGGCGAGCTTCCGCAGATCAAGGTGCCGGTAAGTCGCCGCACGCGCGGCGACGAGGGCGAGTGCGAGGGGCAACCCGGCGCATCGGGCGATGAGCCTGTCGACCGCCTCGTCGTCCGCGGCGACCGGGGAGGAGCTCAGCCGACTCGACAGCATGGTCCGGGCCTGCTCGGCGGACAAAGGCTCCACGGCTATCGGATGGGCACCTTCGACGGCCACCAGGCTGGACAGTGCGCGGCGGCTCGTGACCACCACCATGCACCCGGATGAGCCGGGCAATAGGGGCCGCACCTGCTCGACGTCCCGGGCGTTGTCCAGAACGACGAGCATTCGACGGCCGGCGACACAACTGCGGTACAGCGCCGACTGCGCCTCAAGGCTGAGGGGGATGCTTTGCGGCGGCACCTGGAACGCGTCCAGGAACATCCGGGTGGCCTCCTCCGGCTTCACCACAACGCCGCTGGGCTCGAATCCCCGCAGATTGACGTAGAGCTGTCCGTCGGGGAAGTGCTTCGCGACATCGTGTGCCCAATGCACCGCCAGGGACGTCTTTCCCGCCCCCGCGGCACCCCACAGGACGCACAGACCGGCCTCGTTGTGCGTACGGGACATCACCAAGGCGTCGGAGAGCTGCCGCATCTCCCGGTGGCGCCCGGTGAACCCGCGGACGTCGAACGGTAGTTGAGCAGGAGTAACCATGTACCTGCGCGGCGTCGAGATGACCGGCACGGTGGGCGGGGTGGCAAGAAAAGCCGGCGGCTCCGGCGGCCGCGGGACGTCGAGGCCGCCGCGCAGGATCGCCTGATGCAACTGTTGCAGTTCGGAACCCGGCTCAATGCCGAGTTCGTCCACCAGGCGACTGCGGATGGTGGCGTAGCAGTCCAACGCCTCAGCGGTGCGTCCGGCCGCGTGCTGAGCCCGGATCAACATCGCCGCAATGCTTTCGACCAACGGATAGTCGTATGACAGCCCGGTGAGCTCCACGATGACCGACTGCGGGTCACCGATCGTCAGCTCCACGCCGGCCCATGCGACCACCGCTTCCAGTCGCTCCAGCGACCAGGAGTCCCGGATGCGCTCCGCCCAGGCGCCGGTGAGGCCGGCAAGCGGCTGACCGCGCCACAGGGAGATCGCGTCGCGGAGTAGCCGCCGCGCCTCGACGGGCGTGCATTGCCGGTCGCCGGCTTCCTTGACCAATCGACGGAAGCGATGCAGATCGATGTCGTCCGAGTGCATCTCGAGTCGGTAGCCACCGAAGCCGAGAGAGAGCTGTGCGGGTTCGCCAGACCCGGTGTCGAGACGTTCCAGCAGCCGCCGGATGCGAGTGATGTGGCTGTGCAGAGTGCGCCGCGCTCGGGTCGGAGGGCACTCCCCCCACACACGCTCCACGAGTGTGTCAACCGACACAGTCCGATCGGCCTCCACGGCCAGTGCGGCCAGGACGGTGCACTGCTGCGGTCTTCCCATCGACAGGGGCCGACCGTGTGACCTGCCCTCTACCGGTCCAAGAAGTATCAAGCTCACAGTGTCCCCCGCGCGTTCGTCCCGAGATTAAATGCGTTGCTCAGGACTCCGGTCACCCCGGTCGACGACGCTGTCAACTTCCCGTCAACAAATCACTCTACATCACTGATCATGCTGGTTCGGGACTGGACTGGACGGGGCGGGCCGATGCGTGTCCATGTCCCTTTCGCGGTGGGAGCAACGACACTTACGGGGGTTCCATGGGTCGACCGGATGAGATCGTCCACGAACCAAACTCTCCGACAACAATGTTCAAGGATTGGATTTCCGGTACGGACTTCAGCTGCCTGGGCGGCCGGGCCGCAGTGCGCCGTGAACAGCTGACCTGCGTCGAGCTGAGAACCATGTCCGATATGGACAGCACTCGCCGGTTGCACGGCCAGCTTGTCGAATTCGTTCGGGCCAGGCGTCCGGAAGAAACCGACTTCGGCTCCTTCGCTGCCATCTTCGAAGAGCCGCAGCGGCAGAGCGAAGAGGAATTCGAGAAGGCCCTATGGGGTCAACTCGAAATGTTGCACGACGTGGATCGAGAGAAGTATGAGTGGGCGAGAGGTGTTTCCAGCGACCCCCACTCGCCCCGATTTGCGTACAGTGTGGCCGGCCATCCCTTCTTCGTCGTCGGACTGCATTCGCAGGCATCCCGGATTTCTCGCCGGTTTCCCTACCCGGTGCTGGTCTTCAATTCTCACCTGCAATTCGACCGGCTGAAGCAGAGCGGGCTGTACGCCTCCCTGCAGACAAAAATCAGGGCCCGAGAGCTTCGCATTCAGGGATCTGTCAACCCTAACCTCTCCGACTTCGGGCAGAATCCGGAGTCCGTTCAGTACTCGGGACGTGCGAACCCCGAACGATGGCGGTGTCCGTGGTCGGGTGGTTCGGTCGGCATCGAGGAGGCCGGTCAATGAGTACGTATACCAACCCTTCAGTTGTGGATATCGACACGTACGCGACGCCGGACTCCCTGTCGGTGCGGCGTGCGCGCCGCGCTGACGCCGCAGCTCTGCACAACCTGTCCGCGCCGTTCGTGGTGCGCGGTAGGCTCCGTTGCCGCAAGATCGACGAATTCGCGAGACGGTCCGACGACTTCCTCGTCGTCGAGGAACTAGGCCAGATACGAGCGTGCGTCGGCGTGCAGCGCTTCGGTGCCGAGTGTGTCCTCGACAACCTGTGTGTGCACACCGGTAGTCAGGGCCGGCGGATCGGCAGCCTTCTGGTGAAGTGCGCCGTGCAGGAGGCCCGCCGAATGTCGGCCAGAGCGCTGTATGCGGCCTCGAGCCCGTCGAACGCCTGGTTCATTGCGCACGGCTTCGATTCCGTCGAGCAGGTGGAGGGACCGCGGCTCTGGGTGGACCAGTTGGACCCGGCGCGCAACTCGGTGGTCTACCGCCGCTGGATCTGACGTTCGCGGTCCGCCGCGGTGAAGCGGAGGACATCGCTTCACCCGAAATCTGATCGGAGGGCGGACAGGCCCTCGAATGAGGCACTTGGAGCAGTGATGACGAATTTGGCCTCGGCAATAGTGACCGGCGCATCGTCGGGATTCGGCAGTGCCATCGTCCATCGGTTGGTCAAATCGGGACGGCCCGTCGTGGCTTTGGCCCGCCGGACGGACCGGCTCTTGGAGCTGGCGGACGCTCTGGGTCACGACATGGTTCTTCCCCGCACCGTAGACGTCCGCGATCATGAGGCGGTCACTCGAGCTCTCAGCGAGCTGCCCGAGCCGTTTGCCTCGGTAGGCCTACTCGTCAACAACGCCGGCTTGTCGAAGGGTTTCGGACCGATCCAGGATGCGGATTTGCAGCACTGGCGCGAGATGATCGAGACGAACGTCATGGGCCTGTTGCATTGTGTCCGCGCCACCCTGCCGACAATGATCACCGCCGGCCGTGGCCACGTGGTGAACATCGGCTCCATCGCGGCCGTTTATCCGTATGTGGGTGGCAACGTCTACGGGGGGACCAAGGCGTTCGTCCACCAGCTCAGCCAAAACCTGCGTACCGATCTGGAAGGCAGCGGTATCCGGGTCAGTTGCATCGCGCCGGGAATGGCCCGCACAGAATTCGCCTTGACCCGGTTCGACGGTGATCAGGACCGCGCGGACGCGCTGTACGACGGCGTCGAACCACTGACGCCGGAAGACATCGCCGAAGCCGTCGATTGGTGTATCTCCCAGCCCGCGAGAGTGAACGTCAGCTTCATAGAGCTGATGCCGACAAATCAGCCGTTCGGGCTCGGCTTTCGCAAGCCATCTGAAAGGAATGAGCGGTAATGCACAAGGCCGTATGGAGCGTCAATGATTGGGACCCGCTGGAGGAGATCATCCTCGGTACCGCGGTGGGTCTCACGCCTCCCCCCGTCGACGTGTCGCTCCGGCACTTCTTCGAACCACCGGCGAACGCCGCGGACGAGCGGATCGACGCCGGCGCGCTGCAGCGCGTGGTGGACGAGACAGAGGAGGACTTCGCGCAGCTGACCGAGACGCTCACGGCGGCCGGCGTGCGCGTGCGCCGCCCGGAGCACCCTGCCTCAAACCAGCGTTATGCCACCCCGCAGTGGGACTCCGTCGCCATGCATGCCTTGATGCCGCGCGACTGTCTGCTGGTGGTGGGCGACCGCATCATGGAAGCGCCGATGCCGATGCGCTCCCGCTTCTTCGAGACCGCCCCATTCCGTCCTCTGCTGCGGGAGTACTCGGACGCCGGTGCCTCCTGGTTCGCCGCGCCGAAGCCCCTGCTGACCGACGAGACCTACATCTACCAGCCGGGCAAGTCGGTGGTGGCGGATCTGGAGCCGTTGTTCGACGCGGCCAACGTCCTCAAGTGCGGGCGGGACATCTTCTTCAACGTCAGCAACACGGGGAACCGGCGTGGTGCGGCGTGGCTGCGGCGACAACTGTCCCCCGACTTCCGGGTGCACGAGATGTCCATCTGCTCCGACCATGTCGGGACCACGCTGCACATCCTGCGGCCCGGGTTGCTCCTGGCCAACTCCGCGCGGCTCTCTCCGGAGACGATTCCCGCGCCACTGCGGTCCTGGAAGACCATCTGGGTGGACACCCCGGAGGACGACGGATACGCCTTCGACTGGCCGCGAGCTTCCGTCTGGGTCGGCATGAACATTCTGGCGCTCGGACCCGACACGGTGGTCGTCCCGGCCAACCAGACCAGGGTGATGAAGCAGCTCGAGGACGCCGGCATCACCGTGGTGCCGACGACCTTCCGGCATGGTCGTACCTTCGGCGGGGGTCTGCACTGTTGCTCGCTCGACATCCGCCGTCGCGGTGACCTCGGCAGCTACCTCTGACAGGATGGCACGTTGACGCTCACCGTTCTCTCATCGTTCGTACTGACGGCGTTCCTGCTGAACCTGAGCCCTGGTCCGTCGATCCTTTACGTGATGTCGCGTAGCGTGGTCAACGGACGCGCCGCCGGAGTTTTCGCCGCCTTAGGGCTCGCCAGCGGAAGCGCGATGTGGGCGCTGTTGACGGCGATCGGCGTGTCCGCGTTGATCGCCTCGTCCCGGCCGGCATTCGTGACGCTGCAGATTGCGGGTGCCGCATACCTGCTCTATCTCGGGATCACGGGGCTGCGGGATCAGCCATTCACTGTGACGACTGACAAGGCGGCCAGGGTCTCCGGTCTGCGGAGTTATCTGCAGGGGTTCGTGGTCGAGGCCACGAACCCGAAGACCGTCACGTTCTTCCTGGCTCTGGTGCCACAGGTGATCGTGACTCTCCACCATCCGGGGTTACCGGTCCTGATCGGGTTCTGCCTGATCGTCCCGCTGACGGCGCTACCCATCGACGTCACCGTCGGGGTCACCGGGGGAACCCTGGCGACCAAGCTCGCGGCCCGCCCGCGAGCGGGACGTGCGCTCAACTACCTGTCGAGCGCCGTCCTGATCGGACTGGCCAGCTTGGTGCTGTTCGACGTGTGAGCCGGGCGGGCGGCAGCCCGGCCTTTGAAGGAGTGTCACGTGCCCTATCTCGACGCCACGGTTGAAGCGCTCTACCGGTATCCCGTGAAGTCCATGCTCGGAGAACTGGTCGACGAGATCCGATTCGACAGCCGTGGGCCATTGGGCGACCGGGAGTGGGCTGTCACCTACGCGGACGGACGGGTAGGCAGCGGTAAGACCTGGAAACACGTTCGCCGCCTCGACGGACTGCTCGAATACACGGCGCGTACGCGTGACGGCCGGGTGGAGGTGCACACCCCGGACGGTGCCGTGCTGCTTGCCGGGAGCCCGGAGCTGGACGCGAGGCTTACCGCTTTGGCCGGCGAGCCGGTGCGCGCCCTCCGCGAGACCGCAACTCCGCACGTCGACATCGGCGCGGTGCATCTGATCTCGCGTTCCTCGCTGGCCGCTCTGGCCACCGAGGTGCCGAATGGCACCGCCGTCCCGGTTGCGCGATTCCGACCCAACCTCGTGGTCGACGGGGCTTGGGAGGACGGTGCCGAGGAAGGATGGGTCGGCCGCAAGCTGCTGATCGGGGGCAGCACGACACTCGAGATAACGGAACTCACCGAGCGATGCGTAATGGTCACGCTGCCGCAGTCTGGCCTCCCCAGGGACAAGGAGGTTCTGCGGGTCCTGGCCGGAGCCAGGAGATCGAACTTCGGGGTGTACGCGAAGGTCGTCAGCGGCGGCCGGGTGGCCCGCGGGGACCGGATCCGAGCGAGCTGACACGCATCGTCGCCCGAGCCGTCGCCGACCACCCGCGCCCCGACCTGATCGGGATTCCGCCATCATCGCCGTATCGCACGCCCCGAGCATCGCCGCAGCAGAACCAGATAGTCATTCGAAATGGCCATGTCTACTTCCGTGGCACCTTGACCTCGGAATGCGGGTAGAACTCTGGACTGATGAGACGACTGCTCACCCGGCGAAACGCACGGCCTCGAAGGCGACGGCGAACCGGCAACCCAGGCGGCTGCCTGCTTGCCGCGCGAGTTCTTCGAGAAATTCCTCGTGGTCGAAATTCATGTCGCCCAATCCACGCAGGTATTCCTCGTGTGCTCGCAGCGACGCCAGCCCCAGATCCAGGGTTTCTGTCACGTCAACGCCGTGTCGGGCCGACGGCGAATAGGCGGCCCACACCTGGCGTACGCCGTTCCACGGCTCGAGTTCTTCCTCCGCGAGGTCGGGGAAGACCCACCGGTTGCCGGCGTCGCGGACGGCGTCGAGCAGCGCCCGGCCAGCGGCGATGTGGTCGGCCTGGTTGAGCTCCTCCCCGTCCCAGGTGTCGCGGAAGTTGTTGGTGATCACAATGTCCGGTCGATGCCGGCGGATTTGCCGCGTGATCGCGCGACGCAGGGGAAGCCCATATTCGAGGATGCCATCAGGCAGGCCCAGGAATTCGACGGTTTCCACGCCCACCACGGCGGCGGACGCGATCTGCTCACGCTCACGGATCTGCTTCGCGCGGGGCGGGGCGATACCGTCGATCCCGGCCTCACCGCTGGTGAGTAGACAGTACACAATGTTCTTCCCCTGTGCGGTCCAGCGGGCGATCGCCGAAGCGGCGCCGTACTCGAGGTCGTCGGGATGGGCTACCACGGCCAGGGCGGTCTGCCAATCCTCCGGCAACGCGGCGAGCGGCGGGGTGTCGGACATTCGGACTCCTCGGGGTAAGGCTGATGACGAAAAGCGATGAATACCATCAGGTGTGCGCCGGAAGATAGCAAGTAATATCCTACTAAAATGGTGGGTTGAGTAGTTGCTGTCCCAGGTGCTGAAACACTGCGCGCGCGCCTGACCTGCGCTTAAAGACAAGATCACCCTTGATTGCCCGTCGTCACTTGACGGTGCTGCTCACGATCAATGAAGCTTTCCTCGGGTCGAGCCGCAAGCGGTCGGCCCGAGCGGGGCTTTCCGGCGGCAAGCCGGCTGTTGGGGCGCCCCCACGGGGGGTTCCATCCGACTCAATGGCGGCGGGTCAACGCCTGATCGCCGGGTCTTTCGGCACGCGCATTTCATCTTCGGCGTGTCGATCGGGGGCATCCTCCCGCGCACATCGTCGCGTGCATGCGACCGCAGCCGATGTGTCGAGCATCACTTTGCTCGATTCTGCCATGAGACAGACGGGAATGTGCTTTGTCCGAAGGGCAAGAGAAGTGGTCGGATGTGGTCGTCCGAGGTGGCCTGGACATTTCTTCGGCCGACACGGTGACCGTTCCCGGGGACAAGTCGATCAGCCACCGGGCGCTGCTCAGCTGCCTCGTCGCCGACCACGACGTGCGCCTGGCCGGGATCAATCCCGGCGGGGCCGTCCGGGCCCTGTTCGAGCCGCTGCAACAGCTGGGCCTCGACATCGTCCAGGCCGACGGCGAGCGCGTGGTGCGCCGCGCCTCCGCCGGTGAGCCGATGCCCCGCCTCTACGTCGGCGGCTCCAGCGCCGCGGCGCGGCTGCTCATCGGCCTCCTGACCGGCCTCGGCCGGACGGCGGTGGTCGACGGTGATGCGATCCTGCGTCGGCGGCCGATGGACTGGCTGGTGGATCCCCTGCGCGAGCTCGGCGCCCGGATCGAGTACCTCGGTGCGGAAGGCTGCCTCCCGCTAGCCGTACACGGGCCGGTCGACCGGGGCGGCACCGTCGATTTGCGGGTCGGAAGCGCCCAGGCACGCGCTGGCGTCGTCCTCGCCGTGGTCGCCGCCGGGCTCCCCGCCACCGTCCGCTATCCCGTCCTCAGCCGCGACCACACCGAGCGCATGCTCGCGTCGTTCGGCGCAGGCCTCGCCTGGAACGACCGGGAGCTCGTGCACCGTCCGGCCCCGGTGATCGTCCCGCACCGGATCGAGGTGCCGGGCGATCCCTCGCTCGCGGCGTACCCGGCCGCGGCCCATCTGCTCCGCCGCGGCGCCGGGCCCCTTCGGCTCACCGGCATCGGCCTCAACCCCACCCGGCTCGGGTTCTTCGACGTCCTGCGCGAGGCGGGGGCGGGCATCCGGTACGAGGACCGGGTCCTGTGCCACGGCGAGCCCGTGGGAACGATCGTGGTGGACGGCGGCCCGCAGCGGCTGCGTCCCGTCGCCGTCGACGACCCGCACACCCTGCACGCCCTCATCGACGAGGTGCCGTTGCTCGCCGCGGTCGCGGCCACGGTGCCCGGCACCTCCCGGATCGGCTGCGCCGGCGAGCTCAGCTTCAAGGAGACCGACCGCCTCGTCACGACGGCCGAGATGCTGCGGCCGTTCGGCGCCGAGGTCACGGCGGACGCGGCAACGGTCACGGTGACGGGCGGCGGGCCGCTGCGCCCGGCCCCGACGGACAGCTTCGGCGACCACCGCATCGCCATGGCGGCGGCCACGCTCGCGGCCGGCCTCGGTGGAACGAGCAGGGTCCGCGGCGGCACCTGCCACGAGACGTCCTTTCCCGAGTTCATCGAGGTTCTGGCGAAGATGGGAGTCGACGTGACCGCCGACGCCGGCGCGACCACTCTGCGCGGTCTGCGGGAGTCGGACTATCCCGAGGTGATCGGCCAGCTCGAACGATGGTGGGACGGCCGGCCGGTCACGGCCATGCTGCCCCGCCTGTTCTTCCGGCACTTCGCGGACACCAGTGTGGTGGCGGAACAGGATGGGCGCGTCGCCGGATTCCTGATCGGCATCCTGTCGCCGAGCGTTCCCGGCGAGGCGCACGCACACTTCATCGGCGTGGACCCGGCCCTGCGCGGTGCCGGCCTCGGCCGCCGGCTGTACGAGTGGTACTTCGCGCTGGCCCGGCAGCACGGTCGTCGCACCGTGACCGCGGTGACCTCCGTCGGCAACACCGACTCGCAGGCGTTCCACCGGGCGCTCGGCTTCGAGCCCGTAGCAGCCCCCGGCGGCGGCACTGTGTGGGCCGACTGGGACGGCCCGGGCCACGACCGCGTACGGCTGGAGCGAGCGCTGTGACCGGCGTGGAGGCCGTCTCGACGCGGCCCGGTCCCGGAACCTCGTTCGTTCGGGCCACCGGACCGTGGCTCATCGACGCCGCCGGGCTCGACCACTTCGATGCCACCTCGGGCAGCGGCGCAGCCACGCTCGGGCACCAGCACCCGGCCGTGATCTCCGAGGTCACCGCGCAGCTGGGCGCGCTCGTGCACACCGGATGCAAGCTCGGCTCGGCCGCGCGGGAGCGCTTCGTGGCCGCGCTGGGCGCGATCCTGCCGTACGCCGACCCTGCCGTACTCCCGACCGCCACGGGTGGCGAGGCGGTCGAAGCCGCCCTCAAGGTGGCGCGGGCCGCGACCGGCGGCCGTGCCGTCGTCGGCTTTCGGTACGGCTATCACGGCAAGACCGCCGGGGCGCTCGCGCTCACCTGGCGGCAGTCCTTCAAGGACTTCTCGGCGCCGCCCGACCCTTCGGTGCTGCGCGCCGAGCTGCCCGATCCGCGCGGGCCGGTGGATCTACCGGCTGCGCTGGACGGCTTCGACCGCGTGCTCGAGCAGGCCGCTGAGCTCGGCGGGCTGGCTGCGGTCGTACTGGAGCCGGTTCAGGTGACCGAGGGCGTCCTGGCGGTGCCGCCCGAACTGCTCGACGCCCTGGCGATCCGTACCCGCGCGGCCGGCGGCCTCTTCGTGCTCGACGAGATCTACACGGGCCTGGG
Source organism: Actinoplanes sp. NPDC049548 (assembly GCF_040676695.1). Classification (NCBI taxonomy): domain Bacteria; kingdom Bacillati; phylum Actinomycetota; class Actinomycetes; order Micromonosporales; family Micromonosporaceae; genus Actinoplanes; species Actinoplanes sp. NPDC049548. The sequence goes on from NZ_JBFAPM010000012.1 coordinate 179,872, forward strand.
CCGCTGCGGGCAGATGTTCTACGGCGACCTCATGACCTCCCCGCCCGACCTCACCCTGCTCGGCAAGACACTCGGCAACGGGTTCCCGATTGCCGCCGTCACGGGGGAGCGCCGCATCCTCGACGTCCTGCCGTCAGGCGTACAGACCTCGACGTTCTCCGGACATCCGGTCTCCTGCGCCGCGGCCACCGCGGTGATCGAGACCGTGCTCGCGGCGGACGTGCCGGCGCGGGCGGCGGATCTCGGCGAGCGCCTCGCCGAGGACCTGGCCAAGCTCGCGGCGCGCCACCCCTGGCTGCGCGGGGTGCGGACGGTCGGCGCGCTCGCCGCGATGGACTGCGCCGACGGCGACGTCCCCGGATCTCGGCTCGCGACCGCGGTGGCCCAGGGAGCGGCGGACCGCCGGCTCCTGTTGTTCACCGGGGGACCCGAGGGCGCCACCATCAAGATCGTCCCGCCGGTGCTGCTGGCCGAAACCGAGTATCACCAGCTACTGGAGCGGCTGGCCGGCGCGCTCCTGGCCGCGGAACGGGACGGAATCGCATGAGCTTCGCCGACCTGAGCGCCGTCGTGCTCGAGCCGGGCCTCTGCACGGCGTGCGGCGCCTGCAGCCTCGCCTGCCCGGCCGACGTCATCGGTTTCGAAGGGCTCGAACCTGTCGCGGCACCGAACTGGACCGCCGCGGACTGCGGTTCCTGCACCGACTGCCTCGATGCGTGCCCGGGCGCCGATCCGGGCACGCCCGAGGCGGAGGTCCGCCTCTTCGGGCGTACGCGGACCGACGCCGAGCGGTGGCTCGGCGTCTACACGGAAGTGCTCGGCGGCCGCTCCGCCCGGCCCGAGGTCTTCGCCGCCTCGGCCAGCGGTGGGAGCATCACCGCGCTGCTGCAGGCGACCGCGGCCGAGCTCGGGGTGACGGTCTTCCTCACCATGGGCCGCGACGCGGCCTCACCGTGGCGGGCCGCACCGTCGCTGACCGAGGACTCGGCCCACCTCGTGGAGACCGCCCAGTCCACCTATCAGCTCGCGCCCTACCTGAACGAGCTGCGCACGGTGTACCGGGACGCCCCCTCCGCGCGGGTGGCCATGACCGGCACGGCCTGCCACATCCAAGCCATGCGCAAGCTCCAGGCGATGGACACGCCGATCGGACGCTGGGCGCGCGACCACGTGGTCTTCCTGATCGAGCCCGCGTGCTCGTCGAGCACCCGGCCCGAGGGCACGGTGTCCATCGTGGAGACGCTGGCACGGCTGCCGCTCGAGTCGGTGACCCGGCTGCGCTACCGCGAGGGCGAGTATCCCGGAGCGGTGCGGATCAGGACCGCGGACGGCGCCGAACATGAAGTGGAATTCTGGCGTGCGGTAAGAGACCTCGCTCGCAACAAGACGCACCGCTGTCTCTCCTGCGGTGACTGGGTGTCGGGGCTGGCCGACGTGAGCGTGAGTGACGGTGACCCGAACATCTTCGCAGCGAGCCTCGGCGAGGGCAGGGCGGCCAAGCACGGCCGCGTCTTCGTACGTACGCAGACCGGGGCGCGCGTGGTCGCCGCGGCCGCCGAGCAGGGCCTGTTCGAACACTGGCCGATCGATCTCAGCGGACTCAACCTGGGACTCGAGCGCAAGCGGCACCGCCGCACCGACTACGAACGTTCCGGCAAGCCCATCCCGCTCGGCCCGATCCCCGGCTACCACGAGCAGATCGAGGTCATCTCGGACGAGCGCCTCATCAGCCCGGGCGGCGCCGAATGAGCGGGCACATGCTGATCGCCGACGGCACGCACGGCCTGCGAGCTGTGCCCGTCCAGGACCGCCGACCCGCCGCCGGACAGCTGCTCATCGCCACCGAGTGCAGCCTGATCAGCCCGGGCACTGAGCTGCACTACCTCGACCGCGGACTGCGCACCGGCGAACGGCACCCGCTCGGCTACTGCGCAGCCGGAACCGTGCTGGAAGCCGGCCCGGCGGTGCCCGGCTTCCGCCCCGGTGATCGGGTCATCGCGATGGGCTGGGGTCACGCCGTGCACGCCGACCGGATCCTCGTGCCGTACCGGCTCTGCCGGCCGGTGCCGCGCGGCGTCGACCTAACGGACGCCGTGCTCGCCAACCTCGCCGCCACCGCGGTGCACGCGGCGGACCGCTCAGGTCTGCGGCGCGGCGACGACGTGCTCGTCGTCGGGGCCGGGCTGATCGGCCAGCTCGTCGCCCAGGTGGCGGCCGAGCGGGCCGCGCACGTGACGCTGGTCGATACCCGGCCGGACCGGCTGCGGTCCGCTGCCGCACTGGGCTTCACCGTGCACACGGCCGCGGCGCTCGCCGCGGGCGAGCTCACCGGTGGCGCGCCGCCCGTGGGCGAGCGGCGTGCATTTCTCTGCCTCAGCGGAGAGGCGAGCGAGTCGGTCACCGCGGCCGCGCGCTGGGCGACAGCTGCCGGCGGCCGCCCGGTGCTCGTCGGCGTCGGGCGCTTCCGCGCGACCGTGGACTTCAGCGTCGAGCTGGGCAACCTTGATGTGCGGTACGCCGCCCGCTGCGGCACCGGATACCGAGACGACGAGTACGCCCACGGCCGCCGCGACCTGGACCCGCCACCCGGCGAGGCGACGGTGGAGACCAACCTGCAACGGGCACTCGACCTGATCGCCGCCGGGTGGATCCGCCCGGCGCGGATGGCGCTCGAGACCATGCCCGTCGGGGACGCGGAGTGCGCCTACGGTCTGCTGCGGTCGCGCCCGGACCTGGTGTCGGTGCGGTTCACGTACGGCGGCCGCCTATGAGCGCCGCCGAGCGGACGCTGACCGCCCGCTTCGCCGCCCAGGTCGCCGCCGGCCCGGACCGCCCCGCGGTGGTCACGCCCGAGCACCGGTGGACGTACCGCGAGCTCGACGCGCACGCCGACCGGGTGGCGGGCGCTCTCGCCGGGGCGGGCGTACGTCAGGGCGGCCGGTGCGGCTTGCTGTTCCGGCACGGGGCGCCGATGGTGCCCGCCGTGCTGGGGGCGATGCGAGCCGGCCTCGCGTACGTCCCGCTCGACGCGGCCTATCCGGCCGACCGGCTCGAGCTCATGCTCGCGGATTCGGGCGCGGAGGTGCTGCTCACCGACGCCGCCGACGCGGACCTCGCCGTCCGGCTGGCCGACGGGCGGCCGGTCCTCGACGTCACCGGCGACCTCCCAGTCGCGCCCGGGCCGCCGCTGCGGGTCCGGCCGGAGGATCCGGCGTACGTGCTGTACACATCCGGTTCGACTGGGCGTCCCAAGCCGGTCGTTCAGCTGCACCGCAACGTCGTGCACCACGCCGACGCGTGGATCGGCGGGCTGGGCGTCACCGCGGCCGACCGGCTGAGCCTGCAGTCGGCGTACAGCTGGGACTCGGCGGTGCAGGACATGTTCGCAGCCCTGCTCTCCGGCGCCGCGCTTTACCCGGTCGACCTCAAGGCCCTGGGCGTGGCCGGGCTGGTCGACTGGATGCTGACCGAGCGGATCAGTGTCTACCACTCGACGCTGCCGATCTTCCGGGCCGTGTGCCGCGTGCTCGCCGACCGCGACGCGGTCATGCCGTCGGTACGGATGCTGGCTCTCGGCGGCGACCACATCCACCGCGAGGACCTTGCCGCCTACCGTCGCTGGTTCGCCGACGACTGCCGGCTGGCGAGCGCCTACGGGTCCACCGAATGTTCGTGCGCCCTGCTGCGCGTGGTCGACAAGGCCTACGAGCCACCCACCGGCGTTCTGCCGCTGGGTGCGCCCGTGCCCGAGACCATTGTGGAGTTGCTGGGGGGCGCAGACGTCGGCGAGTTGATCGTTCGCAGCCCCTACCTGGCACCGGGCCACGGCCGGCCGGCGCCGGACGACGACCCGGACAGCTACCGCACGGGCGACCTCGGCCGGCGACTTCCCGATGGCAGCGTGGTGCTCGAGGGCCGAGCCGACTTCCAGATCAAGATCTCCGGGATCAGGGTCGAGGCCGGTGAGGTGGAGAGCGCGCTCACCGCGCATCCGGCGATCCGCGAAGCCGTGGTGGGCACGTTTGCGGACGCCTTCGGGGAGAGGCAACTGGCCGCGTATCTGGTCGCGGAGCCGGGCGCTACCGTGGAGGCCGTCCGGGCACATCTGACCGCTCGGCTGCCGGCCCACGCGGTGCCCACCGCATATGTCTTCCTCGACGCGCTGCCGCTCACCGTCAACCACAAGATCGACCGGGCGGCGCTGCCCGATCCCGGCGTGGCACGTGCCCGCCTGGCGACCGCATACGCCCGACCGGACGGCGCGGCAGAGCGCGCCATCGCCGGAGCGTGGGCCGAGATCCTCGGTACCGACGCGGTCGGCGCCGACGACAACTTCTTCGACCGGGGCGGCACGTCGCTGCGCATGGCGGCGCTGCACGAGCGACTGACGCGGCTGTTCGATCGCCCTGTCCGCATGGTCGACCTCTACCGGGCCCCGACCGTACGCGGCATGGCGCGGCTGGTCGGCGAGCACGGCCCGGCCCTGTCCGCCGTCACCACAGCGGCCCGCCGCGGCGCCGCCCGCCGGGAGGCGTACGCCGCAACCGCCGCCCGGGTCGCCCGCCGCGGCCGCCCCCAGCCGCCACCGCGCGGACTACCCGCCTCACCGAGGGAGGACCGATGACCGACGCTGTCACCGACGGCCGGATCGCCGTGATCGGACTGCACTGCCGGTTCCCCGGCGCGGACGGCCACGAGCAGTTCTGGGCCAACCTGCGCGCCGGCGTCGAGTCGGTCGCCGAACCCGGCGACGCCGACCTGGAGGCGGCCGGCGTGCCGGACCGCCTGCGGCGCGATCCCCGTTACGTCAACCGCGCCGCCGTGGTCGAGGACGCCGACGCGTTCGACGCGTCCTTCTTCTACCTCAGCTCCCGCGAGGCCGAGCGGATGGACCCGCAGCTGCGGCTCTTCCTGCAGTCGGCGTGGTCGGCGCTGGAGCATAGCGGGCACGACTCCGAGTCCTACCCGGGCCGCATCGGCGTCTTCGCGGGCTCCCTGGCCAGCACCTACCTGCTCGGCAACGTGCTGACCGGCGAACAGGGCTTCGCCGGTGACCTCGACCGGATGCGCGGCGACCTGGCCACGCTCATGGGCAACGACCCGAACTACCTGGCCACCCGGACGTCGTACCACCTCAACCTGACGGGCCCGAGCATCAGCGTGCAGACGGCGTGCTCGACATCGCTGGTCGCGGTGCACGTGGCGGCGCAGAGCCTGCTCGCGGGCGAGTGCGACGTGGCGTTGGCCGGCGGGGTGGCGGTGCGCTTCCCGCAGCAGGCCGGCTACCTGGCCGAACCGGACGCCATCACCTCGACCGGCGGCCGGGTGAGGCCGTTCGACGCCGACGCCGACGGCACGATCTTCGGCAACGGGGTGGGCACGGTGGTGCTCAAGCGCCTCGACGACGCGATCGCCGACGGGGACACGGTCTGGGCGGTGGTGCTCGGCTCGGCCGTCGGCAACGACGGCGCCGACCGGGCCGGCTTCTCCGCCCCCGGCGTGTCCGGGCAGGCCGCGACGCTCGCCGAGGCGCTCTCGGTGGCAGGTGTGGACCCGGCGACAGTCGGCTACGTGGAAGCGCACGGCACCGGAACGAGGATGGGCGACCCCATCGAGTTCGAGGCGCTGCGCCAGGCGTACGGCGAACCCCAGGGGGTGCCCTGTGCCCTTGGCTCCGTCAAGGGCAACATCGGGCACCTCAGCGTCGCGGCCGGCATCGCCGGGTTCCTCAAGACGGTCCTCATGCTGCATCACGGCGAGCTCGTGCCTACGCTGCACTTCCGCCGTTGGAACCCCGAGTGCGGCGCCGAGGAGAGCCGGTTCTGGGTGCCGGTCGAGCCCGCGCCGTGGCCCGGGCAAAACGGCGTCGTCCGGCGGGCCGCGGTCACGTCGACCGGCATGGGCGGCACCACGGCGCACGTCGTGCTGGAGCAGAGCCCCGCCGCGGCCCCGCGCGCGGACGGCCGTCCCCTGACGCTGCTGCCGGTCTCGGCGAAGTCGCCGGCCGCTCTCGAGACGGCACGGCGACGGCTCGCCGACCACCTGCGTACGACCGGGGTCGCGATCGCCGACGCCGGGTACACGCTCGCCACCGGCCGGCGCACCTTCAACTACCGCACAGTGGCGGTGGCCGCAGACCGGGACAGTGCGGCCGCTGCGCTCGAGGGCACCGACCCACGCCACGCCCATCACGACTCCGGCCAGCCGACCGACCGCCCGGTCGTCTTCATGTTCCCCGGCCAGGGCACTCAGTACGCCGGAATGGGCCGCGACTGGTACCGGCACGAGCCCGAGTTCCGGGCCGCCCTGGACGAGTGTGCCGCCGTCCTCGCGCCCGATCTGGACCTGCGAGCCCTGCTCTTCGGTTCCGACGGCGAGCCCGCCGACCTGAGCCGCACCCGACTCACGCAGCCGGCCGTCTTCGCCGTCTCCTACGCGCTCGCCCGGCAATGGCTGGCCTGGGGCGTCCGGCCGGCCGCGATGATCGGTCACAGCGTCGGCGAGTACGTGGCGGCCTGTCTCGCCGGCGTCTTCACGCTGCCCGACGCGCTGCGGCTGGTGGCCGCGCGCGGCGGGCTCGTCGACGGGCTGCCTGGCGGCCAGATGGCGGCCGTGATGCTGGCACCCGAGGAGCTCGCGCCGTACCTGCACGCCGACGTGTCCCTGGCGGCGGTGAACGAGCCGGGAATGTGCACCGTCGCCGGCCCCGCCCCGGCGATGCGCGAGCTGCTCGCGGCGCTCTCCGCCGACGGCATCGCGGCCCGCAAGGTGCCCACCTCGCACGCCTTCCACTCAGCCATGATGGACCCGGCGATCGAGCCGCTGGCAGAACTCGTGGCCGCGGTGCCCCGGGCGCGGCCCACGATCCCGTTCGTCTCCAACGTCACCGGCACCTGGATCCGTGACGACGAGGCCGTCTCGCCGGCGTACTGGGCCCGGCACCTGCGCCAGCCCGTGCTCTTCGCGGCCGGGCTGAGCACGCTGTTCGCCGAGCCCGACCACGTCTTCCTCGAGGTCGGGCCGGGGCAGACGCTCGCCAACTTCGCGCGCCGGCACCCCGACCGCGAGACCGGGGTGACCGTGGTCAGCTCCGGGGGCCGCACGCGCGACCCGGCCGCCGACCACGAGGCCCTGCTGCTCGCCCTGGGCCGGCTCTGGGCCGCCGGTCTGCCGGTCGACTGGGCCGGTTTCCACGCCGGTCAGGCACGTGGACGGGTCCCGCTCCCCACGTACCCGTTCGAGGGGACCCGCTACTGGATCGAGCCCGGCCGCGGCGTCTTGACCTCCGCCACCGCGGCGCCCGGCAAGCTGCCGCTGGAGCGATGGTTCTCCGTGCCGGTCTGGAAGCAGGTCTACGGTACGGCTGAGAATCCGGACAGTCCCGCCGAACCGGTGCTGCTCTTCGCCGACCCCGACGGCGTGGCGGACACGCTCGCCGGCGACGCGCCCGTCATCCGGGTGCGCGCCGCTCAGGCGTTCCGGCGGACGGCGGACGGGGACTACGAGGTCCGGCCGGACTCGGAGGAGGACGCCGCTGCGCTGGTGGGCGACCTCATCGCCGGGGACCGGCTGCCCGGGCGGGTGCTGCACTGCTGGTCGGCGGCCCCCCTGCCGGGTGAGCCGGGCGTCGAGCGGTTCGAACAGGTCCAGCGGCTCGGCCTCTACAGCCTCATCGCGCTGGTGAAGGCGTTCAACCGGCACGACGTCACGACGCCGGTCGCGCTCGACGTGGTGAGCGCCGGGGCGTACGCGGTCACCGATGCGGAGCCCGACCCGGTCGCCGAGCGCGTGACGCTCGCCGTCGCCGCCAAGGTGATCGGCCAGGAGATCGGCCACCTGCGCTGCCGGCACGTCGATCTGCCCGTGCAGCCGGACGCGCGCTCGCTGCGTACGCTCGCGGCGGAGCTGGGCCGCCGCCGGCGCCCGGCGGTCGCGGTGGCGGTCCGCGGGGGCACCCGGTGGGAGATGGACCTCGAACCGCTGCGGGTGGACTGGGACGCGCCGCGGACCGACCGGCTGCGCCGCGGCGGCGTCTACCTGATCACCGGTGGCCTCGGCGAGATCGGCACGACCATCGGGGAGATGCTGGCGCGGGAGTACGGCGCGCGCCTCGCGTTGCTCAACCGCGACCCGCTGCCCGAGCGCGTCGACTGGGACGAGTGGCTGGACAGCCGCCCCGATGACGACGAGACCGCGATGCGGATCCGCCGGGTGCGCCGGCTGGAGAAGGCCGGTGCCGAGATCCTGCTGGTCACCGCAGACATCGCCGACGAGAGGGCCACCCGCTCGGCCGTCGAGCAGGTCGAGGCGCACTTCGGTGCCCTGCACGGCGTCGTCCACGCGGCCGGCCTACCCGGCGAGAAGTGGGACCGGGCCGTCACGGCGGCCAGCGTCCAGCAGTGCGGCTGGCACTTCACGGCCAAGGCGCATGGCCAGATCGTGCTGGAACGAGTGCTGGCCGGGCGCGACCTGGACTTCTGCCTGCTTCTGTCCTCGCTGGCCGGCGTGCTGGGCGGCCTGCGCCTGCTAGGGTACGGCGCCGCCAACCACTTCATGGACGCCGCGGCGCAGCGTGCCAACCGGCACCGCGACCGGACGGTCTGGCTGAGCGTCGGTTGGGACGTCTGGCAGCACCACCAGGACGAGAAGCGGGCGCTGTCGGCGATCGGCCGCAGCATGGACGACAAGGCGATCCAGCCCGAGGAGGGTCTCGAGGCGATCCGTCGGCTGCTCGGGCTCACAGACGTGTCTCACGTCGCCGTGTCCACGTGGGACCTCGGGCACCGGCTCGACCAGTGGGTGCGGCGCGAGCCGGACGCACGGCCGCGGGAGGCGCCCGAGGCCGACGCCGGCGGCGACCTGGCCGAGATGGTGCATCGCATGGTGGCCGACGCAGTCGGAGATCCTCAGCTGCCGGCCGGCGCCGACATCTTCGAGCACGGCGGTGACTCACTGCTCATCGTCCGGCTGCTGTCGGAGATACGCACCGTGTTCGGGGTGGATGTCCCGCTGGCCGACGTGCTCACGCATCCGACCGCGGCCGCGCTCGCCGACCAGGTCGCCGCACGCAAGGCCGCGGCAGAGCCGGACTCCGAGGTGGACTCACTGCTCGCCGAGCTGTCCCACCTGCCGGCCGAGGAGATCGAACAGCTCCTGGCCCAGACCGAGGGAAACCGATGATGGACTTCAGCCTGATCTTCTTCTCCGGCGACGAGAAGAACAGATACCGCTTCGTGCTGGACGCCGCGCGTTTCGCCGACGAGAACAACTTCCACGCCGTCTGGACCCCGGAACGCCACTTCCACCGGTTCGGCGGCCTCTATCCCAACCCCTCCGTGCTCGGGGCAGCGCTCGCCATGTCGACGCAGCGGCTGCGGATCCGCGCCGGCAGCGTGATCCTGCCGCTGCACAGCCCCATCCGCGTCGCCGAGGAGTGGGCGGTCGTGGACAACCTCTCCCGCGGTCGGGCCGGCATCGCACTCGCCACCGGCTTCAGCCCGGTGGACTTCGCGTTGCGCCCGGAGAACTGGGGCGATCGGCGGCAGATCACGTTCGACGCGGTCACCACGCTGCGCGAGCTGTGGGAAGGCAATCCGGTCTACGTTCGCGACGGCCTGGGCAACCAGGTCGAGGTCGAGTTGCATCCACAGCCCGTGCAGGCCGAGCTGCCGCTGTGGCTGACCTGCACCAAGAGCCGGGATACGTTCGAGACGGCGGGCCGGCTCGGCTGCAATGTGCTGACCGGGCTCATCGACATGACCACCGAGGAGCTGGAGGAGAAGCTCGAGCTCTACTACAAGACGCTCGCCGAGCACGGGCACGACAAGGACTCCACGACGGTCACGCTGATGCTGCACACGTTCGTGGGTAAGGACCTGGACGAGGTGCGTGAGGTGGTCCGGGAGCCGTTTACGGCGTACCTGCGCTCGTTCTTCAAGGTCATCGACTCGCAGAAGCGCAACCTGGCGCCCGGCGCGGGCGTGCGTGACATCTCCGAGGGTGACCAGGACGCGCTCATCAAGTTCGCGTTCGACAAGTACTTCGAGAAGGGCGCCCTGCTCGGTACGCCCGCGTCGTGTGCCTCCGTCGTCGAGCGGTTCGCAGGCATGGGCGTCACCGAGATCGCCTGCCTCATCGACTTCGGGATCGAGGAGAACTTGGTGTTGGACAGCCTCCAGCACCTGGCGCGCCTCGCCCAGCAGTACGCGGGTGCCGGGCGATGACCGACCTGAGCTCGCGGCTCGCCGCGCTCACCCCCGAGCAGCGGGAGCGGCTGCGCCGGCTGGCCGGCGCAGCCCGGGACGCGGCGCCGGTCACCGACGCGCCGCTCACCCCGGGGCAACGCCGGCTGTGGGACACCCAGCTGGCCTATCCGGGACTGCCGGTGGATGTGGTCTGCCAGGCCGTGCGCCTGGACGGTCCGGTCGACCTCGATCGGCTCGCCGCCGGGCTGGCCGCGTTCACGGCCCGGCACCCCGTGCTGCGCACCACCTTCGCGGTGGTGGACGGGGAGCCGCGGCAGACCGTGCACACCGGCCTCACCGCCGACATCAGGCGGGCCTCGTGCCCCGGCGGCGACGAGCAGGCGTACGCGATGGCCCGCGAGCTGGCCCGGGAACCGTTCGACCTCGCCCGGGGACCACTCCTGCGCGCCGTTCTCGCCGAGGCCGGTCCGGATCGGTCCTGGCTGCTGCTCGCCGTGCACAATCTCGTGTTCGACGCCTGGTCGTTCGAGCTGCTACTGGACCAGCTGGCCGAGCCCCCGACGGGCGACCCGCCGCCCGGCTTCGTCACCGTCGCGCGCCGCCGGGACGCGTGGGTCGCCGGTCCCGCGGGCCGGGAGGCGGCCGCCCACTGGGCTGCGGTCGCGGCGGATCCGCCGCCGCCCGTGTTCCCGGTCGGGCCCGAGCGCACCGGAATCGGCCGGCGCCGGGAGTTCACCCTCCCCGCCGATGTCGGCACGGCGCTGACCGCCGTGGCCCGCGCCGAGGGATGCACGCCCTTCGCCGCGTGGTGCGCGGTGCTGTGGTCTCTGCTGTCTGAGTGGAGTGGAAACCCCGACGTCCTGTTCGGCACGTTCACGGCGAACCGCGGGGAGGCCGGCACCGACGAGGTAGCCGGATACCTGCTCAACGTCGTCCCCGTACGGCTGCGCGATCCGGGATCCGGCTCGTTCCGCGATCGCGTACGCGGTGCCGCCGGTCCTGTCCGCGACGTCCAGCGGCACGGCGCGTACCCGGCCGAGTTGATCGGACTGCCCCCGTTCGAGGTGGCGTTCGTCTTCGAGAATCTGGGCGACGCCGGGCGCACCATCCAGGGCGCCCGGGTGACCACGGCGGACGTCGACAAGGGCACCGCCCGCTACGACGTGACCGTCTCAGTCTTCGCCTCCGCACAGGAGGGCCGCTTGCACGGCTGGATCGAGTACGACACCGGCCGGCTGGATGACGCGACCGCGGACCGCCTCGCCACCCGCTTCGCCGAACTGGCGGTGGCGGCCGCCGTTGACGCCGACCCGGGCGGGGTGCCGGCATGACCACGCAGGCCTACCTCAGCGGCGCCGCCTACGAGCTGGGCGAGCATGCCGGTGCGGCGGCCGACCTCGACGAGCTGCTCGCCGACCCGGAGGCCGCCGCCAGGCTGCTTGCGCCCGAGGCCGGCTTCGCGACCTACCACTCCTCGGAGGCGGACGTCACCGAGCTGATGGCGGTCGCAGCCGGCAAGACGCTCGCGGCAACCAGGGTCCCCGGAACCGAGATCGACGCGGTGGTGCTCGCCACGGATTCCCTGCCCCGTGGCCGGGCCGCGCATCGCGACGTCGTCGACCTGCTGGCCCGGCTGAGCCTGAGCAACGCCGTGGCGTTCACGGTCGGCCTCATGGACTGCGCGACCGCCGTGGTGGCCGTGTCGACGGCCGCGTCGATGGTGCGCGACGGCAGCTGCCGGTCCGTCCTCGTCCTCACCGGCGACCTCGCCGACCGGGCGACCGGAGGCAGCCGGCTGGTGGCCGGTGGCGCCGCCGTGGCCAGCGACGCGGCCGCCGCCGTACTGGTGTCCTCCGCCGTACCCGGCCGGCCGGTGCTGGCCTCGGCCCGGCACCTGAGCCCGGCGCTGGCCCGTCCGGGCGTGCCGCCCGCTCAGCAGCTCGGCCTGCGGGTGCGCGCGCACCGGGAGCTCATGCAGCGGCTCGCCGACGCGAGCCCGATCCCGCCCACGGCGGTCACCGCCGTCCATCCCAGCAACTTCGCCCGTAACGTCATCGGTCTCTACCTGGCCGACGTCGGCTTCCGCCCGGAGCAGCTGCGCCTGGGCAACGTCTCGCGGGTGGCGCACTGCCTGGGCAGCGACCCGATCGTCAACCTGGCCGACGATCCCGGCGGCGCCGGCCCCGCCATCCTGCTCGGCTCGGGGGTGGCCCACCTCGCGGCGGTCTTGCTCGGGGAGGCGGCCTGATGTCCGGTATGGACCTGCTGACCCGGCTTCGCGACCGGGGTGTGCACTTGCGCGTCGAGGAAGGCCGGCTGCGCTACACCGGGCCGGCGGGCGCACTCACCGAGGAGCTACGGACCGAGGTGGCGCTGCAACGCGCCGACCTGATCGAATTGCTCACGGCCGACGACGCCTGGTCGGCCCCGCCCGACCCGGCGCGGCGGCACGAAACCTTCCCGCTCACTGACCTGCAGCAGGCGTACCTCGTGGGGGAGCAGGACTTTTACGCTCACCGGGCGCCGGCGCTCTTCTACCACGAGTACCACCTCGATGAGGTCGACGCGGACCGCCTGGAGAGCGCGCTGCGCCGGCTGTCGGACGCGTACGACCTGCTGCGGCTCGCCGTGACGGCCGACGGTGAGCAGCGCTTCCGCCCCGGGCGTGATCCCGGGCCGCTGCTGCTGCGGGCCCGAGCCGACGACATGGCGGCGTTGCGCGCGAGCGTTCCCGACGACCTGCCGCCGCTGTCGGCCGGGCGGCCGTACCTGATCCGGCTGGTGGAGCTGCCCGGCGGCTGGCGGCTACAGGTGGCGCTCCGGCTGATCGCCTTCGACGGCGTCACCACCCAGTTGTTCTTCCGGGAGCTCGCTGCCGCGTACCGCAATCCCGGACACGAACTCAGGTCCGGCGACTTCACCTTCGCGGACTACGTCCGCGCTGTGCACACGTCTCGCCGGGGCACCCGCTACCGGGAGTCGCTCCACTACTGGCAGGATTCCCTCGACCGGTTGCCCGGTTCCCCGGCGCTGCCGGTGGCGCCCGCCGCGAAGCCGGCTGAGGGCGAGATGCTGCTGCGGCTGACCACCCGGCTCGCACCAGAGGTCTGGCGTCGGCTGCGCGTGCGCTCCGCGGCTGCCGGCCTGCCGGTCGGCTCGGTGCTGTTCGCGCTCTTCGCCGAGGCCCTCCAGCGCTGGTCCGACGCCGACCCGGCGGCCGTGACGGTCCTGGCCGGGCACCGCCCGCACGGCCGGCAGGGCATCGCCTCGGTCTGGGGCAACTGCAGCACGACCGTGCCCGTCGAGCTCCCGCCGGCCGGCGGATCGTTTCGGGTCCGGGCGGCGGCCGCCCGCACCCGGCTGCATGCCGACCTACAGCATTCGGCCGTCTCCGGCGTCGAGGTGACCCGGCTGCGGCGTCGGCGTACGGCGTCCGGGGGCGAGCTCCCGGTCGTCTTCACCAGCGGTCTCGACCTGGTGCCCGGGGATCCCGGCTTCCTGCTGGACCTGCCCGGCGCGCGCCTGGCGCACAGTTCGGTGAGCACACCCCAGGTCCTGCTCGACCACCAGGTGTACGCGGAGGGCGACGAGCTCGTCTGCAACTTCGACCACGCGCCCGGCAACTACCCGCCGGGCATGATCGACGACCTGGCCGCCTACCACCGTGCTCGGTTGCACCGGCTTGCCGAGGACCCGCAGGCCTGGGACGATCCCGAGCCACCCCCGCTGCCCCGGGCGCAGCTCACCGACCGATGCCGGGCGAACGACACGACGCTAGCCCTGCCCGCGGGTGCCCTGCACGGCCCGGCCCTGGCGATGGCCGTGGCACATCCGGAGCGGGTCGCGGTGCGGTCGGCCGGCCGTACGCTCGACTTCGCCACCCTGGACCGGGAGTCGGCCGCGCTGGCGGCCCGGCTGCGCACAGCCGGCCTGCGGCGGGGCGACCTGGTCGCGGTGTTGCTGCCGAAGGGCTGGACCCAGGTGGTCGCGGTGCTCGGCATCACGCGGGCCGGAGGCGCCTATCTGCCGGTCGACGCGCGCTGGCCCGACGCCCGGGTGGCGACGGTGCTCACGCACAGTCGGACGGCCCTGGCGGTCACCGACGGCACCCGCCCGGTGCCCGGTGGCGTGCCAGTCGTGACGCTCGCCGAGCCCTGCGACGCTGCGCCGGAGGCCCCCGCGGATCCGGAGGTCGAGCCCGGACAGACGGCGTACGTCATCTACACCTCGGGCTCAACCGGCACGCCAAAGGGCGTCCGCATGGCACACGAGGCTACCGCGAACACCCTGCTCGACCTCGCCGCGCGGTTCGGGCTAGGCCCCGAGGACGCGGTGCTGGCCGTCTCGGCGCTCGGCTTCGACCTCTCGGTCTTCGACGTCTTCGGTGTGCTGGGTGCGGGCGGGACGGTGGTCCTGCCGCCGGACAGCCCCGTTCCCGACCCGGCGGCCTGGGCCGCGTGTGTGCGCGAGAACGGTGTGACCGTCTGGAATTCGGTGCCCGCGCTGCTCGACCTGCTGCTGGAGTACCTCGGCGACCGGGCCTCGATCGAGCTGGCGGGGCTGCGACTGGTGATGCTCAGCGGCGACTGGTTCCCGCTGCCGCTGCTGCAGCGGCTGCGCACAGTGCTGCCGAACGCGCGGGTCGTCTCCCTGGGCGGCGCCACGGAGGCCGCGATCTGGTCGAACTGGTTCGACACCGCGGACCAACCGGCCGACTGGACCAGCGTCCCGTACGGGTATCCGCTGGCGAACCAGAGCCTGCACGTCCTCGACCGCCGGCTGGCGGACGCGCCCACCTGGGTGCCCGGCGACCTCTATCTCGGCGGCGCGGGCGTCGCCCTGGGCTACCTCAACGACCCGGAGCGGACCGCAGAGGCTTTCCTGCGGCATCCGCGGACGGGGGAGCGGCTCTACCGCACCGGCGACCGGGCCCGTTACCGCCCGGGCGGCATCGTGGAGTTCCTCGGCCGGCGCGACACCCAGGTGAAGATTGGCGGCTTCCGCATCGAACTCGGCGAGATCGAGGCCCAGCTGCTCGCCTGCCCCGGGGTGGAGGGCGCGGTCGCGGTGGTGGCGGACGGCCAGCGCCTCGCCGCGTTCGTGTCCGGGCCGGCAGCCGCCGATCCGGAGCAACTGCGCCCGCGGCTGGCCGAGCGGCTGCCGTCGTACATGGTGCCGGGTTTCCTCGGCGGCGCCGACGCTTTCCCGCTCAGCGGCAACGGCAAGGTCGACCGCAAGGCCCTGGCCGCGCGGGTGGACCGGGACGCCGACCGGCCGGCCCGGCCGGGCGATCGCCCGCTGCACACCGCGTCGGAGCGGCGCCTCGCTGCGATCTGGTCGGATCTGCTGGGCGTGGCGGTGGGTACGGCGGACGCCGACTTCTTCGCGCTCGGCGGAGACTCGCTGCTCGCCGTGCGCCTGTTCCGGGCCATCGAGCAGGCGTTCGGGCGGCAGCTGCCGCTGTCGTCGCTGTTCCGGCACGGCACCGTCGCGGCGCAGGCCGGGCTGCTCGCCGCCGCCGAAGGAGCGGCCGACCCGGTGCTGGCGCCGCTGAGCCACGGAACCGGACCGCGGATCGTCCTCGTGCACCCTGTCGGTGGCAACGTCCTCTGCTATCAGGAGCTCGTCCGCGTGCTGCGGTCCGAGCTCGACGGTGAGCCCGACGTCTACGGCCTGCGCGCGGTGGGCCTGCGCCCGGGGGAGCGGACCGCGGCGACCTTCGCCGACCTGGTCGAGGGATATCTGGCCGAGATCACCGCGGCGCTGCCGGATGGGCCGCTGCACCTGGCCGGCTGGTCGATGGGCGGCACGATCTGCCTCGCCCTCGCCGAACGGCTGCGCGAGCTGGGTCGACCGCCGGCTTCGGTGGTCCTCGTCGACAGCTTCACCGGCGGCGGCGGGCCGGGCGCGGACGCCGCCGACCGGACCGCTGCGTTCCTCGCGGACCTGTGCGGCGGCGTGCTGCCCGGTCCCGGTTTGCCGGCCGGCCTGGGAGCCGCGCAGCGCGCGTTGCACGAGGGCGGTCTGCTGCCCTCCATGGTCGACGACGCCTCACTGGAGCGGCTGTACGCGGTCTACGAGAACAATGCGCGCCTGCTCGAGGCGGCCACTCCCGCGCCGTGGCCGCCGCGCTGCGTGCTGGTACGGGCAGGCACCCGCCGGGATGCCTTCCCGGGCCTGCTGCCGGTCGACGAGGTCGTCCCGGGCACCCCCGCCGAGCGCATCGATCTCGACGGCGAGGACCACTACTCGGTGATGCGCGGCGCCGGCGCCCGGCGAGTGGCCGTGATCGTCGCTGAGGCCGTTCGGAAAGGAGAGCGATGACCTTCCTCGACCGTGAGCGCGCCGCGCTCGACGCGGCCCTTCCCGGCCTCGACACCGAGCTCACGGCGCTGGGTGTGGCTGCGGAGGCGCGTGACTCCGGCGTCGTGGAACTGTTCCGCAAGGCGGGCGGCGGCAACCTGCTGATCCCCGCTGCGCTGGGCGGGCTGGGCGCCTCCGCGCTGACGGCGGTCCGTGTGCAGCGCGCGCTCGGCAGCCGCTCGCCGTCGCTCGCCGTCGGCGGCACCATGCACCACTACAAGGTGGCGTGGCTGGCCGGCGAGGTACGCGAGCCGGCGAAGCTCGACCTGTTGCGCCAGGTGGCCCAGCAGCGGTGGCTGGTCGCGTCCTGCGGTGCCGAGGGAAGCCGCGGGCTCTTCAACCCCGGCATCGAGGTGCGTGGTGCGCCGGGCGCCGGGCTGATTGTCAGCGGCACCAAGCGGCCCTGCTCGCTGGTGTGGTCGATGGGTGTGCTGTCGATGCTCCTGGCCACGCCGGCCGACGGCCCATACGCGGGCGATCTGGTCAACGTGCTGGTGCAGGCCGACGACCCCGGAATCACCCGGTCTGCGCTGTGGGGCAGCCCGGTGCTCGCCGCGGCGCAGACCGACGAGATCCGGCTGACCGACGTGCCCGTGCCGCCGGAGCGGGTGATCCGGCTGGGTCGGCCGGGCAGCGCGATCCCGCTCGTCACGGCGTCGCTGGTGTGGTTCGAGGTGCTGATCACGGCCGCGTATCTGGGCGCGGCGAGCGGGCTCGTCGAACGCGCGCTCGACGGCCGGCGCGGCCGTCCCGAGGACCGCTCCGCCGCCGCGGGCGCGCTGGAAGCGGTCGCGGCCGCGGTGGAGGGCGCCGCCGCGGGCATCGACCGTGGTGAACTCGACGAGGCGGCGCTCGGGCGGGCGCTGTTCGTCCGCTACGCCGCACAGCGGGCGATCGCCGAGAGCACCGACCGCGCCCTCGACCTGCTCGGCGGCGGCGTATTCGCGTCCGGCCCGGAAGCCCTGCACCTGCTGGGGGCGAGCCGCGGCCTCGCGTTCCATCCGCCGGCCGAGGCCGCCATGCGCGACTCCCTGGCCGATCACCTGACGCTCGGCGGCCTTGCGCTCGCCTGACCCCTCTGGAGAACCGATGTACGTTCCACCTCTCTACCGGCCGCCCGACGTCGCCGCCCAGCACGAGCTGATCACCGAGAACCCGTTCGGCCTCCTGGTCGTGGCAGGCGGCGGAGCGCTGTCCGGTGTGCACCTGCCGTTCGTCCTGGACCGCGAACAGGGCCCGTACGGCCGGCTGCGCGGCCATCTGTCGCGCGCCAATCCGGTCGCGGCCGCGCTGGCGGAGGGCACTGAGGTGATGGCGGTCTTCACCGGACCGCACTCGTACATCTGCCCCGACGACTACGCCTCCGAGCCGCACTTCCCGACCTGGAACTACGCTGCCGTGCACGCTTACGGGCGGCCCCGGGTACTGGCCGGTGCCGAGGCCGACCGGCAGCTCGTCGACCTCATCGCCGACCAGGAGGGCCGCCTCGCGCCCAAGGAACCCTGGACCCTCGACCGGGTGCCGGACGAGCTGTACCAGCAGTTCCGTTCGATGATCGTGGTGTTCGAGCTGCCGTTGGACCGGCTGGAAGGCATCTTCAAGTACGGGCAGAACAAGGAACGCGACGACCTCTGCGCCCAGGTGCGCGCGTTCCGCAGACGTGGGACCGACAGCGCGCACCGGTTCGCCGACCGGCTGGCCGGCCACAACGACATCTCGGGGGCCCGTTCGTGAGCGCTGGCGTGGAGGCCCGCATCGTCGCCGTCTGGCGTGAGCTGTTCGACGACCCCGGGCTGGTCGTCGCGTCGCACGACAACTTCTTCACGCTCGGCGCCTCCTCGCTGCTGGCCCTGCGACTGGCCGAGCGCCTGAGCGCCGAGTTCGGTGTGACCGTCGACCTGCTCGTGCTCATCGAGGACGCCACACCCGCCGCGCTGGCCCGCTACGTCGAGGAGACGCTGGCGGCGCAGTCCTCGCTCGAAGCCGGTGAGCTGTGACCGCGGTGGCCACCGTCTCCCGAAAGGAAACCCCATGATCATTCTGGGCCTGCACTTCGGCCACGACGCGGCGGCCACCGTCGTGCGCGACGGCCGAGTCGTCTCCTACGTCCTGCGCGAGCGGTTCACCCGCGTCAAGCACGCCGTCTCCCTGGACCTCGCCACGGTGGAACGGGCCCTGGAGACGGCGGGGCTGCGGGTCGCCGAGGTCGACGCCGTCGCCGTCTGCTCCACCCAGGGCGTCGAGCTGATCGTGGACGATCCCGGGCGGCTGCGGGTGCTGCCCGGCGGCACCGACCCGTTCGGCAGGCCCTGCGCCCTGAGCGACGCCGACATCGCCGGGCGGGGTGTGGCCACCATGCTGGAGTTGCTGTACGACGACGCGCTGTCGCGTACATGGCTCGGGCGGTCGTACGCCAAGCTCTTCCCCGAGCACGTCGGCCGGTCGCGGGAGGACTTCGCGCCGGTGCCGTGGATCGACACGTTCGCCGACCGTCCGCAGTGGAGCACCGGCCGAACCCTGGCCGCGCTCGCCGCCGCCCCCGCCGAGATCTCCGAGGATCTGCGCTACGGGTTCCACGTCCCGGTCCGGGTCGAGATCGACGGGCACGCCCTGCCCGGGTACGCCGTGCACCACCACCTCGCCCACGCAGCGAGCGGCTACTACACGTCGGGCTACCGCGAAGCCGCCGTGTTGACCCACGACGGCTACTCCGACGGCCACGGCTACCACAGCGGGATGTACTACCTGGGTGCCGGCGAGGCGCTGTATCCGCTGGCGCCGCATCACCTGAACCTCGGCGGGCTCTACGACCGGGTCGGCGTGGCACTGGGGCTCGGCCTGGTCGGTCCCGCCGGCAAGCTGATGGGCCTCGCCGCATACGGGCGGCCGCGGTTCTTCGACTCGCGTTTCGTGGGCAACTTCACCGACCTGGCGGGCCGGTTCAACACCGACCCGGTGACCGCGTGGCTGCTGCACTGCCGGAAGGAGGCGACCCGGCTCGGGTATGACCTCGGGCCGTACGGCGATCCTGCGCACGCCACTGCCCCGGTCAACGCCGACGTCGCGGCCAGCACCCAGAAGCTGTTCGAGGAGGTCCGGCTCGAGGCGGTGCGCTCGCTGGACCGGATGCTCGGCTCGGCCGGGCGTACGGTGCGCGACCTGTGCCTGTCCGGCGGCACCGCGCTCAACTGCCCGTCGAACTCCGACATCGCGGAGAACGGGCCCTTCGGCCGCGTCTTCGTCGAGCCGGCCTGCGACGACGGGGGCATCGCGGTGGGCGCGGCGCTGGCCGTCCACCACTCGCTACTCGGCAACCCGCTGCGCGGCGACAGGGAGAGATTTCCGAGCCCGTACCTGGGGCCGGTGTATCCCGCCGGTGAGATCCGCGCCGCGCTGGACGCCGCGGCGGGCGACATCGAGGTGGAGGAGTGCGCGGACCCGGCCGCCCGGGCCGCCGAAGACCTCGCCGCCGACCTGGTGATCGGCTGGTACGAGGCCGGCAGCGAGGCGGGTCCGCGGGCACTCGGCCACCGGTCGATCCTGGCCGACCCGCGCCCGACCGCCAACTGGCCGCGGGTCAACCGGATCAAGGGCCGGGAGCAGTGGCGGCCGTTCGCGCCGGCGGTCCTGGCGGAGCACGCCGCCGACTACTTCGCCGGGCTGCCGCTCCCCTCGCCGTACATGCTGTTCAACGCGCGGGTGCGCAGTACCGCCATCCCGGCGGTCACCCATGTCGACGGCACCGCGCGGATCCAGACCGTTGACGGGGGTTGCGGCGGGTACCACCGCGTCCTCTCGGTCTTCCACGAGCTGACCGGCGTGCCGGTCGTGCTCAACACCTCGTTCAACGGGCCGGGCGAGCCGATCGTCGAACGGCCCGAGGAGGCCGTGGCCTTCTTCGCCAAGAGCGAGCTGGACGCGCTCTACATCGGCGGCTTCCGCATCACCAGGAGGATGGCGTGAGCAACGTTCCTGTCTTCGACTCCGGGCACGGCGCACGGTTGCGCGAGGGCCTGCGCGGCCTGTACGACCGCCGGTACGACCTGTTCCATCGGGCGTTCGCGCTCGGGCTGCCCGTCACCACGGCCGAGCTCGACGGGCTCGGCCCGGCCCTTGAGGCCTGCGGGCTCGCCCAGCGCAAGGACGACGAATGGCGCTGCGGCTACCGCATCGCGCGGATGGCCGACGACTTCCTGGTCACCGACCCGCCCGCCTACTCCGGCCGCGACCGGGTGCTCTATCTCTCGGACAACGAGTCGCTGCTGCTTGCCCGGACGCTGCCGCGCTGCGACGGGTTGCGGGTGCTCGACCTCGGCTCGGGCAGCGGTGTGCAGGCGGTTGCGGCGCGCCGACGCGGCGCCCGGTCGGTCACCTCGATCGACATCTCGCCGCGTGCGGTCGCGATGACCCGGTTCAACCTCGCGCTCAACGGGCTGCCTGACGACGACGTGCAGCTGACCGGGCTCACCGAGCATGCGCCTGCAGAGCCGTACGACGTGCTGATCAACAATCCGCCGTTCGTGCCCGTCCCGCCGGACACCGCGTTCATGACCAGCGGTGCGGGCGGCGTCGACGGGCTCGACTTCGTGCGGCTGCTGGTTCGCAGCCTGCCTCGGCTGGTGCACGACCGGTCGACGGTGTGCCTGGTCTCGTTGTCGCCCGGCACCCGACACCTGTCCGAGCTGGAGACGCTTCTGCTCGACTACGCGGCCGGGCGGCCCATGCGGCTGCGTACCCGGCGGGTGTTCGACGAGCCGTCGCCGATCGCCGACAGTCTCGCCCCGTTCGAGGGATACGCGGACTTGGACCGGTGGGCGGGTGAGCTCGCCGACCGCGGCCACACGCATCTGCACAACCTGCTGGTCACGCTCGAGCCCGCCGGCCGCGCCTCGATGAGCCGCGAAGCGCTCTCTCCGCCGGTCGAGCTGCACCCGGGCAACCTTGGCAGCACCGACTGGGCGGGGCTGTACGCGGAGATCCGCCTGGCCCTCACCATGGCCCAATGAACGAACCCGGGCGGGCGGCCTTCCGGCGCACGGTGGGCGCCTTTCCGACGGGCGTCACGCTCGTCACGGCGCTGACGCCGGCGGGGCCGTGGGGCATGACGGTCAGCGCGTTCACCTCGGTGTCGCTCGACCCTCTGCTCGTGCTCGTGTCATTGGCCGCCGGGTGCCGGCTCGGCGCGGCGATCACCGACTCCGGCATGTTCGCCGTCAGCGTGCTGCCCAGCGGCGCCACCGAGGTCGCCCGCCGGTTCGCCGCGAAGGTCCGTCCCGGCGGGTGGCCGGCGTTCCGAGATCTCGGCGCGACGGCGGCGCCGGTCAGTGGATGCCCGATGCTGGAGTCTGCGCCGGCCCGGTTCGACTGCCGGGTGCACGCCGTGTACCCGGCGGGTGACCACGAGCTGCTGCTAGGCGAGGTCGTTTGGTTCGACGGCTCGGACGGCGACCCGCTCGTCTTCGCGCACAGCCGCTATGCGGCACTCGAGGCCCCGCGGCCCGTTCACTAGACCGTGTTTGGTAAGTGGTCATAGCCATTGGCTGATGGCGGCGATGGGTGACGGTGGCTTCGTAGCGGACGGCGAGGGTTTGTCGTATCGGGTGGCCATGGCGCGGTGTTGTTTGAGCAGGTTGATGCCGCACTCGACGGCGTGGCGCTGCCGGTAGACGAGTGGGTCGAAGGCGGGTGGTCGGCCGCCTTTCGATCCGCGGGCTTTGCGGTGGGCGTCCTGATCGACCTTGCTCGGGATGCAAGGCTTGATCCCGCGAGCGCGCAAATGGCCGCGGTTGGTCCTACTGGTGTACGCCTTGTCCGCCAGCACCCGCTCCGGGCGGGTCCGCGGCCGGCCGCCACCGACCCGCCGTACCCGGATCTTGCGCAGGACCGGGATGAACTGCGCGCTGACTTGCGGTGATCACGATAGCGACAGGTTTGCGGCCCTGTTCGCAGGCCAGGTGAGTCTTGCTGGTCAGCCCGCCACGGGACCGGCCCAGTGCGTGATCGGCGGGCTCGGTCTGCAGTTGCCCGCCGGGAGGCCGCTTCTGCCGGTGGCCGTCGCGGCGGGCACCGGCCGCGTGCTGGTGTGCCCGGCTGATGGAATCGTTTGCGGGCCTACCAACGCGGACGTGCCGTACTTCGACCGCTGCTCTGCCTGCCGCCCAGGAGCATGCACCCGCAGCGCTGCCCCGTGGTGGCAGTACCCACCAACTCAGGCAAGTCCTCCGTGACCGAGTTGGGCTGTGGTTGCGACGCCCAGCCGGCCTCCGGTGAGATCGCCGGCCCTTCCCTACCTGAGCCCATTCGAATACGAAGCAGTCCGAAGCAGTCCGAAACCGGTCCGGACCAGCACGTGGATCCGCCTAGCTAAGATCAACTCAGCGACGATCTTCGTCGGAACGGGTCAAGCCCAAGGGGAGGGCGCCGGTGCAACCGGGGGGTTTCGAGGTTGATGTCGAAGCGTTGCGCGGTATCGGTAGGAATGTGGTGCGGGTCGCGGAGACGCTGCGGGAGGCGGTGAAGGCGGCCGGCTCTGGTCTGGCGCCCGCTGGACAGTCGGGCTCTGCGGCCGCTGCTGCTGCGCAGGCTGCTGAAAAGGTGTGGCTTGCCGATTTGCGGCGGCTCACCGCCCAGGTCGAGGAGTGCGGTAAGAGCTTGGTTACCGCGGCGCACGACTATCGGGGCACCGACGAGGCGAATGCTCACGGGGTGCGCCGCAGCGGGGCGGGGCTGGGCCGTTGAGTGGCATGACGTTGCAGGATGTGCTCGGGTTCGACGCGGGGCCGTGGCATTCCGCGGCCGATGCGTGGCATCGGCTGGCCCAGAGTGTTGATGACGCTTCCGACGAGTTGATCAGTGGTACCCGTGATCTGGGAGTGGCGTGGTCGCGGGGCGCCGGCTCGGTCGCTGCTGCGGAGAAGGTCGCCAGCCTGCGGGGGGAGGTGAGTAACACGTATCTGCCGGCGAAGCGTATGGGCGATGTGCTTGCTGAGCACGCGTACGCGATGGTCGCCCTGCGGAATCTGGCTGACGGGGTTGTCGCTTCGGCTCGGCAGGCCGGGTACACCGTGGATGTTGCGGCCGGCACGATCACCGCGCCTGCGTCCGCGTACATGGGTGGAAACCTGGATCAGACCGGCCGGGAGACGGGCGAGCTGCTGAACGAGCTGCGCACGATCGTGGAGCGGGCGCAGGCGCAGGATGCGTCGACGGCCACCGTCATCAACGGCAATGTGCCGTCGGTTCAGTACGGTTTCGGGGCCGCCCCGCCGGACAAGATTTCCCGGGCCGAGGAGCTGGCGAAGAAGATCAAGGATCCGACGTACCAACCGACCGCTGCGGAGCTCGACGAGCTGCGCGACCTGGTCAAGGCATACGGCAAGGACAAGATTTTCGCGTACGAGTTCCTCCACGAGCTCGGGCCCAAGGGTCTGCTGGAGCTCAGCGGCACGCTGGCGACGTTGCAGCTCGACCATCCCGGCAAAGATGCCGACGGCATGCTGTTCAACCGCCACACCGCCGACGACGTACGGGATCTGCAGAGCGGTCTGGGTGAGATGCTCGGCAGCGCGACCCACGCGACCGGCACCGAGACCGGCCCGCGCGGCGAGCAGTACGTGCCTGGCGAGTACGAATTGTCGAGCCAGTGGGTGTCCGACTTGATGGTCGCCGGGCGCAGCAAGATGGACATAGGCGATCCCTCCAGCCCGGCGCGGTACGTCGAGGACGTCTACGGCTACCAGTTGCTGGGCCCGCTGCTGCACAACGGCGACTACGACGCCCGGTTCCTTTCCACCGTCGGCGGGGACATCACCGACTTCGAGATGTCGCAGGGCAAGAACAGCGCCCTGTGGACGGAGGCGCGTGGCGAGAACCTGCGCCTGGACTGGACGCAGGGCCACGACGACAACACTGTGGCGGCCGGCTACGACCCGATGAACGGCCTGATGGATGCCCTGTCCCGCAATGGTGACGCGGCACGGGACCTGCTCACCGGCGTCACCAGCTACAACGGCGACGGCCCCGACGGCGGTCGGCTGCCCCGGCTGGACTACCTGCTCACCGACCGGGACTGGAGCGCGACCGCGGACGTTCCCGGCGGCCCGGGCTGGACAGCCGAGCTGATGGAGCACGGCGGGGATTACAAGAACGGCGCCCTCGACAAGTTCGGCGTCGCGCTCGAGCGCGCCACGACCGATCAACCCGGGCCGGAGGCGCGACGCATCGTCGAGTCGATCATCTACGAGACCAACGTCGACGAGCAGGCCATGGGCTACGCCAACGGCGAAACCCCGGGCCACGGCAAGACCGGCGACTTTGCGACCAACGACGTGATCAAACCGCAGCTTCGCGGCTCGATGGCCAACATCATGTCGGCGTACATCGGCGACGTGAACCTCAACATCGCCGACGGGCACCCCGTACCCGACCAGCACGTCAACGTCGATAGGAACCATCTGGTGCGGTTCCTGGCCGACCTCGGCAAGGACCCGGGCGCGCACGACACCATCGCCAAGGCCGAGGCGGCGTACGCCACGGGCCAGTACAGCGACATCCTGTCCGGCAAGCAGAATCCGCACGACGACCTCAGCGGCAACCTGCGTGCGATGGAGAATGTCGCCCATCGCCACGGCAGTGTGCTGGGCGCTCTCGACTTCGGGGCGGCCGAGGCCCATCACGCGACCAGCGCCGAGCTTGACGAGAAGTACAACCAGGGCGTCGAGGACCGGTACAAGATCGTCGGCCGGGTGGTCGACGAGGTCATGGGAAAGGCGACCGCGAAGATCCCGGTACCTGTGGTCGGCGACCTGGCCAACGAGTTCGTCAGCGACCTGATGACCAAGGCCGAGGAACAGGCGAAGGTCGACAACCACGGCCAGGCGACCTATGAGGTCGGCGCGATGCTCGGCGCCGGCCGTACGACCACGGTTGACCTCACCGAGCTGGCCCTCTACCACAGCGGCAAACTCGAAGACCTGCCGCTCAGCTTCAGCGAGAACGGGGCCTTGAAACCGGTGAGCCAGTGGACCGATCAGGATTATCTTGCCTGGCAGCGCTACAAAGCCGAGCACGGCCAGAGCACGGTGGGTAACGCCGCTACACACGCGGGGGAGTTCTATCAAAGCGGCTACGAGTGGGCGGGAGACATCCTCAAATGAGAACCGGTGCGGGCTCGTCGTGGCCCAACCTGCTCGCCCGGACGGTCGTCACCGTGACGGTGGGTCTTGCTGTGGCGAGTTGCACCGACAATCGGCCAGCGGACAAGGCCACACCGTCGGCCACCTCGAGCAGCGCCGCCCGCTCTTCCATGACCTTCGAGGAGGCCTACCGGCGAGTGCCGATGAACGGCACTAATGATCTACCGATCACCTGGGACTTGGCGGGGGCGCCCCACACCGATGAGATCCTCGCCGCCCGGCGGGGCCTCGCGTTCAGCTATTGGCTGGGCCAGGCGACCGACTGGGCGCCGCTCATCCCGATCGGACGGTTCATCTACACCGAGGAACACTACGAGAAATTTCTGGCGCCGTTCGCGAAATCCTCCTCGAACGACAACCCGCTCATCGGTCCGATCTGGGTCAAAGTCATGGGCGTCGAGCAGAACGGCCCGGATCAGTCGACGGTGACGTTCTGCACGGATCTCGGCTACTGGCACAATGCTGAGGCGAAGGACAGGGCTCAGGTCCGCAAGGAGCGGGCGAACCTCGAGTCCTACGTGATGAAAAACGTCAAAAGCGGCGACGGCGAGCAGCATTGGCGCGTCGACAGGCAGATCGACAAAGATGGGAGCCGCAAGGCGAGGTACGGGGGGCAGTGCACGGAATGGGCACAGCACAAACGCTGACGTGGCGATGGCGGCAACCCGTGAGGTGACGAGGCCGCGCGGCGAAGTCGGTTTCGTCGGACGTCCGAGATGCCGTGCGGCAGACCGTGGCCCTGCCGAAGGAGCTGCCTGCCGGGCTTTGCGAAGTTGTCGTCACCGAGGTCCTGCACGGCCGGCGATCCACAACCATGTGGTCATGGGGCGGTCGATTCTGCTCTTTGCCCGCACACGCGCCGACGACCGCGCATTCTGGTCTCTCGGGCCCGCCCGGTATGTGCAGCACGAGGGCGAGCGGCCGATGAAACTAGAGACCCCGCTTTCGGGCGTCCTCTTCGCCGCGTTCGCAGCCGCCGTCGCCTGACTGCGTTGGTCAGCCCGCTCACCTCGACCACCTAGATTTGAAGGACAGTTCCGAGTGAGAACCGATGCCGGCTCGTCCGGGCTGAAGGTGTTCGCAGTGCCGGTCGTCGCCGTGACAGCGGGTCTTATGACGGCTAGTTGCACCGACGACCAACCCGTAGCCAAGTCCACCCCGCCGGCGTCCTCGAGCAGCGCCGCTGGGCCGTCCATGACCTTCGACGAAGCCTATCGGCGAGTGCCCATGAACGGCACCAAAGATCTCCGCATCACCTGGGACCTTTCAGGGGCGCCGGACACCGACGAGGTCCTCGCGGCCCGCCGGAGCCTCGCGTTCATGTACTGGGAGGGTCAGGCGACGGACTGGACGCCGATCATCCCTGTCGGACGGTTTGTCTTCACCGAGGGATACTACGAGAAGTTTCTTGCGCCGTTCGCGAATTCCTCGGCGGTCGAGGACCCATTGGCCGGTCCCATTTGGGTCAAATTCATGGGGGTCGAGGAAAACGGCGCCGACCAGTCAACCGTAACGTTCTGTACGGATATCGGCTATTGGCTTCGTGCCAAGGACAATACTCAGGTCCGCAAGAACCGAGCGAACCTCGAGTCGTACGTTGTGAAGAGCGTGGAGAGCGGCGAGGGTGAACGTCGCTGGCGGGGCGACAGGTGGATCAACAACGATGGGAGCCGCAAGGCGAAGTACGGTGCGCGATGCACTCAATGGGCCCAGCACAAACGCTGAGGAAAACCTGGATCGTGCAAATAATGTCACGTTGAGAGTCCGGCTGCGCGTCGGCGGCTAACGATCCTGGCGAGTGGTTCACCGGCGGGGGTATTGGGCGAGCATGCCCTCAGCGAAGGACTGCAGCGGCCTTCTCGTCCAGGCGATCCCGGCAACCGGTGAGGTGACGTGGCCACCCGGCAGGGTGGTTTCATCGGAGATCCGGCAAGCCGTGCGGCAGACTGTGGCCCGTGCCGAACGAGCTGCCTGCTGGGCTTTACGAAGTTGTCGTCACCGAGGCCCTGCATGGCCGGCTGGCGCAGTTGGACGCGGACATCGTCAAGCGCAACGGCCTCCGCTCAGCCGATGCGGCCGATCGTATTGCTCAGCTTATTGCGCGCCAGGTCGAACGCGCTCTCGAGGCAGTACCGGAGAAGGATCGCATCGCGACCGGGGTGGAAGTGGCGCGCCGGCTACTCGATGAACTCGGCGCACGTCTGCCACGAACCGACGCGGGACTCGAAGCGCCGCTGCCGCCCGGCGAGATCCTGGCGGCCGTTGGTGAGCGGCGGCCCGACGGGTCCGTTCGGGTCGCGCAACGTCCGCTCATTCCCTTGCTCGACACGACGCTGCTCACCAATGCGCCGGGGGAGCCGAGAGTTGGCAGCCAGGTCCTGACGGAAATCGAGTCGGCCGACTCGATCGACGTTGTCATGGCCTTCATTCGTCGCAGCGGCCTCCTGCCCCTGCTTGCCGCCTTGCGCGAGCATTGTGCCCGCGGCAAGCCGCTACGCGTTCTGACCACCACCTACACCGGCTCCACCGAGGCCAAGGCGCTGGACGCGCTCGTCGAGCTCGGCGCCGACATTCGGGTTTCCTACGACCAGTCCACCACACGCCTGCACGCGAAGGCCTGGCTTTTCCACCGGCATACCGCGTTCAGCACCGCGTACGTCGGATCCTCCAACCTGACGCACTCGGCCCAGGTGGCGGGGTTGGAGTGGAATGTCCGCGTATCCGCCGCCCGCAACCCGGACGTCATCGACAAGGTCTCCGCCGTCTTCGAAAGCTACTGGCAAGGCGGCGACTTCATTGAGTACGTGCCGGCCGACTTCGTCGCGGCGCTTGATCGCATGCGCCGATCCGGCGTGGACGACGCCGAGGTGCTGAGCCCGGTCGAGGTGCGACTCGAACCATTCCAGGAACGCCTGCTCGAACTCATCGAGGTGTCGCGGGCCAATGGGCATCACCGCAATCTGCTGGTGTCGGCAACTGGCACCGGCAAGACCGTCATGGCGGCCGTGGACTATGCCCAACTCCGTCAACGGCTGCCTCGGGCGCGCCTGCTCTTCGTCGCCCACCGCGAGGAGATCCTGGACCAGAGTCGTCGAACGTTCCGTCAGGTGCTGGCCGACCACACCTTCGGCGAAATGTGGGTCGGGGGCGCCCGTCCCACGGCATTCGACCACGTGTTCGCCTCGGTGCAGAGCCTGGCGGCGGGCCGGTCTGAGCACCTGGCGCCGGACCATTTTGACGTCGTGATCGTGGATGAGTTTCATCATGCGGCGGCCCCGTCGTACCGGTTTCTCATGGAGGACCTCGAGCCGCAGGAACTGCTGGGACTGACGGCAACCCCGGAACGGGCCGACGGCCTGCCGATCCTGCACTGGTTCGGTGACCGCATCGCGGCAGAGTTGCGCCTGTGGGATGCCATCGAACAACACCGGCTCGTGCCCTTCGCGTACTACGGCATCCACGACGGCGTCGACCTCAGCGACGTGCCATGGCGCCGCGGTCGCGGCTACGACGAGACCGCGCTGACCGAGGTCTACACCAGTGACAAAGTATGGGCGCGGTTCGTTTTCCGCCAGCTTGAGCGGCACGTCGACGATCTTTCCGCCATCCGATGCCTGGGGTTCTGCGTCAGCGTGGCGCACGCCCGCTACATGGCGGCGCGCTTCCAGGAATTGGGCCTGGCGGCGGTGGCGGTCTGGGGCGACACCCCTGACGCGGACCGCCGGTCGGCGCTCCGGAACCTGCGTGACGGAAAGGTGCAGGTGGTCTTCTCGGTCGACCTCTTCAATGAGGGCGTCGACGTGCCCAGCGTGGACACCGTCCTCATGCTGCGGCCGACCGAGAGCGCGACGCTCTTCCTGCAGCAACTCGGGCGCGGCCTGCGGACCGCCCGCGGCAAGACGATGTGTGCGGTGCTCGACTTCGTGGGCGCGCACCGCCGCGAGTTCCGCTTCGACCTGCGATATCGGGCGCTCCTGGGCGGAAGTCGGCGCGATCTCGAACGGGCCGTCAAAGACAACTTTCCCTACCTGCCTGCCGGCTGTCACATGGAGCTCGACCGGGTGGCGAGCGAGATCGTGCTGCGAAACATCCGGGAAGCGATCCCGTCGCAGTGGCCGGCCAAGGTGGAGGAACTGCGGCGGCTGGCAAGCGGGCCGGATCCCGTCACGTTGGCCGAATACCTGCGGGAAACAGGCCTCGAGGTCGCCGATGTCTACGCCGGCAACCGCGGTTGGTCGGCGATGCGCGAGGCCGCGGGCCTGCCGGTGGCTCCCGCCGGGGCGCAGGAACAGGCGCTCCGACGCGGAATCGCCCGGATGCTCCACGTCGATGACCTGCAACGATTGGAACAGTACAAGTCCCTTCTGCGGAGCAGGAGTACGCCTCGGGTCGACGCCATGAGTGAGGAAGCGAGGCGCCTGGCACGGATGCTCGTCGCCAATCTCGCCGATCAAGGGCTCAAGAGCCATACGTCTCTGCAAGCGGCCATCGACCTCGTGTGGGCTCACGAACAGGTCATCGCCGAACTCAATGAGGTGTTGGACGTCCTGGGTGATACGCAAACCCATGTGCACCATCAGCCGCTGGCCGGCATCCCGCTCCAGGTGCACGCCCAGTACACCCGCATCGAGATCCTCGCGGCGATCGGGGAGGGAGCCGACGCCAAGACACCGCAGTGGCGCGAAGGGGTATACGACGCGAAGGCCGCCGGCGCGGACCTCCTCGTCTTCACGCTCGACAAGACCAGTGGCGACTTCTCACCGACGACCCGCTATCGGGACTACGCGATCAGCCGCGACCTCATTCACTGGGAAAGCCAGTCCATGACACGCGCCGAGAGCCCGACCGGCAGGCGATACCGCAACCACGTCGCAATGGGGCGGTCGATTCTGCTCTTTGCCCGCACGCGCGCCGACGACCGCGCATTCTGGTTCCTCGGGCCCGCCCGGTATGTGCGGCACGAGGGTGAGCGGCCGATGGCCGTGACCTGGAAACTAGAGACCCCGCTGTCGGGCGACCTCTTCGCCGCGTTCGCGGCTGCCGTCGCCTGAGGTGCGTTCGCCAGCTTGCTCAAGCTCGACCGCCGTCATCCTCGGGGTACTGCCATCTCGTCTCGCTCCTTGCCCTGACCCCAGCCACCGTCGCCTGACGGAAAGAAGCCATCCCACGCCGGCCTGACCGGAACCGTCGGATGACGACTTCGTCGACGGATCTGCCGCGAGTCGCGGGCTGACTCTGCCGAGGGGCGGGCCGAACGACTTCGACGGGGCACTGTCGACTACCCAGGGTTGCCGAGGGGATACCTGGCGTGCACGCTTGAGAGAAAGGCTTGAATGTCTGCGGGGTGCAGCTTGGTCTACATGCCCATACTCAAGGGACGCGAAGGCGAGCTCAAAGCCATCGCTCACCTGCCAGAGACGGTGGCGTCAAGTATCTTCCCCATCCTCGAGGTGGCGCCCGCAACCGGCGACCCGATCAGAGATGCGTACGCGTTCAGCGCGAAGGCCCGCGACTCGGTTCCCTCGAACATGGCAGTTGCCATCGACGTCGACTATCTGGGCGATCCGGACGACGGGCCGCGCGGCCCGCTCCGCGACATCGCAGAAGACTTCGCTTTCTGGGGTATTCCCATCCGACCGGTACTGCACCTGCACGACTCCGGCCGGCGGCTGGCAGAGGCTCGAGAGACGACGGAGCTGCACTCGGGTCAGGCGGTGATTCGGCTCGGCGGCGACGCGGCCGATCCCGATGACGAGGAAGCGGAGACCAAGATCACCGAGCTGTGCCGGAGAGCGGGAACCACGATCGAGCAGTCGACTCTGGTTCTCGACTTCTTTGAGGTGCGCTCGGCGCGCGACCTGCTCAGGGTCGAGCCACTGGTCAGGAAGTGCGTTGCCTGGGCGAGGCGCTTTCCCTGGGAGTCCATCACGGTCTCATCCGGCGCAATGCCCAAGACATTCACGGACCTGCCGACGAATACTGCCACTCCGCTCATCAGAAGCGATCTGGCTCTCTGGAAGCGTCTAGAGGAACCCGATATCGGCTTCGGTGACTACGGCATCGCCCATCCGGCAATGGTTGTCGGAGGACGGGCCCCACTCCCCAGCCTCAGGTATACCGACGACGAGGTGTGGTGGATATACCGATGGGCGCGAGACAACGACGGCAACAAGGCCATGTACGACCTTTGCTCGTCCTTGACCGAAGCAGACCATTGGCCCGCCGAGGGTGCCGGCTACTCCTGGGGTGATGGCGAGATCGCGCGGTGCGCCGAAGGCTTCGGCGGCCCGGGAAACCCCATGCTGTGGCGTGCTTGGGGCACTGCCCATCACTTGACTCACGTGATCAGAGCGCTCGGCACCGCGCAGGGAGGACTCACCCGCTGACTCGCGCAGCGAGCCTGCCCACTGTGACGGGTCGATGCACGACCGATGGCGGCTGAGCGTGGCCCTTACGACATGACCAAAGAGCGGGCGATGCGTCGGTCAGCAGGGCGACTCGAGGTCTCCGACGTCTTGGTCGGTCACTTGGATCGCGTACGTCGTAGATGCCGGAGAGGGAGACGAGCTCAGCGTCGAGTCGAACGCGACGGTGACCAACACCCTTGTGCCGGCTTCCTCCTTGACCAGGCAGGATATTCCGCGCTGGAAAGCGAGCGACGGAGCAACCTCCGGGGATATCGCCGGCGAGGCGTTGCGCCAGCCGCTCCCCGTGAGTTCATCCCAGTAGGGCTTCGGATCTCGGACTCCGCCAGGGTGCTCCGGTAGCGCTGACCGGCGTGCGGGGCGATCGGGTGGCCTGAGTTGTTTGGTTCCGCCGGAGAATGTTCCGGTCACTGCGTGGATGCCGGTTTGGCGCCCAGGATCGGAAGCTGCCCCAGTACGGCCACGCGCTCCTTCTCGTGATCGGAACAGCTCCGGTCCGCGGTGCAGCCGGAGAGGAAGCAAACAGCGAGCATGACGACCGCCGTCGGTCCGGCGGCGCCGAGGATCCGGGTGATCATGGCTCGCAGTATGGGCCACCGCGCGGCGGCCGTGGGCGCGTATGAGAGCCGACCGAGATGCCGAGGTGGCCCTGGGTGAGTTCGAATGGCCGGCCCGGCGGACAGCCGGTCTGCTCGCCGCACGCGTACGTAGATCGAAATCTCCGTGCGTACACGGACGCGCAGGCCGGGAAGATCCTGCATGATTCTGACCCGGACGCGGCGTCAGGGGAACTGGCAGCGTGGTGACCTTGCAAAACGGGAGCGGTGGGAACGTTGACCGATCTTGGAGCGCGCGTCGCCGCGATCTTGTTCGGGCAGCGGCCGCGACGAAGGGTAGGACATTGAGTCAGCATCAACCGTGGCGCTTGGTGGGGGTTCTCCTGGGGTTGGCCGGGCTCCTCCTGGCCGGGGTCGCCGTCGTGGCCTTCCTTCTGTTCCGGGGCGATTCTGCGTTGCCGGACCGGAACGGTGACGTGGCGGCGGGTCCGCGGAGTCAGGAGCCGACGGCGACCCAGCCGGTGGACGAGCAGGCCGATACGGCCATCGGAGAGAACACCGATACATCGGGAAGTGAGCCGGAGGCCAGCGAGGACGCCGGGACGGAGGCCGCCTCGACCGAGCTGGCGCCGTCCGCCGCGGATCTACCCTCCGAAGGGCTGGGCATGGGACATGTCGGGCGCGAGGGGGTGCTCGAGGTCAAGCCCGAGGACGCCGAGGCGCCTGGCCAGGATCTGCCGGACAACTACTATTCCGCCCGGAACCTGGTCGGCGGGTATGCGGTCGGCGTGCCTACCGTCTATGAGGTGTACACGGTGGGGCCGACCACGTACGTCGAGTCGGATGACACGATGATCGAGGCGAACTTCGAGGTGCACAGCTACGAGAGTGTGGACCCGTGGGCCCGGCTGACCCAGGACGAGAAGCTGTTCGCCAAGGAGCACGCCGAGGATCAGTACAAGAAGCTGAAGATGAACAAGCGTTGGACGTATCGGGGCAAGCCCGCCGTCATGTGGGAGTTCACGTGGACGCGCAACGGTGAGCGCGCCCATGCTCGGCAGATCGCTTTCCGGGACGGGCCGCGGACGTACACCGTGCTCTATCGCAGTGCTGACACCTGGTGGCTGACCGGGGGTTCGCAGTTCTATCCGCCCCAGTTCGAGCAGGCGTTCACCACGCTGCACTGAACGAACGCGGAGGGTGGCCCGGGGCGGGCCACCCTCCGCGCGCCGTCAGTTGACGAAGTCCTGGGTGAACCAGACCTTGCCGCTGCCGTCTCGGGTGACGGCGAGTCCGACCCGGGTGAAGCCGGGGTTGAGCAGGTTCCGGCGGTGTCCGTCGTCGGGGGCCTTCTCGGCCAGCATGAGGTCGGTCAGGCCGTTCGCCGCGGCGATGATCTCGGTGTTGTTGTTGCCGGCGTTGCCCTGGCCGATGTTCTCGCCGGCGGAGCGCCATGAGACGCCGGCCGCGGTGAACCGGTCGCCGAGGTCTGCCTCGCCGGGACACCGGTGCGACAGGCCGCAGCCGCCGGCCATCAGGGCATTGTGGGCTTCCGAGGCTCGGGTGAGCTCCGGGCTGAGGGTCAACGGCTGCAGGCCTTCGGCCGTACGCGCGGCGTTGATGTGCTGCAGCGCGGCCTCGATGACCGCGTCGCCGGCCGGTGGCTGGGTTGGTGGCGTGGTCGTCGGTGGCGTGGTGGTGGGTGCGGTGGTCGCCGGGGGCCGGGTGGCCGGCTTCGTGGTGGGCTCGGTGGTCGGCGGGCTCGTCGAGGGCTTCGTCGGGGCCGCGGTGGTGGGAGCCGTGCTTGCGGGGGCGCTCGCGGAGGGTCTGGGGCGCGGCCAGTGCCTGCCGCGGCCGGGGTGGCCGGCTGCCGTGGCGGCCTGGCCGAGCTGGGGGACGGCATGGCTGACGCCGTGGGGGCGGTGGACGGTCTGTGCGGAGGCGACGCCGGCGATGCCGGCGCCGAGTACGCCGAGCGCGCAGGTGGTCAGCACGATCAAACGGGTCCGCTTGCGGTGGCGGGTGGGCACAGTGGTCCTCGTCGGTCGGGCGGGCGGGGGCCCGCGGGACCGTTCCGGTGGCTGGAACGGGCGCCGGTCGAGCGCGCTTCGACCCTGGTCCATAAGGAGGCGCCGGGGGGCGCGGTTGAGGAATCCGTAAAGGCCGATTTACCAAAACCTAATGATTCGCCTCCGGGGACGCCGGATGGCGGCTACTTGGGCGGTTCGGTGCCCGCCTGCTCACTGACCAGCCACTCGGCGTACCAGTCGGGCCAGTTCTCGTCGGCCTGCCCGGTCCGCCGCTCGTGCTCGCCGTGAGCGGCCTCCGCCCGGCGGAGGGCGGCGGCGAGGTCACTCACCGACGTGAAGGTCGTCGCGCCGGTGTCGATGCGGCCGGGCAGCCGGGTGGTCACCTCCTGCAGCACCCAGCCGTTGCCGTCCGGATCGCTGAACGTCGCGAGCGAGTTGTAGGGGGCCCCGTCCGGTGCGGGGCCGTCGGCGCGGCCCTCCGGCGTGCGGTGGAAGATCTCTCCGATGTGGATGCCACGTGCGGCGAGCTCCTGGCGGGCCGCTTCGATGTCGGAGACGACCAGGTACAGGCCTTGCGCCGAGCCGGGTGGTGGCGCTGCCGGGCCGGTGGCGAAATGGATGGAGCAGCCGGATCCCGGTGGCGTGAACTGGATCGCCCGGGCCCCGCCCAGGACGAAGTCGGCGTCGAGACGCCATCCGAGGCCGGCGTAGAAGGCCTTGGCCCGGTCGAGATCGCTGACAGGGAGGGTGACCACTTCGAGCTTCGTGTCCATGCGGCCTCCTCAGGCTCGAGGACCACCGTTTCACACCGGCCGGTCGGCTTTCCAGCGCCCGAGAAGATCGGCTGCTTCCCGCGTACGGGAATGGTCGGGTCCCTGGATCTCCCGCATGGCCGCGACGGTTGCGGCCAGGTCCTGGATCGCGCCGGCCGGGTCGCCGGACCGGTGGCGCAGCTCCGCGAGCTGCTGACGGACCCGCAGCGAGCGTGGGTGAGCGGGCCCGAAGACCTCCTCGACCACGTGCTGGAGCCGCGCCAGCTCCGTGCGTCCCTCCGCCGGTGCGCCGGCCAGGCCCTTCCAATACGCGAGGTTCACGCGAAACGTCACAGTGGTCGGATGCCGCGAACCGAGCGCCCGCTCCGCGTCCGAGGCCGCCACGGTGAACTCCTGCACCGCCGGGTCGAGCTGACCGGCGAGGCCACGCCAGTAGGCCAGGTTGTGCCGGGCCGTCAGCGTTTCGTGGTGCAGGGCGCCCGCCACGGCGGTGAAGCCCTCGGCCGCCGCCTCGTAGGTCGCGACGGCGCCGTCGGGGTCGCCGGCTTCGCCGATCCACCGGCCCGCGTCGGACATCGTGCCGAGCACCTCCGGGTGCCGGGGCCCGAGATGGTCGCGAAGGTCGTCGATGAGGGCTGTCAAGCCGTCGCGCGCGCCGGCTGCGTCGCCGGAGAGGCCGCGGCACACCATGGCGTAGCGCCGGGCTGCCAGGGCCAGCCGGTGATCGGCGCCCAGGGCCGCCTCGGCGGCGGTGGCCAGTGCGAGCATGTCGTGCACCGCGGCCTCGGCGGCGCCCACCTCGAAGCGTTGCCGGGCCTCGTGCAGCCGGATGCGGAGGGTGTCCGGGTCATCGGTTCCGAGTAACCGCTCGGCTTCCCGGCGCAGGGGTGCCAGCACCGCGTGGGCGCCGGCCGGATCGCCGAGGTCGCCGACCGACCGCGCCACCTCCATCCGGAGGAAGAGGACGTCGCGGTCCGAGCGGGCCTGGCGGAGCAGGTTCTCGGCCGTGTCGCGAGCCGCCGCCGCACGGCCGACGGTTGCGAGGTGCTCCGGCAATCTTCGGAGCACCGGGTGCATCCCGCCTTCGAACAGGTGGCCGTCGAACGCCCGGCGAACGGCGTTCGTTCCGTCGTACATGGCGGCGGCCAGGCCGGGGTCGCCGTCGGCGGTGGCCCAGATCTCCTCCAGCGAGTCCGCGGCCGCCCGGGCCAGCAGGGCCGCCTGCTCAGCGGGGACGGCCTCGCGGACTGCGCGCTGCACCAGCGCGTGCATCGTCACGACGCCGTGGTGGTGGTCGAGCAGGCTGAGCCGGTGCAGCGCGCGCAGGGCAAGGAGCGCGTCGCGGGTGCTGCCGCCGATCCAGGCACAGGCGGCGTCGCTCAGCAGGACGGCTTCGGGCGTACCGGTAGGGGCCAGGACCGCCGCGAGCTGGAGCATCCGGGAGACGGTTCCGGGCGGGGCGAGGGTTGCGGCCCGCCCGGCGGCGAGCCGCCAGGTGGTGGCGACGGTACGGTCATGGCCGTCCGCGGGCGACGACGGCGGGAACAGGTCGGCCAGCCGCTCCCGATCGTCCTCGACAAGCCGCCGGTACGCGGACACGTCCGTGCCGGTGTCGATCAGATACGCGGCGGCCTGCGACAACGCGAGCGGGAAGTGCCCGAGTGCCGTGGCCAGCGCCGCGAGCTCGGCGTCGGCGGGTTCGCCACGGCCGACCGCCGGGTCCACCGACAACCGGTCGCGCAGGTAGTCCTCGGCCTCCGCCGCCGCGAACATGCCGACCGGGATGACGCGCACCGACGGCCGGATCACCATGGCGTCGCGGCGCCGGGTCGTGACGATGCTGCGGCCACGCTCCCCGGCCGGCCAGAGACCGTCCAGCTCGGCCGGGTCGTCGACGTCGTCGAGCACGATCAGCCAGGGCCGGTCCGCCGCGCGCAGCCACGCCATCAGCAGGTCCGCCTGGGTCTCCTCGTCGTGGCCGTGCCCGTCCGCGGCCGCCGGGGAAGCGGGCCGGTCCAGCGCGCCGCTGGCGATCGCCCGCCACACCCGGGCGTACGCGGTCAGCACGGACTGGCGCGCGGCGGCCGGCACCCAGGCGACCAGCCCGCCGCCCGCGCGGAAGCGGTGGAACGCGGCCGCCGCCAGCTGGGTCTTGCCCGCCCCGCCGGGTCCGGTCAGCAGCACCTGCCGCACCCCGTCGTCCCGCAACGCCTCGTCGATCACCGAGCTCAGCGCCGGCCGGTCGCGAAGGGACGCCGCGTCGCTGGGCGGCCGACCGACGACGAGGTCGGCCTTGGTCGTGGAAGGCGCGGGCACCGTACGGTGGTCCTGCGCCGCACGCCACAGCCGGCGCCACGCCTCGACGGGCCGGCCCGGCGGCATCCCGGCGGCGACGCCACCACCGGCCGCCTCGATCGTCCGAACGAGAGCGAGAACCTGGTCGAAGTCCCGCGGGACCGAGCGGCCGTTCAGCCACTCGCCGAGGCGGCGGGCGTTGACGGTGACGCGGCGCCCGGACGGTAGCGGCGCCGACGTGGCGCGGCGGGCCAGCGTCTCGTCCGACATGTCGGGCAGCCGGCGGCGCAGGCGGACGAGCTCCGCGGTGAAGGCGACGCGGGGATCGGCGGGGTGCTGCTGCGATCCCGATGCCATCACGCGATTCTAGGCGGACGGTCACCGGACCGGGCCGCACCGGGGACCCGCAATAGGGGGTCTGAGCTGCTCGAACGTCGACATTGGGGGTCCCGGGATCCGGGAACATCCCTACCGTCGGACCGCCAGACACCCCCGCGTGAGAGGCGAAACCATGGTGCGAAAGCTGCGGCAGCAGGACCTCGACCGTCTGATCCGATCCCACCGCAACCTGCGGCTCTCCCTGGTGGTGGCCCTGCTCGTGGTCATCCCCCTCTTCCTCGGGCTGGCGGCCGCCGGCGCGCCCGCGGTGCTGCTGAGCCCGGTCGCCGGGGTGGCGATCGGGTTCCTGCTGCTGATGCCCCAGCGGCGGTTGCTGAAAGAGCTGGGACTGACCAATGTGGAGGCGAAGCAGATCCTCGCGGAGGCCAGGAAGCGATGATGCGTCTCATGACGGTCGCGGCGATGCTGGCCACGACGATGGTGCCCACGCCGGCCCGAGCGGCGGAACACACCGGCCGCTACCTGGTCACCGTGAGAAGCGACCGGCGCGCGCCGGTCGACGCCGTGGCCGCCAGGATGCGCGGGACCGGCGTACGGGTGAAGCGGGTGCTGCAGCGCGCACTCCCCGCCTTCAGCGCCGAGCTGACCCCCGCCGCCGCGGCCCGGCTGCGCCGTGATCCCGACGTCGCGACGGTGAGCCCGGTCCGCCCGGTCCATGCCACCGACACCCAGACCGGAGCCACCTGGGGCATCGACCGCGTCGACCAGCGCGCACTCCCGCTCGACGGGGCGTACACCTGGACCGGCGGCGGCTCCGGGGTGACCGTCTACATCGTCGACACCGGCGTCAGCACCACCCACACCGAACTGACCGGGCGGAGCACCGCGGGCGTCAGCACGGTCGACGACCCGTTCGGCACCACCGACTGCAACGGCCACGGTACGCACGTGGCAGGAACCGTGGCCGGCTCCCACTACGGCGTGGCGAAGAAGGCGAAAGTCGTGGGCGTACGCGTGCTCGACTGCCAGGGCAACGGCACGGACGAGTCGGTCGCCGCCGGCCTCGACTGGGTGATCGCCCACCACACCGGCGGCCCGGCGGTCGTCAACCTGAGCCTCGGCGGCGACCCGTCCACCGTCCTCGACCAGGCGATCACCGCCACGCTGGCCGACGGCATCACCGTGGTCACCGCGGCCGGCAACGACAGCGCGGACGCCTGCGGGATCAGCCCGGCGCGCGTCCCGGCCGCCCTCACCGTCGGCGCAACGACCCGGACGGACACGCTCGCCGGCTTCTCCAACCGCGGACCCTGCGTCGACATCCTCGCCCCCGGCGACGACATCACGTCCGCCGCCGTCTGGTCCGACACCGCCACCACGACGATGTCCGGCACGTCGATGGCCACCCCGCACGTCGCCGGCGCCGCCGCCCTGCTCCTCGGCCGCGAACCGGCGCTGAGCCCGGCCATCGTCGCCGCCCGGCTCACGTCGCTGGCAACGCCGCGCGCGATCACCGGTGTCCCGGGCGACACCGCGAACCTCCTGCTGACGACGCTGACCACGCCGCTGCCCCTGACCGCTCCGGGAACGGTACGGCTGCCCGACGCGCTCACCGGGCGGGCGTACCGGGTGGCCCTGGGGGCGACGGGCGGGCTGGGCCCGTACACGTGGAAGGTCTCGGCGGGCGCGCCACCGGCGGGCCTGACCCTGAGCAGCGCGGGGTTGATCTCCGGCACGCCACCGGCGGCCGGCGCGCCCGTCACCTTCACCGCACAGGTACGGGACAGCGCGGGCCGCACCGCCACCTCCTCGGTGACGCTCGCGGTCCGAACCCCCGCCCTCCCCGCGGTGAACGAGTCGGTGCCGGTGGTGCGCGCCCCCGGCGGCGGCCAGCTGTCCACCGACGCAGGCTCGCTCTCGCTGAGCGGCGACGGCCGATATGCCGCGTTCACCACGTCCGCGCCGGTGGTCACCGCCGACACCGACGGCCAGGCCGACGTGTACGTCACCGACCTGTCCACCGCGACGACCACCCTGGTCAGCAGCGGCGGCAACGGCGAAAGCTGGGCCCCGGACATCTCGGCGGACGGCCGCTGGATCGCCTTCACCTCGACGGCACGGCTGTCCACAGCCGACACCAACGACACGGCCGACGTCTACCTGACGGACCGCACCACCGGCACGACCAAGCTGATCAGCCGCCCACCGGGAGGAAACGCGGCCGGGCACAGCGGTACGCCCTCGGTCAGCGCCGACGGCACCAGGGTCGCGTACGTGTCCTCCGAGCCGGCCCTGTGGGGCGGGACCGGCTATGCCATCACCGACCAGATCCTGGTCGCGACCGTGGCAACCGGAGTCCAGACGCTCGCCAGCAAGAACCGCTCCGGCGCCCCGGGCAACAGCGCCAGCTCCCGGCCCGTGCTGTCCGGCGACGGGAGGTACGTGGGGTTCACGTCCAGCGCCGCGGACCTCAGCGCTGCCACGGGGGCGTCGCCGTACTCGGCCCACGCGTACCGCCGGGACCTGACGGCGGGCAGCACGCGGATGGTGTCGGCATGGCCGGACGGGCGAGCCGACTCGTGGGGTGAGCTGCTCGACCTGTCCAGCGACGGCCGGTACGCGCTCTTCACGTCCTGGGACCAGGTGGCGGGGAACGTGGGCTCGTACACGACGCAGGCGTACTGGCGAGATCTGACCACGGGCAGCACGGTGGTGGCGAGCCGCGACCCGGGCGCCGGCTCGACCGCGGACCGGGTGGCCGACGGCCGGTTGTCCCGCGACGGGCTGCGGGCGATTGTGGTGGTGGAGCGGAGTGCCGACGGTCGCCGGAGTGTGCTGTCGGTGCCGGGCTTCACGGGTGCGTCGGTGCGGCTCGGGGGGTGGTATGCGCCGCTGCCCGGAGATCTGCTGAACACGCGGCGAGCGTGGGACGGCGCGGTGCTGTCCCGGGACGGCAGTTATGCGGCGCTGGCGACGACCGCCGGGTCGGCGGTGCCGGGGTATCAGGACGGGCCGCTCGTTCCCCGCCTCACCCGCTTGCGCTGACGTTCATGCACTGAGCGGACCGGGAGCGTTCTGCCAGGGTAGTGACTCCGGTATGCGGTTCCACCACCACCGGTCCGCCGCGCCGGGCCGGCCGGGAGACTCGGCCGGCCCGGCGCCGGTCGCCGCCGCCAACGCCTGGCCCCCGTCGTCTCGGGTGGCTTCGGCGAATCGGCGGTCCACCTCGGCCGCGGCGCGACCGATCTCGTCCCGGGCCCTCGCCGGCAGTTCGGTGATGGTGGAGGCCAGCTTGTCGCGGGTCTCCAGATCCTCGCGGTAGTACTCGGCTGGGTACCACCCGTCCGGTGGCCAGCCCCCGACGAGCCGGGTGACCATGTCCTCCCACGCACCGAGCCGATTGGTCGCGGATCGGATCGCCATGGCGGCGGCATCGTCCGTTGGGGTGTCGGCAGCATTGAGCCGCGCCAGCACGTGATCGGTGACCGGCGTCGGCATCCGGTAGCTTCGGATCACCTCGGGAATGGCCGATATGGGGAGTCCCGGAAGTGCCGCCAATGGTTTTTCGACGGCGTCGATGCGCAGAGTGGAGAAGTCGTCGGCGTCTTCTTCGTAGATGCGGGCACGGGTCCGGACTCCGTCGGGACCGACCAGCCAGTACGCGCTGGGCGGCTCGGGGACCGCCTGATAACCGACGACCGTGCGGAGGCTGTTGGCCAGCCAGGCGGCGGCTACCGGCTCGGGTGGCGGGGTATGCACGGCCTGAGTCAGATAGATGTCGAGGTGCCAGTGCAGCTCACCGGTGACGGGGGTGACCGTGCAACTGACCGGCGCCGACCAGTTGCGATCGTCGTCGTCTTCGGCGCCTACGTCCACCGACTCCACCGGAAGCGACAGCAGATCGGCGAGGGCCGCCGCCAGCCGGTCGCGGTCCAGCCGGCCGTAGATCAAGAAGCCGTAACTCACGGTTGATAAGTCCCGTCGTAGATCGCTTTGGCCTTGGCCACCGCTTCGGGATTGCCGGTGAAACGCGGGTTTCTGCTCAGTTGGGGGGCGGCGGACAGGTCACCGCCGGCCCGGACGATCTGCTGGAGCGCCGCGTACTCGTTGCGGTCGAGCCTCACCATACCGGTGCCGGATGAGGGGAAAACCGTGCCGCTGGGCTCGACGCCATAGGAGCGGCCATTGATCTCATACCGCTGTGTCCGCTCGTTCCAGGTGGCGTGACCGGCGGCAATCGCCTGGACGTCCTGCGTAGCGACGTCTTCGTAACCGCGCAGGTAGACGGTGTTGCTCGGCTTGATCTCCCCGTTCCGGGCTCCGTTGATGGTGTGCCGTCGGTGGGGCGGGTTCAGGTTCCGGCCCCGGGCGCTGCCTGTGACGGAGTCGGAGGTTGGCCATGGTGGCCCGCTACTGCTCACCACCGGCCGGGGTGGGGAGCTCGCGGCCGCACCAGCACGTCCGAGCTGAGCCTCCGCCTCCACCTCGTCTTGTGCCCGGGCGATGCCGGACGGCGTCCCGCCGCTGGCGCCACGGGGCCGTGCCGGACTCCCGTCGCCGCTCTCCGATGGCGGCCGTTTCCCGGACCCGCCGTCGCCGCCGTGCGGGTGCGGCCTCGACGCCACAGTCACGACCGCCGATCGAGCTGATCCACGACGGCAGTGTACGGGCGACGCACCAGCATTCGCTGATGTGAATGGATGTTCGGTCGTCAGGTCGGGTGACGGCGGCGCGGACCGTTTTGCCGCTTCGGCACGTACGCTGGGTGGGGTGACCCTTGCCCCGCCGCCCGGTGTCGTCCTCGGCGATCGCTTTGCTCGCGAGCTGCCCGAGATGGCCGTCTCCTGGCAGGCCGACGACGCCCCCGAGCCTCGCCTGCTCGTCCTAGACGAGGAACTCGCCGCCGAGCTCGGCCTCGACGCGGACTGGCTGCGTACCCCCGATGGCCTGGGCTTTCTTCTCGGCGCCAAGCTTCCCGAGTCCGCTTCTCCGGTCGCTCAGGCCTATGCCGGGCATCAGTTCGGCTCGTTCGTTCCCCGGCTCGGTGACGGCCGCGCGCTGCTGCTCGGCGAGGTGACCGATCGCGAGGGCCGGGTGCGGGATCTGCATCTCAAGGGCTCCGGGCGGACGCCCTTCGCCCGTGGGGGTGACGGGCTGGCCGCGGTCGGTCCGATGCTGCGGGAGTACGTCGTCAGCCGGGCCATGCACGCGCTGGGCATCCCCACCACCCGTTCCCTGGCCGTGGTGGCGACGGGACGCACCGTGTACCGCGAGACGCCGCTGCCGGGGGCCGTGCTCGCCCGGGTTGCCGCGAGTCATCTGCGGGTCGGCAGTTTTCAGTACGCGCGGGCGAGTGGCGACGGGGATCTGCTGCGGCGCCTCGCCGATCATGCGATCAGCCGGCATCATCCGGAGGCGGCCGGGGCTCAGCGGCCGTACCTGGGGCTTCTCGAGGCGGTGGTCTCCGCTCAGGCGGCGCTTGTCGCTCGGTGGATGCTCGTGGGGTTCGTGCACGGGGTCATGAACACCGACAACATGACGATCTCCG
The DNA here is from genome assembly GCF_040676695.1 of Actinoplanes sp. NPDC049548. Lineage (NCBI taxonomy): Bacteria > Bacillati > Actinomycetota > Actinomycetes > Micromonosporales > Micromonosporaceae > Actinoplanes > Actinoplanes sp. NPDC049548. Next base: position 223,601 of record NZ_JBFAPM010000012.1, read on the forward strand.
GGGAGACGATCGACTACGGGCCCTGCGCGTTCATGGAGGCCTTCGACCCGGCCACCGTCTACAGCTCCATCGATCATGCCGGGCGGTACGCCTACGGCAACCAGCCTCTGGTGGCGGAGTGGAACCTGGCCCGGCTGGCGGAGGCCTTGCTCCCGCTGATCGACGATGATGTGGATGCCGCCATGGCGGTGCTCGGGCGGTTCCGGGGTGAGTACAACGCGGTGTCGTCGGCCGGGATGTGGGCGAAGCTGGGGCTGACCGGCGACGTGGACCGGGCGTTGGTCGACGAGCTGCTGACTCTGCTGCACGAGAACCGGGTCGACTACACGTCGTTCTTCCGGGGCCTGTCCGCGGTGGCTCGCGGTGAGCCGGGGGATGTGCGGTTCGCCGGGTGGTCGGCGCGGTGGCGGGCTCTGGGTCCGGACGCTGACGCGATGGACCGGGTCAATCCGATCTACATTCCGCGCAATCATCTGGTGGAGGAGGCGCTGGCGGGCGGCGACGTCGAGACGTTGGTGCGGGCGGTGAGTGCTCCTTTCGAGGAGCGGCCCGGGCTCGAGCGGTATGCCGCCGCGGCTCCCGAGGACTTCGGCGTCTACCGCACGTTCTGCGGCACCTGATGAGCGCGCGGTTCGCGGAGCTCGCCTTCCGGGAGACCCCGATGGGGGAGCTGAGTCTGCGTCGGCGCCGGGATCCGATGCTCAAAATCGATGTGTACGAGGTGAAGCTCGGCGACGAGTTCCTCATGTCGAGCCTGTTCACCGTCGCCGAGGTGGAGCTGGCCCGGCTGGGACTGGCGGAGCTGGACGCCGGCGGTGGCCTGGACGTGGTCGTCGGCGGGCTCGGGCTGGGGTACACGGCCGACGCCGTGCTGGCCGATCCCCGGGTGCGGTCGTTGCTGGTGGTGGACGCGCTCGACGAGGTCATCTCGTGGCATCAGCGGCGGTTGCTGCCGTTCGCTGAGGCGGTCGTCACGGATTCCCGTAGCCGTCTGTTGCACGCCGACTTCTTCGCACTCACCGCGGACCCCGCCGGTTACGGGCCCGTGCACGCGGTGCTCGCCGACATCGACCACAGTCCTCGCCACCTCCTGCATCCCGGGCATGCGGACTTCTACACCGTCGAGGGCCTGCGCCGGTTGGCCGCCCGGTTGCATCCCGGCGGCGTGTTCGGCCTGTGGTCGAACGATCCGCCCGACGACGCCTTCACCGCTCTGCTGGGCGAGGTTTTCGCTAGCGCTCGTGCGGAGGTGGTCGCCTTCGACAATCCGTTGCAGGGGCGGCTTTCGACGAACACGGTCTATCTCGCACGTACGGAACCGGCCGGGAGCAGCTGACTCCCGGCCGGTCCCGCCCCCGATCAGTGCACGCCTACCAGCTCGCCGGTCGGCTCGCCCTCCTCCGTCGCCGGCGAGGCGGGGCCCCGGCCGCCGGCCGAGTGCTTCCCGCGTCCCCGCAGCAGCCGCGGCGCCCACCAGTTCGCGGGGCCGAGGAGTGTCATGAGGGAGGGGAGCACCACGCCGCGGATCAGCGTCGCGTCGAGCAGGATCGCCGCCGCGAGGCCCACGCCGAGCTGCTTCATGTCGATGGTGGACAGTGTCGCGAAGATCGAGAAGACGGCCACCATGACGATCGCGGCGCTGGTCACCACGCCCGCCGAGCCGGTGATGCCCTCCGCGACCGCCTCGCGGTTCCCGACGCCGCGCAGGACCGCCTCGCGGATCCGGCTGACCACGAAGACGTGATAGTCCATCGAGAGGCCGAACAGGACCACGAACAGGAACAGCGGCAGCCAGGTGACGATCGCTCCGATCGAGGTGAAGCCCAGCGCGCCCTCGGCCCAGGTGTTCTGGAAGACCAGGACCAGCAGGCCGTACGCCGCCGCGGCCGACAGCAGGTTGAGCAGGATCGAGGTGAGGGCCACCACCACGGACCGGAAGGTCCACGCCATCACCAGGAACGTCAGCAGGAGCACGAAGCCGACGACGATCGGGAGCTTGTGCCAGATGTGTGAGGCATAGTCCTTGCTGGCCGCGACGTCGCCGCCGACCGCGTACGAGGCGCCGTTCAGCCCGCCCAGCGCGGCCGGGACCAGGTCGTCGCGGAGCCGCTCCAGGGACTGGACGGCCTCCTCGCTGCGGGAGGTGAACGGGGTGGCCACGTACAGGATGGAGACGCGCTTGCCGGGCGAGACCTCGATGTCCGGGCCGGTCTGTTCCTGAGGCGCGAACAGCCGGTCGCCCTGGGTGCTGTCCGCCAGGCGGGTCAGGGCCGCCTTGACGGCGGTCGCCTGGTCGGCCGGGGCCTCGACGGCCACGATGTGCCGGGTGCCGTTGCTCGGGTAGGCCGCCGCCAGCCGGTCGTACGCCTGCATGGCCGGGGTCGTCCGCGGCAGGTCCTCGGTGCCGGGCAGCTTGAGCTGCATGCCCAGCGCGGGCGCCGCCAGGGCGAGCAGTACGCCGACGCTGACCAGCAGGGTGGGCAGCGGGCGGCGCAGGGCGGGGCGGAGCACGGTCGACCAGAAGCGGCTGGGCGAGGTCTGGCCGTCGGCGCTGGTACGCCGGGCGGCGAGACGCCACAGCAGCGGCACCCGCGGCCGGTCGACCCAGCGGCCCAGCTTCGCCAGCAGGGCGGGCAGCACGGTCAGCGAGCCGATCACCGCTACGGCCACGACGAGGATCGAGCCCACGGCCAGCGAGGAGAAGATGGCGTCGTTGGCGAGGAAGAGGCCGGCCATGGAGATGATCACTGCCGTACCGGAGACGACGACCGCGTGGCCGGACGTCTCCGCCGCGATCTCCACCGCGTCTACGTGACCGCGTCCCTTGGCGCGTTCCTCTCGCTCGCGGCGGACGTAGAACAGCGAGTAGTCGACGCCGACGGCCATGCCGATGAGCAGGATGACGCTGGAGGCCGCGTCGTCGGCCGGGACCAGGTGCGACGCCAGCGTGGAGAGGCCGATGGCGGCGGCCACCGAGGACAGGGCCAGCAGCACCGGGATGCCGGCGGCGATGAGGGCGCCGAACGCGATCGCCAGGATCGCCAGGGTCACCGGCAGGCTCAGCCACTCGGCGCGCTTGAAGTCCTTGCCCAGGGTGTCGTCGAGGGCCTTGCCGATGGACGGGCCGCCGACCTGCTCGACCCGCAGGGCGGGATATTGCTGCTGCACTTCCGCGGTGGCGGCGCGCAGCGGCTCGATCCGGTCGGAGGCGGTCGCCGGGTCGCCGCTCATCGTGATGGGTACGAGCAGCGCGGTGCCGTCGGTGGCCGGGATCGCCTCGCCGATCTTCGCCACCCCGGGTACGGTCCGGAGCCGGTCCGCAGCCGCCTTGGCCGCGTCGTCGGCGGCGCGCTTGTCGAGCGTGCCGGAGCGGGCGGTGATCAGGACGTTGTCGACGGCGGGTTCGTCGGCGAACGCGCCGTGCTCGATGATGACGCTGGCGCGGCCGGACTCGCCCACCGCCATGTCCTCCGCCGTGGCCTCGTTCAGCCCGGCGGCGTTGCCACCGACGAAGCACACCGCGACGAACACGATCCACAGCGCTATCGCGCGCCATGGGTGTTCGGCGCTCCATCGCGCCACTCTCACCGTGACCGGTCGCCTTCGCATTGCTGTCCCCCTTGATTGCTGTGTCGAACCTGAAACTAGGCAGGGAGCGAGCTGTCAACATCCGGGTCCGACCCGCGCTCGCCCCCGATCTCGCCGGGCGGGCGGCCAGGGTCGGCACCGGCGTACGGATGGGGCGAAACGGCGGTATCGGATAGGTCGCCTCTCCACGACCCTGAGGGGCCTCAGGGTTCATCCCGGCATCGGTCGAAAGTTGTAGGGGCCTTGCGCGAGGTCCCTACCGTCGGCCGACGCCAGGACGCGGCGGCACAAGCAGGATGGGTTCGCTGCTTGACGGGGAGGGTGACGATGTCGGTGAACGCGCGAGGCGCCACGGCGACGGCGGAGCGTAGTGCGGTGCGTGGCTCCGCCAATCCGGTTCCGTGGCGGCCGCCGCCGTCGCGGGCCGTGGTGGCGCGGGCCGTGCAGGTGGTGGGCCTGTTCGATGCGGTGACCGCGATCCTGCCGTCCTGGCATCACCGGATGTCCGCGCTGGCCCACATCATGCCGACCTTCGGCATGGTCACCGCGCGGACCGCGATCGCCGTGGTCGGCCTGCTCCTGGTGTATCTGGGTGCGGGGCTGCGGCGCGGCAAGCGACGGGCCTGGCAGCTGACCACTGTGCTGTGTGCGTTCAGCGTGGTGCTGCACCTGGCCAAGGCGACGCCGGCTCCCGCGCTGGTCGCTGCGGTGCTGCTGGGAGTGCTCGTGGTCGAGCGGGACCGCTTCTACGCCCGGGGCGACCTGAGGAACCGGTGGGGAGCGCTCGGGGTGTGCGCCGGCTTCCTCCTCGCCGGGTTCGGGCTCGGGTTCGCGGAGATCGCCCTGCGGGCCGGCCAGATCACCGACCACGCCGGCCCGGCCCGGTGGGCGGAGCACGTCCTGCTCGGCATGGTCGGGGTCACCGGCCCGCTGCACTTCGACCGCGTCGCCACGACGGCCACTGTGGACTGGACCACCGGCGCCTTCGGGCTGCTCGGGTTCGCCGCGGGCGCGGTGGTGCTGCTGCGGCCGGGCACCCGGCGGTCGTCCTGGGAGCCCGACGACGAGCAGCAGGTGCGTACGCTGCTCGCCCGGCACGGCGCCGGAGACTCGCTCGGCTACTTCGCCCTGCGGCCCGACAAGTCGTTCATCTGGGCGCCGTCGCGGCGCGCGGCCGTGGCGTACCGGGTGGTCAACGGGGTCAGTCTCGCCTCCGGTGACCCGGTGGGCATCCCCTCGGCGTGGCCGGAGGCGATCGCGGCCTGGCTGGCCGACTGCGACGCGCACGGCTGGACTCCGGCGGTGCTGGCCTGCGGTACGGCCGGTGGCACGGCGTACCAGCGCTTCGGGCTCGACGCGATCGAGCTGGGCGACGAGGCGATCCTCGACGTGCCCGGGTTCACGCTGCAGGGGCGCAGCATGCGGACGGTGCGGCAGGCGGTCGGCCGCATGCGCCGCGCCGGGTACACCTGCGAGGTCGTCCGGCGGCGGGACCTGGACGGCGCCGCGCTCGCCGAGGCCCGGCACTGTGCGGTGGCCTTCCGGCAGGACGCGGTGGAACGCGGCTTCTCCATGGCGTTGTCGCGGTTCGGCGACACCGCCGACGGCGACTGCGTGCTCGTGCTCTGCCGCGACGCCGAGGGTCGCATGCGCGGACTGCTGCAGTTCGTGCCGTGGGGCGATTCCGGACTGTCCCTGGACCTCATGCGCGGCGACCGCAGCGCCGACAACGGCCTCACCGAGCTGATGATCGTCAGCGCGGTGGAGGCGGCGGCCGCCCTGGGCGTCGAGCGGATCTCGCTGAACTTCGCGGTGCTGCGCTCGGTCCTCGCCCGTGCCGAGCAGCTGGGCGCCGGGCCTGTCGTCCGCGTCTGGGCCCGGCTGCTGCGGGCCATGTCCGGGCTCTGGCAGATCGACTCGCTGTACCGGGCCAACGCCAAGTACCAGCCGACCTGGCAGCCCCGGTTCCTCTGCTTCCCGTCCGGCCGGGACCTGCCCCGGATCGCGGTCGCCGCGCTCAGCGCCGAGGCGTTCCTGCCGTCGCGGCGGCGCCGGCTCGCGGAGCCGGCCCTGACCGCGGAGCCGGCCCTCATCGCGGAACCGACCCTAGTCGCGCAGCCGGCGTCACTCGCGGGGCCGGCGTCAATCGCGGAGCCGGCACCATGAGCCTGACCGGCATCCCGCTGATCGTGCTCGCCGCCGGCCTGTCGGTGGTCGCGCTCGTCGCGACGGTACGCACGTGGTCCCGCGGCGGACGGCGGCGACGGGTCTTCACGCGTACGGTCGCATTGGTCTGTGCCGAAGTTCTCGTGGTCGTCACGGTCGGGTTGATCGAGAACAGGAACCAGACGTTCTACCCGTCCTGGGGAGACCTGGCGGGCGACCGGACGGAGAAGGTCGCCGTCGTGTCGTCGCCGGCCCCCGACGACCGCCGGCCCGGGGCAGGCGTGGTGGTGCCGGCCGGATACGCCGAACGGCCGCAGGTCTCGTTCCCCGTGATCGTCGTCCTCTGCCGTTCGGCCGAGGTGGAGGAGGTGCGAGCGGCGGCCCGGCAGCTCCCGGACGTGGTCACCGTCGCGCTCACGCCGCGGACGGCCACCGACGTCGACCAGTTGGTCGACCGGCTACCGCGGCTCGCCCGCGTGGCCGCCCACGGCAGGGCGCTGGTCACGGATCGACCGCACCGGGACCTCGCCCAACGGCTCGCCACGGCCGACCCGGCTCTGACCACTGTGGTCACCGCCGAGCACGGATGGGGCGCCGCGCTCGCCGAGGCCGCCGACCGGCTTCCGGCGCCGCTCGTGACGCCGGTGCGGCCATGACCATCGACTCCCCGGCCACGGTCGCGCTGGGAGCCGCGGCGGTCCTCCTCGCCACGCTGGCGCTCGCCTTCTTCTGGGACCGCCGCGGGGTGTTCGGCCGTACGGTGCTCGCCGCGCTGGTCGTCGTGATGCTGGCGGCGACGTGTGCCGTGCAGATCAACCGGCTGACCGTGGCGTACCCGTCGTGGTCCGCCCTCGTCGACGAGCCGGCGCGCGGGGCGTCACTGTCGGCGGGCGTCGCACGCCGGCCCGGCGGCGGCCGGCTTCTGACGGTCACCGTGCCCGGCCGGGCCAGCGGCCTGACCCTCACGATGGGCGTCTACCTGCCCGCCGCCTACGACAGCCCGGCCGGTGCGAACCGGCGGTTCCCGGTCATCGAGGTGTTCCACGGCTTTCCGGGCTCGCCCAGCACCTGGATCCGCCGCCTGGACGTCGTCCGGCACCTGGACAGCGAGATGGCGGCCGGGCGGATGGCCCCGACCGTCGTGCTGTTCCCGTACCAGACACCGCGCCGGATGCTGGACACCGAGTGCACCGATCTCGTCGGCGGGCCCCGGACCGAGACGTTCCTGACCACCGACGTCGCCGCGTACGCGGTGCAGCACCTGCGGGTCCGCGCCGACGCCGCCGCCTGGGGGTTGATCGGGTACTCGTCCGGCGGCTTCTGCGCGATGAACCTGGCGCTGCGGCACCCCGAGCGTTACGCGGCCGCGGCGTCGCTGTCCGGCGACAGCCGTCCGGCGATCACGATCGGCGACGGCAGCGAGCACACCACCAACAACGTCGCGTGGCGGCTGCGGCACCTGCCCCCGCCCCGGGTGGCGTTGTACGTGGCCTGGGCCGCCGACGACACGGAGTCGCGCGACGGTTCCCGGGACGTCGTCCGCCTGGCCCGGCCACCGCTCAACGTGACGGCCGTCGAGCTGCCCCGCGGCGGGCACAGCCCCACGCTCTGGCGGCGGATGGCGTCGCCGGCCTTCGACTGGTTGTCGGGGCACCTGGCCCGCAGCATCCCGGGTGGCAGCGCTTCCTGACGTCAGGACGCCGACGGCTCCCGGGTTCCGGCCAGCCGCAGTTCGGTACGGATCTGCTGGGCGGCCTGCTCGTGGCGGGGCAGCTTCGGCGGTCCGGCCGTACCGGTGCGGTCGCCGCACAGCTCGGCGAGCCGCCCGGTCAGCACGTCCGCCGGTGCGTCGGCGTCGAGGACCCGCACAAGGCCGGGATCCAGGGGCGGCACCTCCACGTGCGAGATGAGCGGGTGCAGCGGGCGCCGGTCGATCTCATCGGCCCCGAACAGCTCCTCGTGCAGCTTCTCGCCCGGGCGCAGGCTGGAGTACTCGATATCGATGGGAGCGGCCGCCAGCTGGGCCATCTGCTCGGCCACCTCGGCGATGCGTACCGGCTTGCCCATCTCGAGCACGAGCGCCTCGCCGCCACGCCCGATCGCCGCCGCACCGATGACCAGGTGCACGGCCTCCTGCGTGGTCATGAAGTAGCGGGTCACATCGGGATGGGTGACAGTGATCGGGCCACCGGCGGCGATCTGCGCGGTGAAGGCGGTGAGAACCGACCCGCGGCTGCCCAGCACGTTGCCGAACCGGACACTGAGAAACGTGCCACCGGTCCGCGCGGCCGTGTACGCGGTCAGCCGCTCGGTGATCCGCTTCGAGTACCCCAGAACGCTCACGGGGTTGGCGGCCTTGTCGGTGGAGATGTTGACGAAGCGCTCGACACCGGCGGCGGCTTCGAGCACGGCCAGCGTGCCCCAGATGTTGGTCTTGACCGCCTCGCCGGGATACCGCTGGAGCAGCGGCAGGTGCTTCAGCGCCGCGGCGTGGAAGACCACCTGCGGACGTCGGGTCTCGAAGATCTTCCGAATGCGGTCGGTGTCGCGCAGGTCCGCCAGGATGACCGCCGGATCGTCGAGGGAGGCCCGGCGATCCAGCGACAACTGCACCGCGTGCAGCGCCGACTCGTCCCGGTCGAGCATCATCAGCTCCGCGGGCCCATAGCGGTCGATCTGCCGGCAGAGCTCGGAGCCGATGGACCCGCCGGCGCCGGTGACGAGGACGCGCTTGCCGGCCAGATACCCGGCGATCGAGTCGACATCGGTGTCGATCTGATGCCGGCCGAGCAGGTCGGTGATCTGCACGTCCCGGACGTCCGTGACGCTCACCCGGTTGTCGAGCAGCTCGCCGACCGGCGGCACCACCTTGAATGTGGCGCCGGCCGCGAGGGTGATCCGGCGTACCTCCCGGACGAGCTCGGCGTCGGCGTTGGCGACGGCCAGCACGAGGGTGGACGCGCCGGTGCGGGCCAGAGCGGCCGGGATGTGCTCGCGCCCGCCCAGGACGGGCACGCCGTACGCCCGCAGGTGACGCTTGAGCGGGTCGTCGTCGATCAGCCCGGCGGGGATGTACCTGCTGCGCGGATTGAAGAGCATGGAGCGCAGCAGCGAGTAGCCGGCGGCTCCCGCGCCGAACAGCAGTACGGGCGTGGCGAGCGCGGCGTCCGGGCGCTGGGAACGCTCCCGCTGCAGGCGGCGCAGGTAGCGCACAGCGAGCATCAGCACCAGCGCCAGCATCCCGCCGACGATGGGGGCGCTCGCGGGCAGTGGGCGGTGTGGCAGGACGAGGTCGAGGAGCAGAATCGCGGCGGCCGACTGGACGACTGTCAGAAAGACGGCGCGGACCTCCTCGAAGGAGGCGTACCGATAGCGGCCTCGGTAGAGGAACTGTATGTGCCCGATTCCCGCGTTCAGTCCGACGGCGAGCAGCACCACGACCATCGTGGCGGCAAACTGGTCTCGGGTCAGCGAGAACTCGTATCGGGTCAGAACCGCCGCCACGAGGCCGGCCGCCCACGCCGCACTGTCGACCGACAACGGAACCCACGGGCGGAACCGGGCCGGCGCGGATCCACCGGAATCTTGTGCGCGCACGGGTAGCGCCTCCGTCCATCCAGTTGCCCGATGGTGTGGGCGAGGAATGTGCGTTCGACCTACGCAGTGCCGAAGCCGTCGCGTTAGCCCGAGACTAGAGGCGTATTTCTGTCTTGGGGTGAAAGTTACCGATGTTGCACCCTTTGACCTTCTTGACCGCTATATCTTGTTTGGTACGCACAGCGTTGAGGAGGTCCAGCGTGGATCTGCGCGACTACATCCGCGTTGCCCGCAAGCGTTGGTGGATGGTGGCAGTCGCTCTCGCGGTGAGCGTGGGCGTCATGGCGCTCATCACGATGCAGACCGTCCCGAAGTACGCGACCTCGGTGACGTTTTTCATCACCACCCCCAACACCGGGGTGGCCGACGCCTACCAAGGTGGTCTCTTCTCTCAGCAGCGGGTCAAGTCATACGCCAACCTGCTCACGGGCGACCGCCTGGCCAACGCTGTCGCAAGCCGACCGGATCTGGGACTGACCGCCGACGAAGTCCGTGACCGCATCACGGCTCAGGCGGTGCCGGAGACGGTGCTGCTGGAGGCCGTCGCAACTGACAGCTCCAAGCGTCGGTCGCTGTTGATCGCTGCCGAATTGGCCACCCAGTTCAAACGGCTGGTGGAGTCGCTGGAGACGCCGCCGGGCATGCGTTCCTCCTCGGTGAAGGTAGAGGTGGTCGCCGGACCGGAGCTGGACGAGGTGCCCGTCTCGCCCCGCCCGGTACGCAACCTCGCCCTCGCCGGCCTTCTGGGGCTCATCGTGGGTGCCGGCGCCGCTGTGCTGCGGGAGATGCTGGACACCACGGTGAAGACCAGCGAGGCGCTGCATGAGCTGGCCTCGGCCCCCGTTCTTGCCGGTGTGCCGTTCGACGCCGATGCGAAGGCCGGCCCCTTGATGCTGGCGGTCGGCGGTCACTCCGCCCGTGCCGAGGCGCTCCGCCAGCTTCGCACCAACCTGCAGTACGTCGACGTCGACCGCCCGGTCAAGACACTGGTGGTGACGAGCGCCGTACCCGGCGAGGGCAAGTCGTCGACGGCCTGCGGCCTCGCTGTCCTCTTCGCCGAGGCCGGCCAGCAGGTCCTGATCATCGACGCCGACCTCCGGCGGCCGCGCATCGCCGACTACTTCGGTGTCGAAGGCGGAGTGGGGCTGACCACCGTCCTCGCCGGCAAAGCCTCAGTGGATGACGTGGTCCAGCGGTACGGCACCGACCTGTGGGTGCTGCCCAGCGGCTTCCTCCCGCCCAACCCCAGCGAACTCCTCGGTTCCCAGCACATGGCGAACCTGCTCGACGACCTGCGCGGACGTTTCGACATGATCATCGTCGACTGTCCGCCGTTGCTGCCTGTGACCGACGGTGCGGTCGTAGCGGCGCGCGCCGACGGCGCGTTGCTACTGGCACGGTCGAGGAAGACGACCAGCACCCAGGTGACCTCCGCGGTCCGCGCCCTGGAATCCGTCGATGCCCGACTCCTCGGCTGTGTGTTCAACATGGTCGCTGCGAAGGGCCCCGAGGCCTACTACTACGACGAGTACTCGTCGAAGAACTCCGGTGGCAACCGGCGAGCCTCCCGGGCGGCCGCGAGGACCGAGCGGAGCGCCCGGATGGCGGACATCATGGCCTGCGGAGACCCCGAACACAGGGACGCGGCTCCTACGGTGTCAGCTGCATCGGCAGGATGAGGCCGGTCATGGAGTCAACTACGGTCTGGATCGCGCCGGCGCAGCGTCGGAAAACCTGCACGGGTGATCGCACCGGGTCGGCGAGCTCGTCATCCTCGGGCGCAGGCACCGGGACCCCGGCACGCACGACGGACAGCTCTTCAATCATCGTCGCCAGCCGGTCCCGCGGGGTTCGAAGCCCCATCAGGCTCACCGTCGACAGGCCGGCGGCGTACCGGCCGAACTGCGGAATGGTGAAGGTCCGGCGTACCGCCACGGGGTCGAACGCGACACAGGCCGACCGCTGCGCCCGGGTGGCCGTCAGGATGAGATCGGCACGGGCCACCATGCTGCTCGTGAGCCGCCGGCTGCTGAACTGGAGATCCTCGACTCCGTACTCGGCGAGGACCTCGGCGGCCAGCGGATGCATGGGCAGGTTGCTCCACGCGTGGGTGCCCGCGCTGGCAACTTCGACCCCGTCCCCGGCCCGGCCGAACCGTTCGGCGAGCGTGTGCCGGGTCAGCCGTTCCGCCATGGGAGACCGGCAGAGGTTGGCATGGCAGACGAAGAGGATCCGGATCGGTTCGTCGGTCATGGTGATCGCTCCTCGTTGGGATTACTCGGGCCACGCGCTCTCTACGGTCCCGGAACCGATCCGTCGCGGTCGGCCGGAGGAGGAAGTTCGCCCTTTCGAGGGTCTGAGATCGGAGCTGATGGCGTGTCAACCCACAAGTTGAAGAAAGTGTTCGTCGAGACGCTGGGCCTCGGCGCTCAGGTCGACTGGAACGGCCTCAGGTACCGAAGGGTCGAGCAGTGGGACTCGGTGGCCCATATGTATCTCGTCGGTGAGATTGAGCAGGTGTTCGACGTCATGCTCGAGACCCAGGACGTTCTCGCCATGGACAGCTTCGCGGCCGCCACGAACATCCTGGCCCGGCATGGGGTGAACTTTGACTGACCTGTTGGGCTTGGTCGGCAAGGTGGCGCTGGTGACCGGATCCACCCGCGGGATCGGGTGGCGCACCGCTGAGCTGCTCGCCGCGCACGGCGCCACCGTCGTCGTCAATGGCAGCCGTGACGAGGGCGCGGTCGAGACAAGGGTCAAGGAGCTCACCGCGTGCTACGGGACCGCGGCGTTCGGCGTCGTCTGCGACGCCGCCCAGCCTGAACAGGTCCGAGCCGCCTACCAGCGCGTCTTCAAGGCGTACGGGAGGCTCGACGTGCTGGTCAACAACGCCGGCGTGCTTCAGGACGCGTTGGTCGGGATGGTCTCCGACGAGCTGGTGGAGCATAGCTTCCGGGTCAACACCTTCGGCGCCGTCCACCACCTGCAGGCGGCCGCCCGGCTCATGCGACGCCGCGGCGAAGGCTCGATCATCAACCTGAGCTCCATCATCGGTACGCACGGCAACGCGGGCCAGATCGTCTACTCGTCGACGAAAGCCGCGCTGCTGGGCCTGACCAGGTCGGCGGCCAAGGAGCTGGCGCCGCATGGCATCCGGGTCAACGCGGTGGCGCCGGGCTTCATCGACACCGACATGACGCGAGCGCTCCCGACCGACGTCTTCGAGTCGCGCGCGGCAAGCATCGCCATGGGGCGCGTCGGCAGCCCGGACGACGTGGCGCGGGCGATCCTGTTCTTCGCCTCCGGGCTGGCCGGCTACGTCACCGGGCAGGTGCTCGGGGTCGACGGCGGAATGATCGTCTGACATGTTCCTCCGCCACTTCGACGACCACCCGGCCCTGGTCGACGCCGCCACAGGCACCCTGGTCACCTACGCGGAGCTGCAGACCCGAGTCTCGACGTGCCGGGAGTGGCTCGGCGACGCCGACTCGAGCCTCATGTTCCTCTTCGCCGACAACTCAGTGCGCACGATCGTTGCGTACCTCGCCGGTCTGCATTACGGCCACGCTGTCGCCCTGCTGGACCCGGGCCTGCGCTCCGACCTCGCCGCACGGCTGATCGACACGTACCATCCTCGGTTCATCGTGGGGCGAGACCCTGGCCTTGCCCCCGACTATCGCTGCGTGACGGACGGCGTGGCGAGGCGTACGGCCACCGCCGTGGCGATCAGTCCGGAACTCGCTGTCCTGCTGAGTACCTCGGGGAGCACCGGAAGCCCCAAGCTGGTCAGGTTGTCGCGTGGCAACCTCATGGCGAGCGCTGAGGCGGTGGCTGCCTCCCTTTCCCTCACCCGTGACGAACGACCCGTCACCAGCCTTCCGCTGCACTACAGCTACGGCATGTCGGTGCTCAACTCGCATCTTCAGACCGGCGCCACCATTGTGGTGGCAGAGCCGGACCTGCTGGCCCCGCGCTTCTGGGACACTGTCAGTGACCATCGGGTCACCTCGATGTCGGGGGTGCCCTTCACCTTCCGAACCCTGCGCCGGATCGGCTTCGAGTCGATGGACCTGCCGGCGCTGACCACCCTCACCCAGGCGGGTGGTCGCCTGGACGAGCGGTTGGTGACCGAGTTCGACGCCCTCATGCGCGCGCGTGGGGGCCGCTTCTACGTCATGTACGGGCAGACCGAAGCGTCCCCCCGGATCACATGCCTGCCTCCGCACCGGCTGGCCGACAAGCGGGGCTCCGTCGGCGTGGCCCTGCCGGGGACTCGAGTGCTCATCCGTACCGCGGACGACAGCCCCGCCCCGCCCGGGGTCGCCGGCGCCGTTCTCTGCACAGGCCCGCACGTCATGATGGGCTACGCCGAAAGCCGGGCTGACCTGGCCCTGGGCGACGTACAAGGCGACACCCTCGACACCGGCGACGTCGGATACCTCGACGACGAGGGCTTCCTGTTCCTCACCGGCCGGACGAAGCGGATCGCCAAGGTGTCAGGGGTGCGGGTCAGTCTGGACGAGATCGAGGTTCTGCTCGGTGACCATGGCCCGTCCGCGGCGCTGCCGGGCATGACGGAGGACGTCGTCATTCACTGCGCCTGGGGCGACGAGGCAACGTTCGCCGCCGTACGCCGCGAGCTCTGCGGCAAGCTACGACTACCGTCCCGGGCGTTCACCTTCGTCCGGGTCGAAAATCTGCCCCTGCTCGCGAACGGCAAGACCGACTACCGTGCGCTCGAGGCCGGAGTACCGGCATGAGCCTCGACGAGCTCTTCGAGCGACCGCAGTACAGCCTCGAGCAGTCGTGCAAAGAGCGGCTGCTCGTCACCGAGCTGCGTCGCCTCACCGAGCACCACCGGCGGGGCTGTGCCGCGTACGCCCGGATCCTCGCCACTCTGCCGCCCACCGGCGGGGAAGGTCTGGCCGGAGTTCCGTACCTTCCGGTCTCGCTGTTCAAGAGCCACCGGCTGGTGAGCATCCCGGACGCCGAAGTGTTCAAGGTGATGACGTCTAGTGGCACCACCGGGCAGGCGGTCAGTAGCGTCGTCGTGGATCGCGCCACCGCGGAACGGCAGAGCCGGGCCCTTACCACGATCATGGCTACGGTGCTCGGGCCCCGGCGGCTGCCGATGATCATCATCGACGCCCCGAACGTCGTCCGGGACCGCCGGCGGTTCAATGCCCGCGCGGCCGGGGTGCTCGGCATGGCGTCCCTGGGTCGCAGGCACTTCTACGCCCTCGACGACGACATGCAGCTGGACCGCGACGGCCTGCGTGACTTCCTCCGCCGCCATGACGGCGAACCGCTGCTGATCTTCGGTTTCACCTACATGGTGTGGCGCTATCTGCTCCAACGACTGGACGTGGGGGAGGCGGACCTGAGCGGCGCCACGCTGATTCACAGCGGCGGGTGGAAGGCGCTGCAGGACCAAGCGGTGGACAACGGGACCTTCAAGCGAGTGCTGGGCGAGGTCACCGGGCTGCGCCGGGTGCACAACTTCTACGGCATGGTCGAGCAGGTCGGCAGTGTCTTCCTCGAGGGGCCGGACGGCTTCCTGCACCCGCCGAACTTCGCCGACGTCATCATCCGGGACCCGGCCACGTGGCAGGAGGCTCCCGACGGCACCGTCGGGGTCATCGAGGTGCTCAGCGCCCTGCCCCTGAGCTATCCGGGCCATGCTCTGCTGACCGAGGATCTCGGCGTCGTCCACGGTGTAGGAGATCCCGCTCAGGGCTGGGGCGGCAGACGTCTCGAGGTCGTAGGTCGCGTTCCCCGGGCCGAACTGCGAGGCTGCAGCGACGTGCATGCCCGGGTAGCCGAGGCGGTGCCGGCGGCATGACTGTTCTTGCCGACGTGGGGCGTCCGACCGTGCGTCAGGTGGTGCCGGACGGCAAGCGTGTCACCGTCGACGACGTGGTCGCCCGGGTACTCTCTGCGCCGACCTCCGTTCCGTTCGCCGACGAGGCGATCGCGTTCTGCACGGCATTCGGCGAGCGTCTGCGACGGGTGTCCCGCGGTCGGCCGGAGACGCAGGCGCTGGCTTACTGGATGCGGGCGGCCGAGCTCCGCCGGCTGCGTTCGGCATTCGCCGCTCTCGGCGACGACCGTACGATGCTGGTTCCACGTGGAACGGTCTTCCACATCCCGCCGGCGAACGTGGACACCGTCTTCGTCTACTCCTGGGTGCTGTCCCTGCTGGTGGGCAACCGCAACATCATCCGGCTGCCACGGCGCGCCGGAGACCAGGCGGCCTTGATCACCCAGGTTCTCGGCGACCTGATCGAGGACGGCTCTCACCCGGGAATCCAGGCGGCCAACGCCATGATCACGTATGAACCGGACCCGGCCGTCACCGAGGCCCTGTCGGCCGCGTGCGACCTGCGCGTCATCTGGGGCGGCGACGCCACCGTGACCGAGGTCCGGCGCAGCCCGCTGCCGCCGAGGGCCACCGAGCTGACCTTCCCCGACCGGTTCTCGCTTGCGGCGCTGGATGCCCGCGGCTACCTGGCGCTCGCCAGGGACGAGCGGCAGGGACTGGTGGAGCGCTTCTTCGCCGACGCGTACGCCTTCGACCAACTCGGCTGCTCCTCCCCGCGCCTGGTGGTGTGGATCGGCGGTGTGACCGAGTCGGACCTCGCCGCCACCGACTTCTTCACCCGGCTCGCCCGCACGGCACAGAACCGCGGATATGGCATCGATGCCGCCGCGGCGATAGCAAGGCTCGGGTTCCTGCATCGTGCGGTGATTGACCGGCCGGTGGTCTCCACTCGCTTTCACGGCAACCACGTCGCGGTGTTGCGGCTGGACTCGTGCGCCGGGATCCGGGGGGAGTTCTGCGGCGGTGGAGTCTTCTTCGAGTTGCGGCTCGATGCACTGTCGGACCTCGCGGAGGTGATCACGCCCCGGGATCAGACCCTCGTTCAGTTCGGTTTCGACCGCGAGGAACTCATGGCACTCGTACGGGATCTCAACGGCCGAGGGATCGACCGCATCGTGCCGGTCGGCGAGGCGCTGACCTTCGATCGCGTCTGGGACGGCCAGGACCTGGTGCAGGCGTTCGCCCGCCGTACCACGGTGGACCTGGAACGGATGCACCTGACATGAAGCTCGTCATCGTCGGCGCCGGCGGGTTCGGCCGCGAGGTCTACCACTATGCCGGGAACGTCGCCATGGTCACCGGTACCCACCGGGTGCTCGGCTTCGCCGACGACAACCCCCGCGCCCTGGACGGGTTCGATCTGCCGGTCGACGTGCTGGGCGGCGCGGGGTCGGTCGGGTTCGATGCAGAGACGGCCTTCGTCATCGCGGTGGGCGACCCTGTGGTACGACGTCGGCTGGCCACCGTGGTCGCCAAGAGGGGAGGTCGGCTCGCCACCCTCGTGCATCCGACGGCTTACGTCGCCCGTGACGCCCGGCTCGGCGCCGGCTGCGTGGTCTGCCCGTTCGCTTTTGTGGGGACCGGAGCCGCGGTGGGTGCGAACACCGTGCTGAATACGTACGCCTCCATCGGCCACGACGCGGTCGTCGGCGACAACTGTGTGTTTTCGCCGTACGCGGTGGTGAACGGCGCTGTCGACTTAGGGTCGGATGTGTTCTTGGGAACGCACTCCGCCGTTCTGCCCCGAGTCCGGGTGGGCTGCGGCTCGAAGATCAGTGCGGGCGCGGTGGTGCACCGGGAGGTACCTGTGGGGGCCCTTGCGGCGGGCAACCCGGCCCGTGCCCGCGTGTTGTTCGCTCCCGAGACGGAGGACGTCTGATGCGCGACGACGTTCAACGGCTGCTGGCCGGTCTGGACATCGGGCCGGGAACCGATATCGGGGTGGGCGTCGACGTGGAGGAAGTGGCCCGGTGGCGGCGGCCGGCACCGGGCCTGTTCACGGAAGCCGAGCACGCCCACTGTCGTCAGCTGGCCCGGCCGGCGGAGAGCTACGCCGGCCGATGGTGTGCCAAGGAGGCCGTCCTCAAGGCCCTGTCGCCATTTCTGGCGGTGTCGCCCCGGGACATCGAGATCCGCCCTGGACCCGGCGGAATGCCCGAACCGCACCTCATCTCTGCGGCCGGTGCCGGATGGACAGGCCGGCTCCGGGTCAGCATCGCGCACACCTCTACCGTGGCTGTCGCCGTGGCGATCGCTGTCCCGCTAACCGTCGCCGGAGGCGTGATAAATCGCCATTAACCCTCCCCATGGGCAAGGTCGCGGCAGTATGCGGCCATGGGTAGTGGAGTGGTTCCCGCGTCTGTCCGGGTGGAGCAGCGGCCGCAGAGCGGCCCCCGCCCAAGCGGCCGGATCCACCTGTCCGCGCCCGACGTCGGACCCTTGGAAGAGCGCTACCTGATGGCAGCTCTGCGGTCCGGCTGGGTCGCGCCGGTCGGGCCGGACGTCGAGGCGTTCGAGCGCGAGCTCGCCGATCGGGTAGGTGTCAAGTACGCCGTAGCGGTCAACTCCGGAACAGCTGCCCTGCACCTGGGACTCCGCAGCATCGGCGCCGCCGCGGGAACCATCGTCGTGATCCCGACACTCACGTTCGTGGCCACAGCCAACGCCGCCGTCTACGCCGGTGCGGAACCCGTGTTCGTGGACACCGACCCGGAGACGGGCAATGTCGACGTAGCTCTGGTCGACGATCTCCTGCGTACGCTGCAGGCCGAGGGACGCGCGGTGAGTGCTGTCGTGCCGGTTGACCTCTTCGGCCGCTGCGCCGACTACGCGTCCCTGTTGCCGTTGTGCGCAGAGCATGGCGTACCGGTGGTGGAGGACGCGGCAGAGGCGCTCGGTGCCATGTACCGGGGCCGTCCGGCCGGGACCTTCGGCCGGGCAGCGGCGCTGTCCTTCAACGGCAACAAGGTCATGACAACGTCGGGCGGCGGAGCGATGCTCTGCGACGACGCCGACGTCGCTGGGCGAGCCCGGCACCTGGCCTGCCAGGCGCGCGAGCCAGGCGCCCACTGGCGGCACACCGACGTCGGTTACAACTACGGACTCAGCAACCTGCTAGCCGCGTTGGGCAGGGCACAGCTCCAGCGCCTGGACAGCATGTTGGACCGCAGACGTCACCTTCGAAAGCGTTACGCCGAGCTGCTCGCCCCAGTGAAGGGGGTACACATTCTCGGCGACGGTGACGAGGGCGCGAATTGCTGGCTCACCACCGTGGTGGTCGACCCTGAGGCGACCGGCTGGCGTGCCACCCAGCTGGCCGCTTTTCTGGCCGCCAATGACATCGAAACCCGGCCCGTGTTCACCCCGATGCATCTCCAGCCGGCCTTCGCCGGCGCACGCAGCCTGCTGACCGGAGCGGCGGAACGGCTTGCGGAGAACGGCATAGTGCTGCCCAGCGGATCGGCGCTGACTGATTCGCAGGTTGACAGGGTCGTGGAGATCATCGGTGACTTCCTGCGGAGGCAACGGTGACCCGCAGGCAGCACCGGCTCAAGCGGCTGATCGACATATCGGGCGCGGCCCTGGTGCTGGCGGTGACGAGTCCGGCGCTGCTCATCGTCGCCGTGACGGTGGCGGTCACGCTCGGCCGGCCGGTGTTGTTCCGGCAGACCCGCCCTGGCCTGCACGGCAGACCCTTCCGGTTGGTCAAATTCCGTACGATGAGACCGGTCGACGAACGTCGTGGGCTGGTCAGCGAGAACGACCGGTTGACCACCGCCGGCCGGATTCTGCGGGCCACCAGCCTCGATGAGCTGCCGACGATGTGGAACGTGCTGTGCGGGCACATGAGTCTGGTGGGGCCTCGCCCGTTGCTGATGGCCTATCTGGACCGCTACACGCCCGAACAGGCCCGGCGGCATGAGGTCCGGCCAGGAGTTACCGGCCTGGCGCAGGTCCGCGGTCGCAACGCCATCAGCTGGGACCGCAAGTTCGCTCTCGACGTCTGGTACGTCGACCATCGTAACCTCGCGCTGGACCTGCGGATCCTGGCCGCCACCGTAGGCGCCGTCATCCGTCGCACGGGCGTCGCCGCCCAGGGCGAGGCGACAGCACCTGAGTTCCTCGGTCTCCGGGAGACGGCAGGCCTCACCGGTCCTGGCGCCGCTGAACATCCACGAGGCGACCTCAAAACCACAACTGCATGACCGGTCGACCGGGCCCGTTCGGGTCGGCATCCCATCGTGTCAATCCGTACCGCCGTACAGGTGGTCGCCTGCCTGCGGGAGCGCGACCTGCTCGGCGGCGACGACCAGCCCCGAGGACTTGATATGAAGATTGTGATCACGGGAGGTGCCGGCTTCATCGGTGCCAATCTCTGCCGGGAACTTCTTCGACGCCCGGAGGTCACGGAGGTCGTCGCTTTCGACGACTTGAGCACCGGCAGCTCCAGCAACCTCGCCGGCATCCCCGTCGAGCTGGTTGAGGGAAGCATTCTGGACCGGCGTTCGGTGGCCGACGTGGTCTCCGGCGCCCATGCGGTGGTCCACCTTGCAGCCAGGCCGTCCGTGCCGCGCTCGCTCGCCGATCCGGTGACCACGCACAACGTCAACACGACGGGCACACTTCATGTGTTGGAGGCCTGCCGAGAGTGCGGAGCGAATGTCGTAACGGCGTCGTCCTCTTCGGTCTACGGATCCGTCGACCATCTACCGAAGCACGAGAATCTGCCGACCCGCCCGCAGAGCCCGTACGCCGCCAGCAAGCTGGCTGCTGAGGCATACACGTTGGCGTATGCCGCGTCGTTCCGGCTACCCGCATTGGCATTCCGGTTCTTCAACGTGTACGGACCTTTGCAGAAGGCCGGTCATCCCTACGCCGCCGTCATCCCCGCCTTCATCGATGCGGTCATGCGAAGAACCCCCCTGCGGATCAACGGAGACGGTCGCCAGTCGCGCGACTTCACCTATGTCGGTTCCGTGGTAGATGTATTGGCCGATGCGGCGGTGCGCCGGGTGACCTCCCGTACGCCGGTAAACCTGGCCTTCGGCACCCGGGTCTCGATTCTGGAGCTCATCGACATGCTGTCCACCTTGATGGGCGAGCAGCCGGAGATTTCCCTGGCGCCGGCACGCATCGGCGACGTCCGAGCCTCCCAGGCGTCCGGCGTGCGCCTGTCGGAGCTGTTCCCGCAGAGCACTCCCGTTCCGCTGGAGGATGGGCTGGTTCGGACCATCGAATGGTTCCGTAGCCTCCCCGCGTACGCGGAGGCCAGATTGAACGCGCAGATCGTCGCTGCTTCCTGAAATGCCGGCACCCTTGAAGGCGGCGGAGTCCGGCCAGGTTCCCGGGCGCAGCGTAGCGGCCGGGGTGGCGTGGTCCTTCAGCGGCAACGCTGTCTACGCAGCGACGCAGCTGCTGGTCGCTGTCGTCATCGCTCGGCTGGGCGACAACGTGATGCTGGGTCAGTATGCGCTGGGCCTCGCCGTCGCCGCGCCCATGGTGTTGCTGGCGAGCCTGTCGCTCCGGACCGTTCTCGTGACGGACAGCAGCGAGAAGCATCCTGTCCGCGAGTACGTCCTCCTCCGTGCAGTCGGCATGTGCGCTGCTCTTTGTCTCGTCGGTGCCGTCGCACTGGCTGTCTATTGGCCGGACTCGGCTGCGGTGGTGGTCGTTCTCGTCGGCACTGCCAAAGCAGTGGACGGAATGACCGACCTGTTCGTCGGTGTACTGCAGCGACGCGAAATGATGCGAGAGGTAGCGGTGTCGTGGATGGTGAACGGGACCTTGACGGCCCTGTTCATGACGGTTCTCCTCAGCCGGGACCACGGCATCGTCTCCGCCGTCGGAGGCTCAGTGCTGGCATCCCTGTGCTCGCTGGCATATTGCATACACACTGTGTGGCGTCCGTCCTACGGGCCGGCATGGTGGCGTGCGGCTGGGCGGACGCTGACCGAAGTTCGGTCGTTGGCTCCGGGACTCACGAGTCTGGCGCGAACCGCGGCACCGCTGGGCGCGGCCTCCTGTGTCACGTCTCTGACGGCCAACGTTCCGCGGTATGTCGTGGGGCACAGCGAGGGAGCAGGAGGCCTGGGCGTCTTCTCTGCGGTCGGGTATGCAGCACTGGCGGCGAATGTCGCCATCATGGCCGTTGCCCAGACGGTGTTGCCCAGAATGGCACGGCTGCACGCGTCCGGCCGGCTGTGCGAGCTTCGCCGGCTCGTTGCCCGGCTGCTGGCGGGTGCCGGAGTGTTCTCCGTTCTTGCCACCGCCGGATGTCTCGTGCTGGGCGGCCGAGCTCTGGAGCTGCTCTACGGGTCGGGTTACCGGTCCTACGGTCCCGTCTTGGCGCTGCTCATCCTTGCTGTGGGTGTGGGCGCCGCCTGCTTCTTCCTCGACGCCGGGCTGTCCGCCGGCCACCGGTTCCGTAGTCAGCTCGTGGTGAACATTCTGGCGCTCGGCATGACGCTGGTGTCGGCCTCCTCCCTGACCGCCCTGTACGGACTGAGTGGCGCGGCGTGGTCAGTGGTCATCTCCATCCTCTTCCAGTGCCTGGTGAAGGCAGCGTTGTTCCGTCGAGCCGTGTCGCCGCACCGCGCGGCGGCTGGGAAGGTTCCCCGTTGAGACTCGTCGTTGCCTCGGAGCACAGGTTCGAGAGAACGCCCGATGGCTGCGTCTGGGCCGTCGCAGGTGCTGACTACTCCTTCTGGAGGCGTTACCTGTCCGCGTTCGACGAGGTGCGCCTGGCCGTCCGGGTGCGCGACTGCGCGTCGGTGCCGCCGACCGCCTCACGAGTGGACGGACCCGGCATCGAGGTCTGGGGGCTGCCGAACTATGTCGGTTCCCGTCAGTTCCTGTCGAAGCGCAGCGTCGTCCGGCGCGCGTTGCACGATGCCGCCGCTCCCGGAGACGGGGTGCTGCTGAGACTGCCCTCGGCCATCGGCGGCATTCTCGCGCGGCATCGGGAGAGGGCTGGACTTCCGTACGTGCTGGAGGTCGTGGGAGACCCGTACGACGTCTTCTCGAGGGGCGCGATATCGCATCCGCTCCGGGCCGCCTTGCGGCAGTACTTCTCCAGAGCTCTCCGCAGCCATTGCCGCTATGCCTCCGGCGTGGCGTACGTGACGGGGCGGACCTTGCAGGCGCGCTATCCGGCGTCTATGTCAGCCGTCGTCGCGGAGTATTCGAGCATCGAGCTTCCACGCAGTGCCTTCGTCGATGCGGCTCGGGCGTCGAACGAACGTGGTTGTCCTTCACGCCTGATATCGATCGGTTCCCTCGAGCAGCCGTACAAGGGTATCGACGTACTATTGTCCGCGATCGCCCTGCTCAGGGCACGTGGCGAGATGGTGACGCTGACGCATGTGGGAGATGGCCGCCTTCGACGGCGGCTCGAACAGCTCGCGGAACGCCTCGGTATCGCGGACGGCGTAACGTTTGTCGGTGCCGTGCCCGGGGGCGCTCCGGTGCGGGACCATCTGCGGGCGGCTGACCTCTTCGTGCTGCCGTCCAGGGCCGAAGGTCTTCCTCGCGCCTTGATCGAGGCCATGGCACTGGGACTGCCTGCGATCGGGTCCACGGCCGGAGGAACGCCGGAACTGCTGCCGGACTGTCGTCTCGTTCGCCCCGGCGACGTCTCAGGGCTTGCGGCAGCGATTGCCCGGCTCATCCGGGATCCCGCCGCGATGGAGCGTGACTCGGCCAGAAACCTCAGTCGCGCCGGCGCGTACGCGAGTTCGGTCCTCGAAATGCGGCGAGCCAACTACTACGAATCTGTCCGTGCAGTTTTCGAGTCGGTTCTGTCGGTACGGGCGAATACTCCAGACGCTACTGTCTGAGCGATTTGACGCAATCTTCGTCGACACCTGCGCCGCCCGCGACGGGGCCGCCGGCACTCGCCTCGATGGTCGGCCTTCCCCGGCACCACACGCGCGCTGCGCCGGCGATGAAGCCGGGTCTGCGGGCCGCCTGGGTGCGCCGCAGCAGCACGACGTGCTCTATGACGTCGGCGAGTGCGGCGGCCAGGACACGTCGGTCGAACCGGCGGACCATTCTTTCCCTCGCCCGTGCGCCTCGTGCCGGCAGTTCCCCGGCGAGGAATGCGCGGTGTGCCTTGTCGAGTGCGGCCAGCAAAGCGTCCGGGTCACCGGGCGGCACGACCCAGCCGCAGTGCGGGTCGACCGTCTCAGGAAGCGCCCCTGCATCGCTGACGATGCAGGGAATCCCCATGGCGCTGGCCTCGACGGCGGCCCCGTGGTTCTCGGACAGTGAAGGGCTGACACTCACGTCCGCTGCGTCGTACATCCGCCGTACATCTGACACCGACGACAACCAGACGACGGTGTGATTCCCCGCCAGGCGGAACCGCGCGATCAACTCCTGCCGGTAAGCCTCACCGGCGGCGTCGAAACCGCCGCCGACGATCAGGAGCCGGGCGCCCGGGTGCCGCGTGGAGAAGCCCTGCCAGGCCTCCAGCAGCACGTCGTGGCCTTTGATTCCGCGACCTCGATGAACGCTGCGCTTCGGCGCATAGGCATAAGCCACCATGACGGCGACGAAGGCGTCGGCAGCGATGCCCAGCGCCGCCCGGGACTCCGTGCGCCTGCGGCGGTCCGGCGGAGTGAAGCGAGACACGTCGACGCCGTACGGAATCGGTGGAGTTCTTTCGGCAGGGAGGCCGAGCGCGCGGTATCGCAGTGCCGTGTGCTCACTGCCTGCGACGGTTACGTGGTCAAGCCGCGCCAAGGCGCGCTCCGCGGTGCGGATGATCAGCGAGTCCAGGTAGAGCGGCCCGGCAACCATGTGGATCCGGGGCACTCGCAGGCCGATGCTGCACAGCCTGGCCGCCAGGGCGGACGCGTAGAGGTGATAGTGCAGCGCGTCGGGAGCCGCAGCGGCAATCTGCCGCCGTAGCCGCCACAGTCCGGCCAACATGCGTGGCCCCGGGCGGAAGCTGAAGGAGAACGCGCTCTCCAGCACCGGAACCCCCAGGCTGTCGAGTGTGGTTCGCAGCCGGCCCGGACCGGGCGGAAGTACGACTGTGACGCGATGACCTCGAGTACGCAATTCCTCGATGTGCGGCAGAGTCCAGAGTCCGCCGTTCGCCGTCTTCAGTATCAGCAGCACGTGCATGAACGCCTCCGCTCTCCGGGCTGCGGGGTCGGCCAGGCCCGCGCGACGACGACGACCAGCACCAGCGGCAGGACATGTTTGAGGGAGAACCACACCAGGTTGTCGGCGTCCCAGGACAGCACGCTGAGGGTCGCCACGGTCAACGACGCTGACAGCATCTTCGGGGCCGTGCGCCCACCGTTCAAGGCCTGTCCGCAGTACCGCCGAGCCGTGCGGACGAGCATGCCGAGAACCACGAACGAGAACAGACCTCCGGGGGCGCCGAAGTTGAGGATGGCCTCGCCGGTGATGCCATAGACCCGCGACGACCGCACGCCCGCGTCGTACGCACCGTTGCCGTACAGCGCGTCCGTGCCGACGGCGACCTTCCCCCGCGGTCGTTCGGGTATCAGCCCTTGCGGCACGAGCAGCATCGGTGCGGCGATGTAGGTGACCCCCATGGCGGGTTTGACCTGTCCGGACCGGACCCCTTCCAGGACGGTCGCCTGGACGTCGGCCCGGCCGAGATCGCCCAGGAGCACCGTCGGGACGCCTCGTCCGGTGCGATGGGACACCTCCGCGACCGTCCGCTGCCCGTTGAGGATTTCCAGGACCTGGATACCGGCACCTTTGTAGAGCCCGTAGGCATACATGAACACCGCGAAGCCGGCGATGAACCCGAGCAACGTTCTCCGGGACAGCCGGAGGACGAGATAGTGGATCAGGATGACGCCGACGAGTACCGGCCACACGGTGTTGTTGCGGCTTCCGCGCACTCCGGAGACGGCGAACTGCACGACGGCGAAGGTAAGCCACAGGAAAAGCAGAGCGATCGGTCGGCGGGCGAGAACCTGCCGCCAGCGCACGACCGCGACGGCGAATGTCAGCAGCGGAAAGGACTCGGCCACGATGAGCATCCAGCCCCAGCCGGCCAATTCCGTCCGGTTGCTCGTCATGGTCGTGATGAAGCCCTGCACACCCCCGAACATCATCACTTCCACTATGAAGGCGGTCACCCCCATCGTGACGGCCGTGATCCCGACACGTTGAAAGACTCTTTCGTTAAGTTGCCGTGCCGGGCGTCGACGGACTGAACGGGCGCGCATCGACAAGATCGCCCGGTATGCAGCCAGGCCGACCGCGTTGAGCGTTGCCATAGCGCCCAGGCTGTTGCGCCACCCATCGCTGGGAAAGGACTCCCACATCCAGAAGTCGAGCAGCACGTGCAGGATCGGCGCCGCATAGAAGAAATGGATGCCGATCAATGAAACAAGCGCTTGCGGATCGAGTACGTCGCAGCGGCGGCGCAGCCAGTCCAGGACATCTGGGCCGAGCAGAACAGCGCAGATGGTGACGGGTGCAAGGAACCAATGGCGCAGGCGTGGGTCGAGTGTCGCCAGGATGGCGCTCACCATCGCGAAGAGGAGTGCCGCCGTCATCATGGTGCCGCGGCTCGCTACCCGCCCTGTGGGGACGGCGATGCTCGGCGTCGTCCTCCCCTGCGGCGAACTCGTCCGGCTGTCCCGGACGTGGTTGACGGAATCGCGGCTGCGGTCGGCGCGTTCCTGAACGGCCAGCCCGTAGATCATGTGGCCTGCTTCGGCGTCCTGGGTACGCACACGAGCCTATTCAAAGCAGAACTGGGCGTTCGCAGCACGAGAACCCAGGTATTTCACTACCGGCGTGCTTCGCGGCCGACCCGCTCTTGGGCTGCCAAGGAGGCGGGCGGCTGGCACGGCTCGTCAAGCATCGACCTTCTGCGTCGCGCGATTGGCGGAGCGGATTCATTTCGCCGGTGGAAAGCGTTCGCCCAACCTAGGCTGCGGTTGGCCGCTCACCTTGTGCGGACGAAGACCGGAAGGCCATTCACATGCGCGAAGGCGAGCGCTCACCCGCTCCCGAGCGGCCCCAGGGGGAGGGCGTCCGGCGTGGCCGCGTACCGCGCGTCCGGCTTCGCTCGATCCTGATGTGCGCAACCGCCGTCCTCAGCGTCGCCGGTGCCGGTACGGCTTGGGTGGGCGTCCGGGGTACGACCGCCAGGGACCACCTCCTGCGTGCGTCGGCGCTTGTCCAGCAACTCCGGCAGCAGCTTGAGGACGTCAACCCGTCGTCGCCCCGGACGCTCGCGGCGCTGCAGCGGGAAACGAGGGCCGCCCGCGCGGAGGTCGACGATCCGGCCTGGCGGATCGCTGTCCGGGCACCGGGCGTGGGCGACGAGCTGACCGCCGTTCGTACCGTCGCGGCCGCGATGGACGACCTTGCTCACGATGGTCTCCCGCCGCTGGTCGAAACGGCCGGGGTGGTCGGCGTCGGCCTGCTGGTGCCGGAAGGCGGACGTATCGATCTCGCACCGCTCCAGCACGCCGCACCCCAGGTGGCCGCTGCGGACGTCGCGATGCGCCGCGCCCGCGACCGGGTCGCCGCCATCGACCAGGACGGCCTGATCGCTCCGGTACGGACCGCGGTCGCCGACCTGGTGGCAGATCTCGACCGCGCCGCGGACACCGTAGAGGTCGCTGCGCGCAGCGCCGCCCTGTTGCCGCCCATGCTTGGTGTCGACGGCGCCCGCACGTACCTCATGCTGTTCCAGAACTCGGCCGAGGTGCGCGCCACCGGCGGCATGCCCGGCGTGTACGTCGTCATCCGCGCCGACCATGGCCGGCTCACCATCGCCGACCAGGGTACGGCCGCCGCCGACATTCGGACCTTCAAGCGTCCGGTGCTCGACCTCTCCGCGACCGATCGCGCGCTCTACAGCGACCGCCTCGGCACGTACCCGGCGGACGTCAACCTCACCCCGAACTTCGCCACGGCCGCCGAGCTCGCCCGGGAGATGTACCGCCGGCGCTCCGGCCGTACCGTCGACGGGGTCCTGGCGACCGACCCGGTCGCTCTGTCCTATTTGCTGGGAGCGATCGGACCGGTTCCGGTTCCCGGGGGTACGGCGCTGACCGCGCGCAACGCGGTGCCGGTGCTGCTGTCGGAGAACTATGCCGAGGACATCTCCGCCGAGAAGCAGGACCAGTATTTCGCCGCCGCGGCCGAGGCGGTGTTCCAAGCCGTGGTGCAGCGGTCCCTCGACCCCGCCAAGGTGCTCGCCGCCCTGGCCCGGGCGGCCGGAGAGCGCCGCCTGCTCGTGTGGAGCTCGCGGCCGGCCGAGAACGAGTTGCTCGACGGCACGGTGCTGACCGGGGTCATGCCGTTGACCGACGGCGCCCGGCCGACCGTGGGCGTGTTCCTCAACGACGGCAGCGGTGCCAAGCTCGGCTACTACCTGACCCAGAAGGCGGAGCTCTCGGTCGTTGCGGGTTGTCGGGGCGATGGGCGGCGGGAGCTGAAGTTGCGGGTGACGCTGGGCTCGAAGGCGCCGCGTTCGGGGCTGCCGCCGTACGTGCTGGGCCTGGGGCTGGCCGGCGACCCGTACACGATCCGCACCATGGTCTCGGTGTACAGCTCGACCGGCGGCGCCATCGCCGACATGCGACTGAACGGCGCCGAACAGCACTTCAGCACCGGCCTCGACCGGCGCCGGTCCGTGGGCATCGTGAACGTCGACCTGCCGCCCGGCGCGAGCCGGACCCTGGACGTGACACTGCTGACCGGGGTGCCCGCGGACGGCGATGGCGACGTCGTGACGCCGGACCTGTGGACGACGCCCGGCGTGAACAAGTGGGCGCGCTCTGTCCGTTCCGCTGACGGGTGTCCGCAAAGCCGGTAATTTCGGACCAGAAGATCGTTCATGAGGGCTCCAGTGACTTCTCGGGGGAGAACGTGCGCGCCTATCGGTTCCTTGGTCTGCTGATCGCTACGGCGACGGCTCTGCTCATCAGTCCGGCCGCGGCGCACGCGGAGCCCTACCCCGCCGAACCGCCGGCATCGTCCGTGTCGGAGGGCACGGTGTCGGCCGGCGATCCGATCACCTTCTCGGGCAGGGGCTTCCTTCCCGGCGAGACCATCGCGATCGAGGTGAACTACGGACCGGCGGACTCGACCGCCGCGTACGGAACCCGCGGATCCGGCGGGTTCGTGCTCGCCTCGCTGCCGCGCATGAAGGACTTCCAGGTGACCGCATCCGAGGACGGGACGTTCAGCACGCAGGTCCAGCTGACCCGCAGCGGCACCGTGACCCTGCAGGCGACCGGCCTGACGTCGGGCGTGACCGTCAGTGAGGTCATCCAGGTCGTAGCCGTCGACGACGGCGACAACAACAGCGGCGGTGGCGGCGAGGACCAGGACAGCGACGACACCACCTCCGCCAACGGCGGCGGCGGCAATGCCCTGCCGACCACCGGCATGTCCGGGCGGGTGCTGGCGTTCGCGCTGTATGGCGGCGGCGCGCTGCTGCTCGTCGGCCTTGCGCTCGTCTGGTTCGCCCGCAACCGGCGGCGGGGCCTCACGTGATGCGGTGAACCCACGACGGCCGGTCCCCCAGGGGGCCGGCCGTTTTTCGTCGGGTCAGAGCCAGGACAGCCACGCCTTGGGCAGCGCGGTGTAGCCGACGAAGGCGGCGATGTCGAGGAGGGCGTGCGCCACGATGAGTGGCATGACCCGGCCCTTGCGCAGGAAGAAGAGCGAGAAGACCACGCCCATCACCGCGTTGCCGACGAACGCCCCGAAGCCCTGGTAGAGGTGGTACGACCCCCGCAGGACGGCGCTGGTGGCGACCACCCAGCCCACCCGCCAGCCGAAGGAGCGCAACCGGGTCATGAGGTAGCCGACCACGACCACCTCCTCCAGGATCGCGTTCTGCATCGCCGCGATGATCAGGACCGGGATCGTCCACCAGAGATGTCTCAGGGCCGCCGGGACGATCTGCGCGTTCAGCCCGAGCTGGGCCGCCGCGAACACGAGCAGCAGGCCCGGGATGCCGATGGCCGCGGCGAGTGCCGCCCCCCAGGCCAGGTCGGGACCCGGCCGGCCCGGATCCAGACCCAGGGTGCGGACGGGTGCCAGCCGGTCGCGGTGCAGCAGATACAGCGCCAGCATCACGGGTACGAGCGCGAAGAAGATCCCGAGCAGCTGGTACGTGAGGTCGAGGTACGGCCGCGGCGACTGGGAGGGGTTCAGGGTCGCCGTCTGCTGGGACAGCGGCTTGCCGGCGGTGAGCTTGGCGATCAGGGACACCACCGCGTACACCGCCGACTGCCCGAGGGAGAGCAGCAGCACGACGACGATCTCGAAGCCGGCCTCCCGGCGGGTGGCCGGGCGGCGGTCGACCTCCACCGTCACGAGCCGATCTCACTGACCTCGGCGAACGGCTTGGTGTCCTTCCAGACCACGTGCACGATGAAGCTGTGGTTGACCTCGTTGAAGTAGACCGCGAGGTTGTCCGGGGAGTTCTGCACGGTCGCCACCGCGTAGCCGTCGTTGGGCGTCGCCGTCACGAGCTTGATGATGCCGTCCGATCCGCGGATCACGGTCTGGCCGCCGTCCACCCGGAACGACCGTAGGTAGCTGCGGTTGCCGTCGCTGTCCGTGGTGACCGTCCAGCCGTCCTCGGTCGTGGTGGTCGTCGTGATCTTGCTGGGCGACGGCGGTGGCGTGGCCGTGGTCTTCGCGGGCGGCGGTGACGTCTTCGAGCGCGACGGGCTTCGGGCTGCGTCCGGAGACTTCGTCGCGGCGGGGGACGTCGGGCCGGCGGTCGGGGGCGGCGGAGCGACGGGTGCGGGGGTCGGCGTGATCTGCTCCGAGTCGCGCAGCTGCTCGACCGAGACCAGCGCACTCTCGTCCGCCGTGGCGGTGCGCAGCACGGGCAGCATCGCCACCGACGCCAGCGCCACGCTGGTCAGCGTGGCCGCGCACCAGCCCAGCAGCGGGAACCAGCTTCCGGGAGATCGCACGTGGCCATCGTCTCACCTCCCCCTATGGTTGTGCCCATGGCGTTGATCCTGCTGGTCGAGGACGACCGCAACATCACCGCGGCGCTGACCCGGGCGCTGACGGACGCCGGGCACGTCGTCCGTCCGGTCGGGCAGGCCACCGAGGCGCTCAAGATCCTTACCGAGGAGCGGCCGGAGCTGGTGATCCTGGATCTCGGGCTGCCCGACATCGACGGCACCGACGCGCTGCGGATGATGCGGCAGGTGTCCGAGGTGCCGGTCATCGTTGCCACCGCCCGGCGCTCCGAGGCGGACATCATCAGCCTGCTCAGCGCCGGCGCCGACGACTATGTGACGAAGCCGTTCTCGAGCGGGCACATCCTGGCGCGGATCGCCGCCGTGTTACGGCGTACCCGGGCCGCGGTCGACACCGCACCCAGCGTGATCACCGTCGGGGAGCTGGAGATCAATCCCCGGCAGCGGCGGGCCGCGCTGCGCGGTCAGCCGCTGCAGCTCACCCGCCGCGAGTTCGACGTCCTCACCTACCTCGCCGAACGGGTCGGGCAGGTGGTCAGCCGGCGTGAGCTGCTCACCGAGGTCTGGAACCAGTCCCGCATCGGCGAGGAGCAGACCATCGACGTGCACATCTCCTGGCTGCGGCGCAAGCTCGGGGAGACGGCGGCGGCGCCGCGCTTCCTGCACACCGTACGCGGGGTCGGCGTGATGATGGTCGATCCGCGGTGAGATGGGAGCTGAACCGGCTGGCGCTCGCCATCACCTCGATGGTGGCGCTGGCGTTCCTGGTGCCGCTGATCTACGCGACCGGGAAGATCGCCCACGACCGGGCCATCGGCGACGCCCGCCAGCAGGCCGCCGCGATGGTGGCCGCGCTGGCCGTGAACTCCGACCCGCAGCTGCTGACCAGCGCGGTGGCCAGCACGGTCGCCGGCAGCGCGGGGCGGCTCGCCGTGCACCTGCCCGGCATCGCCCCGGTCGGTACGACCCACGTGAGCGATGCCGATGTCGAGCAGGCGAACCTGTACCGCCGGCCGGTGACCGCGGAGACCACGGGCGGGATCGCGTACCTGCAGCCCAGCGTGCTCAGCGACGGCCGGTCCGTGGTCATCGAGGTTTACGTGCCCGACAGGGACATGCGCGAGGGGGTGTGGCCCGCCTGGCTCGCGCTCGGCGCCCTCGCCGTGGTGCTCGTCGCGGGCTCGGTGCTCTTCGCCGACCGGCTCGGCGGCCGCCTGGTCCGCGCCACCCGGCAGTTGGCCGGCTCCAGCCGCCGCCTCGGCGCCGGTGACCTCGCCGCGCGCGTCGAGCCGTCCGGGCCGCCCGAGCTGCGCGACGCCGCCACCGCCTTCAACACGATGGCCGCCGACCTGCGCCGGCTGCTCGACGCCGAACGGGAGCTGGCCGCGGACCTCTCGCACCGGCTGCGTACCCCGTTGACGGCGCTGCGGCTGGATGCCGAGACCATGCCGCCCGGGCCGATCGCCGACCGGATGCGGCAGGCCTGCGACATGCTCGACGAGGAGCTCGAGGCGATCATCGCCGGGGCGCGGCTGGGCGTCGAGGCGCGCAACAACGAACAGGCCGACCTGGTCGAGGTGCTGGCGGACCGGCTCGCCTTCTGGTCGGCGCTGGCCGAGGACCAGTTCCGGCCCTGGGAGGTCGTCGGCGGCGACGTCCCGGTCCTGGTGCCGCTGCCGCGCAGCGAGGTGATCCTGGCCGTGGACTCGCTGCTCGGCAACGTCTTCGCGCACACCCCCGAGGGGGTGGCCTTCCGGGTCACCGTGTCGCCGGCCGGGCTGCTCGTCGACGACGCCGGTCCCGGTGTCGCCGATCCGGCCGCCGCGGTGCAGCGGGGCGTGAGCGGGGCCGGATCGACCGGACTCGGCCTGGACATCGTGCGCCGGGTGGCCGAGGCCGCGGGCGGGCGGTTGGAGATCTCGCGGGGGCCGCTCGGCGGGGCGCGGATCGGGCTGCTGCTTCCCGTACGCGAAAGACCGGTCCCGGGTCGGCGGCGGCATGCGGCTTCATGAGGCTTTCCGGAGTCTTTAAGGCTCCGTTATGGAAGGCCTCGATAGCTTTCCCCGCGTCAACC
Source organism: Actinoplanes sp. NPDC049548 (assembly GCF_040676695.1). Lineage (NCBI taxonomy): Bacteria > Bacillati > Actinomycetota > Actinomycetes > Micromonosporales > Micromonosporaceae > Actinoplanes > Actinoplanes sp. NPDC049548. The sequence goes on from NZ_JBFAPM010000012.1 coordinate 255,873, forward strand.
CAACGACGTGAGGAGACGAAGATGCGTAGGTCGATCGCATACCCGCTGGTGGCACTCGGAGCGGTGGGGTCGACCTTGGCGGTCACGTCACCGGCCCTCGCCCACGGCTACGTCTCCGCTCCGCCCAGCCGCCAGGCCCTCTGCGCGTCGGGTGCGGTGAAGGACTGCGGCGCGATCCAGTTCGAGCCGCAGAGCGTCGAGGCACCCAAGGGGCAGAAGTCCTGCAACGGCGGGGTGGCGCAGTGGTCGGTGCTCGCCGACGAGAGCCGCAACTGGCCGGCGAAGGCGGTCGGCAAGAACGTGACCTTCACCTGGGTCATGACGGCCCGCCACCGCACCAGCAACTGGGAGTACTTCATCGGCGGCAAGAAGGTCGCCACCGTCGACGGCGGCAACGCCCAGCCGGACGCCGTCGTGACGCACAACGTCGACCTCAGCGCCTTCCCGGGTAAGCAGACGGTGCTCGCGGTCTGGAACATCGGCGACACCGCGAACGCCTTCTACAGCTGCATCGACCTCAACGTGGGCGGCGGCGCCGGCGACACGCCGACCACCGCTCCCACCACCCGGCCGCCGGCCACCACGCCGACCACGGCCCCGACCACCGCTCCGACCACCCAGCCGCCGACCGAGCCGACGACAGAGCCGACCACCGCCGCGCCGACCACGGCCGCGCCGGGCGGAGCCGCCGGCGAGTGGGCGCCGGGCGTCGCGTACAAGACGGGTGACGAGGTGACCTACCAGGGCAAGAAGTACAAGTGCCGGCAGGGACACTCCTCGCTGCGCAGCTGGGAGCCCTCGATCTACACCCTCGCCCTCTGGCTGCCGCTGTGAGGCGCCTGGTCGTCGTCCTCTCCGCGGCCCTGCTGCTCGGGGCCTGCGGCACGGCACCGGACACCCCGGCGCAGGTGTCGACCGACGCCAAGGCGGTGGTGCAGGCGGAGGGCAAGTTCAACAGCACCGACGTCATGTACCTGCAGATGATGGTGGCGCACCACGAGCAGGGCCTGGAGATGGTCCGCCTCGCCGAGAAGGCCGCGCAGCGCGACGAGATCAAGACCCTCGCCCAGGCGGTCGACGCCACCCAGTCGGACGAGGTCGCGATGATGAAGGAATGGCTCACCGAGTGGAAGAAACCCACCACGGTGGATCACGCGCCCAGCGCGCACGCCGACCACGGCGGCCTGCCGGCGACCGGTGACGAGGAGATCGCGGCGCTGAAGAAGGCGAAGGGCGCGGCGTTCGAGACGGCGTTCCTCAACCTCTTCGTCGCCCACCAGCACAACGCGGTCGAGATGGCTCAGCTCGAGCGGAAGGACGGCGTCAACACCGAGGCCAAGGCCTTCGCCGAACGGGTCAAGGAGAGCCGCACCGACCAGATCAAGCAGATGCTCACGCTGATGAACAGCTGACCGGCATTCCCCGGCTGGAAGTCGCCGTCCAGTCGCCGGTCCCCGAATACGGGCACCCCGGTCTCCCCCTTCAAGACCGTCGAGCCCGGCGCCTCCGGCCGGCCCGTTCGCGGGCCGGCCGGAGTGTGTGTTGCATTACGGGTGCTTCATAAACTGCGCACCCCTGGTGCCGATCAAAGGGGTCAGTCGGAACTCCGGGGGAGTAATCATGGTCGTGGTCATCGGCGCCGTCGCCGCAGTCGTAGGTCTGATCGTCGGGTTCGTGGTCGCGCGAAGCACGCGCCGCCAGGACCCCAGCTTCGAGGTGCTCGAGAAGGCCGCGGCCGGTGATCTCACCGTACGCGTGGACGAGGACGACCTCACCCCCGCCGGCGAGAACCTGAACCGCCTCCTCGACCGCTTCACCGAGGTCGTACGCCTGTCGGAGGCGACGAACGCCAAGCTGGTCGGCGCCACCGAGCGCCTGCACACGCTCGTCGGCGAGATGGCCACCGGTGCCCACAGCTCGGTGACGACGGCGGGCGAGATCCTCCGCGCCTCGCAGGAGGTCTCGGAGAACATCGCCACCCTGGCCGCCGGCGCCGAGCAGATGGGCGCCAGCATCCAGGAGATCTCGCGCAGCGCCTCCGAGGCGGTCACCGTCGCGGCCGACGCGATGGAGGTCTCCGGCGACGCCAGCCGCACGATGACCAAGCTCGGCGACTCGTCCGCCCAGATCGGCGACGTGGTCCGCGTGATCACCGCGATCGCGGAGCAGACCAACCTGCTCGCCCTGAACGCCACCATCGAGGCCGCCCGCGCCGGCGAGATGGGCAAGGGCTTCGCGGTCGTCGCCAGCGAGGTCAAGGACCTCGCCCAGGAGACCGCCAAGGCCACCGACTCGATCACCACCCAGGTCGGCACGATCCAGTCGGACACCACCGGCGTGGTCGACTCGATCACCCAGATCGGCGAGGTCATCGGCAAGGTCAACGGCTACCAGACCACGATCGCCTCGGCGGTCGAGGAGCAGCACGCGACGGCCGAGCAGATGACGCACAGCATCGCGGCCGCGGGCGCCCGGGCGGCGCAGATCGCCGAGGCCATGACCCGGGTCGCCGAGGTGCGCGCCGAGGCCAAGGTCACCGTCGACCAGGCCGACGAGGTGGCCCGCGAGCTGCGCGAGGCCGGCATGGAGCTGGCGAACGCCCTGCGGACCCTCCGCGTCTGACCCCTACCACTTCCTGGCGGCGCCCGGACCCGGCTTTCCCGCCGGAGCCGGGCGCCGCAACCGTTGCGGTTGCGGTTGCGGTGTTCCGGGCCGGACCCCCGAAGGAGCCCAGAAGCGCTTCCCGATAGGGCGGATGGCGCCGAGATACGGCGCCACTTTCCTTGTGGAGGTGCCGCCACCGTGGCTCCGATGTTCGCACCGCTCCGGGAGCGCAACTACCGCCTCTGGGCCGCCGCCGACGTGGTGTCGACGGCCGGCACGTGGATGCAGGTGCTGGGGCTCAACTGGGTGGTCCTCTCGGCCACGGGCTCGGCCGCCACGATGGGCGTCGTCGTGATGCTCCAGGCGCTGCCGGTCCTGCTCCTGGGCAGCTGGGGCGGCGCCCTCGCCGACCGCCTCCCGGCCCGTCCGGCGCTGATCGTCTTCCAGTCCCTGCGGGCGCTGCTGGCCCTCGCCCTCGTCGTCGACACCGGCCACCTGTGGCCCGTCTACGCGGTGGCCCTGGCCTCCGGCGTGATCAGCTCCGTCGAGGGCCCGTGCCTGGGCCGCTTCGGCTCCGCCCTGGTGCCGCCGTCCGCGCTGGGCTCGGCGCTGGCGCTGGGCTCGGTGCTCAGCTCGGCGGGCCGCATCGTCGGCATGTCCCTGGGTGGCATCCTGGTCGGCGTCACCGGCGCGGCCTCGCTCTTCGCGATCAACGCGGGCACGTACGTCGCGGTGATCGCGGCGCTGGCGGTCATGCGTACGGGCTCGATGCGCACCCTGGCGGCGTCGGCCCCGGGAGAGGGCGGCGTCCGCGCCGGCCTGCGCTACCTCGCCGGCCAGCCGGTCGTCCTGGTGATCCTCGCCCTCTCGTTCATCCTCGGCTCCCTCGGCCGCAACTACCAGGTCACCATGGCCGCCATGGTGGCCGGTCCACTGCACGGCGGCTCGGCCTCCTACGGCATGCTCTCGACCGTCTTCGCCGTGGGCGCGGTGGCCGGCGGCCTCCTCCTGGCCGGCAGCGGCCGCTCGACGCTGCGGATCCTGCTCGCCTCGGGCGTCACCATCAGCCTGCTGCAGCTCGCCGCCGGCCTGGCCCCGAACGTCCTCGGCTTCGCGGCCCTGATCCTTCCGATCGCCGCCGGAGCCGTCATCTTCGACACGGTCATCTCGACGCGGGTGCAGCTCGACACCCGCGAGGACATGCGAGGCCGCGTCCTCGCCACCCTCGGCGTGGTGTCGTCCCTCTCCGGCATCGTGGGCGCCCCGCTGATCGGCTGGCTGTGCGACGCCCTGGGTGCCCGCGGCGCGCTGGTCCTGGCCGGTGTGGTGACCTCCGCGGCGGCGATCGGCGGCGGATACCTGCTGGCCCGCTTGAAGGGCCGGACGCTGTCGGTGCGTACGTTCGCCGCATTCCTGCCGGTCCCCGGGCGCCGCACGGCGGACCAGCTCGCCTGACGTTCCCGGCGGTCGGATAGCGTGAGCGCGTTCGGCGGAATCGGCGCTAGGGGAACACGTGGAGCTGTTGCACTCGGGCAAGGTCAGGGACGTCTACGCCGACGGTGACGACATCCTGCTCGTCGCCACGGACCGCGTCTCCATCTATGACGTGGTGCTGCCCACCGACATCCCGGACAAGGGCAAGATCCTCACCCAGCTGTCGCTGTGGTGGTTCGAGCAGCTCGCCGACGTCGTGCCGAACCACGTCATCTCGGCGACCGACGTGCCCACCGAGTGGGCCGGGCGCGCGGTGCGGTGCGAGCGGCTCGAGATGGTCATGGTCGAGTGCATCGCCCGCGGCTATCTGGCCGGGTCCGGGCTCAAGGAGTACGAGAAGAGCGGCGCCGTCTCGGGGGTAGCGCTGCCGCCCGGCCTCATCGAGGCGTCGAAGCTGCCCGAGCCCGTGTTCACCCCCACGACGAAGGTCGCGCCCGGCGAGGGGCACGACGAGTTCATCACGTACGAGGACGTCGAGGGTTCCGTCGGCGCCGACGTCGCCGCCGAGCTGCGGCGGATCACGCTGGAGGTGTACCGGCGGGGTTCGGAGATCGCGGCGCGTCAGGGGATCATCATCGCCGACACGAAGATCGAGCTGGGCTTCTCGGGCGGGTCGCTGAAGCTCGCCGACGAGCTGCTCACGCCCGACTCGTCGCGGTTCTGGGCCGCCGACGAGTGGCAGCCCGGCGGCACCCCGCGCTACCTCGACAAGCAGTATCTGCGCGACTGGTCGGCGAAGTCGGACTGGGACCGCACCGCGCCCGGGCCGGAGATCCCCGACGAGGTCGTCGAGGCCACCCGCAACCGCTACGTCGAGGTCTACGAGCGCCTCACCGGCGACCGCTGGCGCTGACCTAGCTGCCCTGGGTCTCGCCGGTCGTTGCGGAGTCGGCGGTACGGGCGTCGTCGTCCGTCGCCGAGTCGTCGTCGACCGGTGTCTCTCCCGCGGCTCGCAGGGCCTCGTCGTTGCGGACGATCTCCGCGGCTTCCTCGCTGCTCGGCCGGGCGTCGGGGTCCGTCATGGCGTGTCTCCGATCAGAGCGGGGCGCCGGGCCGGTGGGTCGGCGTCGTCGGGAGGGCGGCACCCGGACCGGTCCGGGTCCGCATCAGGTGGGTGCCGTACGCGCCCGCGATCACTGCGACGACCACCCCGGTCCAGCCGCCGAGGATGATGCACAGCGGCGCGACCGCCCAGAGCAGGACGCCGAGCCGGATCGTCGGGCGCGTGCCGGCGACCTTCTCGAGCCGGCGGGCGAAGGCCGGGTCGTCGGCGCGCAGGTGCGAGACGATGGCGTCGAAAGCGGGGTCGGGCATCGTGTCCACCTTTTGCGGGGCGATTGCCGACGGGCTCTACCCCTGCACCGCGCCGTCCAAACCCGACCGGCGCGTCAGGCGTACTGGACGGCGTGTTCGTGCGCGAGGCGAGGCAGGCGCGGGAACCACGCGTTCTCGCCGGGGTGGCCGATGTTGACGACGAGCAGCGTCTTGAACCGCCCGTCGGGGAAGAAGTCCTTGTCGATCGCCTCCCCGTCGAAGCCGGCCATGGGCCCCGCGACGAGCCCTTCCGCCCGTACCGCGAGAAGGAAGTAGCCGATCTGCAGGTCGGCGCTGAACCGGCCCATCTCGTCGCGCCTGGCCGGGGCGTCCGCGAGGACGTCCCGCAGGGCGGGGTTGACCGGGAAGATCTCGGGGATGTGCTCGTGGAAGTCGGTGTCCACCGCCAGGACGGCGCTGACCGGGGCGGATTCGGTCTTGGTCCGGTTCCCCTCGCTCATGTGCCCGACCAGCCGGGCCTTGGCCTCCGGCGTACGCACGAAAAGCACCCGCAGCGGCTGCGTGTTCGCAGCGGTCGGCGGCCACTTCGCCAGCTCCCAGACGGCGGCGAGCTCCTCGTCGCTGACCGGGGTGTCGGCGAAGGTGTTGGCGGTGCGGGCATCGGTGAAGAGCAGCGAACGGCCGGTCTCGTCGAGGCGGGGCAGGCGGCTCGCAGGCGCTACAGAAGTCGTATCCACTTCTAAAAAGCTAGCGGCTTCGCATCGTAAAGTCTCGTGACGTGATGCTGTCGACATCGGGGAATAACGGGCCCTCAGCTGGGCAGGTGTTCCTCGGCCCAGCGCGAGATCTGCTCGAGCGCCGGCATGAGCGCCAGGCCGCGCTCGGTCAGGGCGTAGGAGACGGTCACCGGTGGGCCGGGTTCCACCGTACGGCTGATCAGGCCCGCCTCGGTCAGGGACACGAGCCGGTTGGAGAGCACGGAGTCGCTGATCCCCTCGATGGCCCGCGACATCTCCCGGAACCCGGCCGGTCCGCTGCTCAGCGAGCCCAGCACGGCCGCGTTCCACCGCTTGCCGAGGAACTGGAACGCACGCGTCAGCGCTGCGTCGCCGCGGGAGCATTCCTCACCGCTGACGTGCGCACGCTGCTGCGCCGTGGTCACCCGGCAAACGTAACACCGGCGCGCTCGCCCGGGATCAGGCGAGAACGGTCGAGGTCCTTGAGGTGCGCCGACCAGAGCGCGTCGAGCGCCGCGTCGGCCGGTGGGCGGACGCGCTGGCCGGAGGCGAAGATGTGGTTCCAGTTGTGCCCCGGCACGCCGTGCAGCAGCTCGGCGAAGGGCAGGCGGTCGGCGGCCGGCAGCACCCGGTCCCACCGCACCTCGGAGTAGTAGGTGACCTTGCGAGGGTCGCCGGCCCAGTGCGGCGCCGGGAAGATGACGCCGTCGGCGAGGCGGCCGCTCGCGACGATGCCCCGCTCGCTCTTCTGGCGCAGCAGGAACACCCGGTCGCCCGCGGCCGCACCGGACCGGCGGGATCCGAAGCTCCACCGGCCCTGGACGCCGCGACCTGCGGCGGTCGCCTCGATGTCGCGGCGGTAGTTGGTGGGGAAATAGCCGGTGTCGCTGCCGTCCCAGGTCAGGATGAAGGTGGTCAGCGCTTGTCCAGGGTGAGTTCGGGTTCGCGGTGCCGGGGCCAGGCGGCCTTGCTGCCGCACGCGTCGCAGCTGAGCTGCTCACCGCAGTGCGAGCACCAGTCGTTGGTGCGTCGCAGGTACCAGCCGAGCGCCACGCCGGCGAGCAGGCTGGCCAGGCCGACCAGCGCGGCCAGGGCGACGGCTCCGGTCATCGGGCCGGACCACCGAACACCGACGCGCCGTCGCCACCGCTGCGGGGGCGACGGAACGCCAGCGCGTTCTCCTGTGGACGGTCCAGTGCCGGGTCCTCGTCGGCGCGGGAGGTCACATAGGAGGCGGTGAAGGTGTCCACACCGGTGCCGAGGTTGGTGCCCGGGCGGTAGGTGACCGTCACGGCACGCGGCGATGCGGCCTCGATCACGCCCGCGCGCCAGCCGTCGCGGTAGACCCAGACCGGGTCCGCCTTGTGGTAGCTGTCGGCCGGCGCGATCTCCGCCGGGTCACGCTGCGGTGGGGCGATGGTGGGGGTCGACATCGAGAGTCTCCTCCGATCCCGGGAACGACTCGGTCGTCGGTGCTCCATCGGCGATCGCCGAGCTGTGACGCCGACCGTCACGCTGAAAAGGACATACCTTTCAGCACGCTGTGTCAGCAGCCAACCAACCGCCTGTCAGATATCATGCTCGGGATCAAGTGCGTCCGCAAGGCCGGATGCACGTGCATCCGCTACGTGCGTGCCGGTGGGGGCTGGCCGAACGTTCGGTTTTCCGCCGGGCGATCTCACCCTTAGGATGCATTGGGCAACGGAGCTGCAACTTGCAGTTTCGAGGGACGAATCGGACGAGGAGCCAGGTGAGCACGGGTACGCAGGAGGAGGCGCCGAACAGCGGCCCCACCGTGCTGCGCATCCTCCTGGGCGCATAGCTCCGCCGCCTCCGCGAGGGCAAGGGCATCACCCGTGAGGACGCCGGCTACGAGATCCGCGCCTCCGGCTCGAAGATCAGCCGCATGGAGCTC
>NZ_JBFAPM010000013.1:0-247604 GCF_040676695.1 Actinoplanes sp. NPDC049548
CGTCGTCCGCCGTACCTATCCCGACGACCCGGACGGTGGGGTCGTGAACGATGCTCCGGATGCCGCCCGGCCCCGGGGTGCGGCCGCGGCGAGGTCAGCCGTTCTGCTCGTCGCGCCAGGCCAGCCAGTCGCGCAGCGGACCCAGGTCCGGCTTCGGGCCGCCGACCCCGACGGTGAACAGCGAGACGCCCTGCTCGCGCAGGGCGGCCGCCTTGCTCACCGCGTCGTCGCCGGTGGGCAGGCCGCCGGAGATCTCGATCTCGGAGAAGTCGCGGCCCACGTCGGCGCAGTGCTGCCGCAGCACGCCGAGCTTGTGCTCCACGGTCGCGGCGTCGCCGAAGCTGTGCCAGATGTCGGCGTGCTTCGCGACGAGCCGCAGCGTCTTCTTCTCGCCGCCGCCCCCGATGAGCGTCGGGATCTTGCGGGTCGGCGGTGGGTTCAGCTTGCCCAGCCGCGCCTCGATCCGCGGGAGCGCGGCGGCGAGGTCGTTCAGCCGGCCGCCGGCGGTGCCGAACTCGTAGCCGTACTCCTGGTAGTCCTTCTCGAACCAGCCGGAGCCGATGCCGAGGATGAGCCGGCCGTCGCTGATGTGGTCGACGGTGCGGGCCATGTCGGCGAGCAGGTCCGGGTTGCGGTAGCTGTTGCAGGTCACCAGGGCGCCGATCTCCACCCGGGAGGTGGCCTCGGCCCACGCGCCGAGCATCGTCCAGCACTCGAAGTGCAGGCCTTCGGGCTCGCCGTACAGCGGGTAGAAGTGGTCCCAGTTGAAGAGGACGTCGACGCCGAGCTCCTCCGCCTCCGCGGCGGTACGCCGGATCGTCGCGTAGTCGGCGTGCTGCGGCTGCAGCTGCAGCGCGATTCTCACAGGCCTGTTCGTCATGAACCGGAGCATATTCCGGTTACCTCGGGCTGTGATGTTCGGCTCGTCGGATTCTCAAGGTCATCACAGGGACGCCTTGCACACTTGTCACCATGCGTAGACGGACTCTGCTGCTCGGGCTGGCCGGCGTCGCCGGGGCCGGGGGCCTGGCCGCCTGCACGGCCGAGACCGGCGTCGGCATGGCGGGGGCGACCAGTGCGTCCGCCTCGGCGGCCCCGATCCTCGCCTCGACCACCGCGTCGTCGCTCGCACCGCGGGACGTCACGGCGCCGTACACCCCGCCGAGCGGCACCGCGCCCGCCACGCCGTACCCGGTGGGCCGCAAGGTGCTGCAGCTCAGCCGCGGCGACCGGGCCCTGCCCACCACGGTCTGGTATCCGGCGGCCGGCACGGCGCCGGCGACGCCGGCCCCCACCGCAGACGCGCCCGCCGCGAGCGGTCGCTTCCCGCTGGTGCTCTTCAGCCACGGGCTCACCTCCCAGCCGGGCGACTACGAGGCCATGCTGGCCCGCTGGGCGCAGGCCGGGTTCGTGGTGGCCGGGCCGACCTACCCGAAGACCTCGTACGGCGTGGCGGACCTGGACCCGCTCGACATCGTCAACCAGCCGGCCGACGCCTCGCACGTGATCGACGCGCTGCTCGCCCAGGGCGGCCCGACCAGCGCGATCATCGACCCCGGCCGGCTGGCCGCGGCGGGGCACTCCGCGGGCGGGATCACCACCGCGGGGCTGTTCAGCGCCCGGCGCGACGAGCGGCTCAAGGCGGCCGTGGTGCTCGCCGGCACGGACTTCCAGGGCACGCCGTTCACCGGCCCGGCCGCCGCGATGCTGTTCGTGCACGGCCGCAAGGACGAGACCGTCACCTACCGCGCCGGGCACGCCGTCTTCGCGGCGGTGCCGTGGTCGCGGGCCATGCTGTCGATCACCGAGGGCGGCCATGTCACCGAGAGCGCCGACTTCGAGGCCACGACCGGCACCTCGGCCGAGTTCCTGCGCTGGGCGCTGTACGGCGACGCCGCCGCGAAGGCCCGGATCCCGGAGGCGGCCGCGAGCGGCGGGGTGGCCACCTTCGAGAATCAGCTCTGACCCCTGGAGCCGATCATCGGGAGCCGTCGTGCACGACCTGTACGAGACCATCCATCGCCGGCGCGACGTGCGCGGCGAGTTCACCGGCGCGCCGATCGCCGATGAGGTGCTGGAACGCATCCTCATGGCGGCGCACGCGGCGCCGAGCGTGGGCCTGTCGCAGCCCTGGGACTTCCTGCTGGTCCGCGATCCTGAGGTGCGCGGGCGTTTCCGCGACCACGTCGAGCAGGAACGGGCGGTCTTCGCCGCGCAGCTCGAGGGCGAGGCGGCGGAGCGGTTCGCGCGCATCAAGATCGATGGTGTGATGGAGTCCACTCTTTCGGTCGTCGTGACGTACGACGCTGATCGCGGCGGCCCCGTGGTCCTCGGCCGGCACGCGATCGCCGACGCCGGGCTGTACTCGGTGTGCCTGGCGATCCAGAATCTGTGGCTGGCCGCGACGGCGGAGGGGCTCGGCGTGGGCTGGGTCTCCTTCTACCGCGAGGACTATCTGCGCAGCCTGCTGGGCATACCGCAGGGCGTGCGCCCGGTGGCGTGGCTGTGCCTGGGGCCGGTCACGCACCTGGAGCGCGTACCGGACCTGGAGCGGCACGGGTGGCGTCGGCGGCGTCCCCTTGATGCCGTTCTGCACGCAGACAAATGGGGCAACCCTCGAGAGGCGGTGCTGGATCCCCGTGGCTAACGTGGGCCGGGTGAGTTTCTGGACCCGAAAACGCGATCGTTCGTTCTTTGCCAACACCAGCTCGCTGGTGATCTGCGGGCTGCTCGCCGGCGTGGTCGTCGCGGCGGCCTCGTTCCCGGCCGTGGCGATGTCCGGCCTGGCGGCGAAGGCGGGTTCGCGCGGGTTCGCCGAGCTGCCCAGCGAGCTGGAGCACCAGTCGGCCCCGCAGGTCACCCGGATCTTCGCGTCCGACGGCAAGACGCAGATCGCGGTCATGTACGACGAGTTCCGCAGCGAGGTGCCGCTGAAGGACATCTCGAAGAACATGCAGAACGCGATCGTGGCGGCCGAGGACCACCAGTTCTACGAGCACAACGGCGTCGACCTCAAGGGCGTGGCGCGGGCCTTCGTCAACAACAAGAACGGCGGGGCCAAGCAGGGCGCCTCGACGCTCACGATGCAGGCCGTGCGCATGATGCTGGCGTACTCGGCGAAGACGCCGCAGGAGGCGATCGACGCCACCAAGGACACCCCCGAGCGCAAGCTCAGCGAGATGAAGTACGCGCTGCAGCTCGAGAAGGAGCTCACCAAGCAGCAGATCCTCGAGCGCTACCTGAACATGGCCCCGTACGGCAACGGCGCCTACGGCGTCTACGCGGGCAGCCAGGTGTACTTCGGCAAGAAGCCGAGCCAGCTCTCGATCGCCGAGGCCGCGCTGCTGGCCGGCATGGTGAAGGCGCCGACCTCGTTCGACCCCACCACGCCGTCCGGCTACCCGCAGGCGCTCGACCGGCGCAACTACATCATCGACAACATGGCGGACCTGAAGTACATCACCGCCGAGGAGGCCGCCAAGGCCAAGAAGGAGAAGCTCGGCCGCACCACCAAGCGCCCGGGCAACGGCTGCGTGTCGGTGGCGAAGAACAACTGGGGCTTCTTCTGCGACTACTTCTACCGCTGGTGGCTGAGCCAGAAGGAGTTCGGCGACACGACGTACGACCGGGAGCGGCAGCTCAAGAGCGGCGGCTACCGGGTGGTCACCTCGCTCGACGTCAAGGCTCAGGCCGCGGCCCGCAAGCGGATCCTCGAGCAGACCAGTGACAACAACCGCAACGCCCTGCTGCTGGCCGGGATCGAGCCGGCGACCGGCCGGGTCCGCACGCTGGCCGCCAACCGCAAGTTCAAGCTGGACAGCACGGAGCATCCGAAGAACAAGCTGAGCTCGAATCCGGACCTGGCGGCCAAGGGCATCCGCGGCACGTACCCGAACACCACCAACCCGATCATCACCGGCGGCGGCGACATCGTCGGCTACCAGGCGGGCTCGGTGTTCAAGATGCTCACCATGGTGGCGGCGCTGGAGAACGGCTTCGAGCTCGACCACCAGATCACGTCGGGGTCGACGTACAAGTCGGGCTACATCATCGATCCCAGCTCGGACGCGGCGTGCCCGGGCACGCACTTCTACTGCCCGTCGAACGCGGCCAAGAGCGAGCAGGGCACGTTCAACATGTGGACCGGCTTCGGCAAGTCGGTGAACACGTACTTCGTGCCGCTGCAGGAGCAGGTCGGCGCCGAGAAGGTGGTGGACGTCGCCAAGCGCTTCGGCGTGCAGTTCCGGGCCAAGTCCGACGCCGACCTGGCGAACGACCCCGCGTCGGCCCATCAGTGGGGCGCCTTCACCCTGGGCGTCTCCGCCTCCACGCCGCTGGACATCGCCAACGCGTACGCGACCCTCGCCGGCGACGGCATGTACTGCAAGCCGACGCCGATCCAGCGCATCACCGCCGCCGACGGCACGAAGATCAAGGCGGGCCAGCCGGAGTGCACCCGGGCGACCAGCAAGGATGTGGCGCGCAAGGCACTGGACGCGGCCCGCTGCCCGGTCGGCGACCACGCCCAGCTGGGCAACTGCGCCGGTGCCACGGAGCCCAACGCCCGCGACGCGGTGGGTCACCCGATCTTCGGCAAGACGGGTACGACCGACGCCGACAAGACCGCGGCGCTCGTGGTCGGCACCCAGTCCCTGGTCGTGGCCGGCTACCTGGTGAACCCCGACTGGGCCGGGCACTACGACCGGATGTCGCACGGCGTCGTCAATCCGGCGGTCTACCGGACGGTGGCGGACTACATGGAGGGCAAGCCCCAGGAGGAGTTCAAGAAACCGGGGGAGTAACCCGCCCGTCAGCCGACGATCCCGCCGCCTCGCACGCCGAGACGGCGGGATCGCTGTTTCTCGGAAACTTCCGGCTCGGAGCTGGCCGCTTGACGGCTTGCGTCCCGGTCGGCCCGCAGGGCAGACTGCGGAGGCCGACCGGAACAACCCCGGAAGTTTCGGCGAGGCGGGAGGAATCATGGCCGTGCGGAACCCGGTCGACCAGCGCCGGTGGACCGACACCGCCCGCACACCGGGCGACCGGGCCGACGTCCTGCTTGCGGCGCTCAGCCTGGAGGAGAAGGTCGCCCAGCTCGGCAGCGTGTGGGACGGCTTCGCGGTGGAGACCACCGGCGAGGTCGCCCCCATGCAGGACGTCTTCGCGGCCGGGTCCCGGCCGCTCGCGGAGGCCGTGCGGCACGGCATCGGCCACCTCACCCGGCTGTTCGGTACCCGGCCGGTCACCGCCGAGCAGGGCCGGGCCCGCGTCGTCGAGCTGCAGCGCCGGGTGGTGGCGAGCAGCCGCTTCGGCATCCCGGCGATCGTGCACGAGGAATGCCTCACCGGGTTCACCACGCTGGGCGCGACGGTCTACCCGACCGCGCTCGCCTGGGCCGCCACCTTCAATCCCGCGCTGGTCGCCCGCATGGCCGGTGCCATCGCCGCCGACATGCGCGCGGTCGGCGTGCAGCAGGGCCTGTCCCCGGTGCTCGACGTCGTCCGCGACTACCGGTGGGGGCGCGTCGAGGAGACGCTGGGCGAGGACCCGTACCTGGTGGCGACCCTCGGCGCCGCGTACGTGCGCGGCCTCGAGGACGAGGGCGTCGTCGCCACCCTCAAGCATTTCGCCGGCTACTCCGCGTCCCGCGGCGCCCGCAACCACGCACCGGTCCCCATGGGCCCGCGCGAGCTGCGCGAGATCATCCTGCCGCCCTTCGAGGCCGCGGTCCGGCTGGGCGGTGCCCGCTCCGTGATGAACTCGTACGCGGAGATCGACGGCGTCCCGGCCGGCGCGGACCCGGCACTGCTCACCGGCGTCCTGCGCGACGAATGGGGCTTCGAGGGCGTCGTCGTCTCCGACTACTGGTCCGTACCGTTCCTGCAGACCATGCACCGCGTCGCCGCGTCACCCGCGGAGGCCGGCGCGCTCGCCCTCGCGGCCGGCATCGACGTCGAGCTGCCCGACACCATCGGCTACGGCGCCGGCCTCGTCGAGGCGGTGCGGGCGGGTCGCGTACCGGAAGACCTGGTGGACCGGGCCGCCCGCCGCGTGCTGCGGCAGAAGGCCGAACTGGGTCTGCTCGACCCGGACTGGACGCCGGAACACTCGGTCGCGGCGGGCGCCGGCATCGACCTCGACGCGCCGGCCAACCGGCAGATCGCCCGGGAGCTGGCCGAGAGCTCGATCGTCCTGCTCGCCAACGACGCCGGCGTGCTCCCGCTCGACCTCGGCACCGGTCGCCGCCGCATCGCGGTGGTCGGACCGTGCGCCGACGACCCGCAGGCGTTCATGGGCTGCTACTCCTACCCCAACCATGTCCTGGGCGACTTCCCCGAGTACGGCGTCGGTCTCGACGTGGACTCACTGTGGACGGCGCTGCGTGCGGAACTGCCCGGCCACGACCTGATCCTCGAGCCCGGCTGCCCCGTCCGCGACGACGACCGCTTCGGCTTCCCCGCCGCGGTCGCCGCCGCCGAGGCCGCCGACGTGTGCATCGCTGTGGTCGGCGACCGGGCCGGCCTCTTCGGCCGCGGCACGTCCGGCGAGGGCTGCGACGTGCCGGACCTCGCCCTCCCGGGAGTGCAGACCGAGCTGCTCGGCAAGCTTCTGCGGACAGGTACGCCGGTGATCGTGGTGGTGGTCTCCGGCCGCCCGTACGCGCTGGGCGCCTTCACTGCGGCCGCCGCGATGGTCCAGGCGTTCATGCCGGGCGAGGAGGGCGGGGCCGCGCTGGCCGGGGTGCTCTCCGGCCGCATCAACCCGAGCGGCAGGCTCCCGGTCCAGATCCCCCGGCTCCCGGGCGGCGCGCCGGGCACCTACCTCCAGCCGCCGCTGGGCGCCAACAGCGAGGGCGTCAGCAACCTGGATCCGACCCCGCTGTTCGGCTTCGGCCACGGGCGTTCCTACACCACGTACGCGTACGACGACCTCACGGTCAGCTCACCCGAGTTCCCCACCGACGGCACCCTCACGGTCTCGGTCCGCGTCCGCAACACCGGTGCACGCGCGGGGGCCGAGGTCGTCCAGCTGTACCTGCACGACGTCCAGGCGGAGGTCACCCGCCCGCTGCGCCAGCTGGCCGGCTTCGCCCGAATGCCGCTGGCCGCGGGCGCGGCGGCCCGCGTGGAGTTCACGCTGCACGCCGACCGCACCGCCTTCGTCGGCCGGGACCTGCGTCGCGTGGTGGACCCCGGCGACCTCGAGATCCACGTCGGAGGCTCGGTGACCGACCTGCCGTGCTCGGCCACGGTACGGCTCACCGGGCAGCGGCGCGTTGTCGGGCCGGACCGCGTGCTGCACACCCCGGTCGCCGTCGAACCTACGTGAGCTCGCGCCGGCGCGCCGCGAGGCCCAGCGACACCAGCGCTGGTCCGGCGGCGGCTACCAGTACCGATGCGATCACCATGGATGACCACGTGGGGATGATGGGGCGGCCGGGGCCGGTATCGTCGAGCATCGCGCCGAGCGGGACCACCGCAAGCATCCCGATCGGGGTGACCAGGATCAGGAGCGCCCATAGCCCGCGGGGGTCGCGCCGGGCGGCCAGGCCGAACGCGAGCAGTGTCGCGCCGATGAGGAGCGCTGTCGCAGCGGCCGGCAGTACGGCTGCGGCGTACCAGTAAGAGCCGATGAAGAACTCGGGGTCCGGGGCGCTGCCGGCGATGACCGGCACACTCACCGCGGCGGCGCCCATCGGCATCAGCCGGACCCACCAGGGATGCCGCGTTGCCGCGCCGAGCGCGACGACACCGAGCACGAACTGGGGCAGCAGCACGGACAGTGGCGGACGCGGCAGGCCGGTCAGCATCGCGATCGGCACGACGCCGGCGGTCGCCAGCACACCGAGCCCTGCCGCACGGCGGTACCACCGGCCGGGCGCGGCGACGTGCACCACAGCGGCCAGCAACCAGGGCGCCCACATCACGACGCCGAGCCGGGCGGGAACTTGAGAAGTCGCCCACCCGGCCGCGAGCGCCGTGGCGGTCATCAGCGCGAGCAGACCGGCGAGCTGGAACGCCGGTGCCAGGTCCTCCGCGATACGCAGACGCTGGCGCAGCCCACCGGCGGCGAGGTCGGCGACATCGGCGACCGAGGGTCTCCGCCGGCCAGGCGAGGCCAGCGACAGGTACGTGTCCACCAGCTCCGAACCACGCCTGCGCCGGTAGTCGGCCGGATAGAACAGTGCTGTCCAGCGCGCATAGCGGCGTTCCAGCTCTGCCGTGGCGTGGTCGGGCCCTGCCGGGCTCATGCAAGTCCTCCACTCAGGCGGGGCCTGGTCTTGGCGGCGCCCAACCGGAGGGTCGCCGCCTCGACGTTGCGGCGCATCCGTTCGGTCTCGGCGGCCAGCAGATCGCGGCCGGGCCCGGCGAGCCGGTAGTAGCGGCGCAGCCGGCCGTCGACGACCTCCTCGCGATCGACGTGCACCAGGTCCGCGTCGACCAGCCGGTCGAGCGCGCCGTACAGCGTGCCGGGCCGCAGCGAGATGCGGCCGTCGGAGAGCCGGGCCACCTCGGTGATCAGGCCGTAGCCGTGCATCGGTGCCGCGGCCAAAGCGGCGAGAATCAAGAACGTGGGCTCACGCAGCGGGACTTCCACATGCGCCAATATATCGGCTGCGAAGGTATGGCGCGAGGGATCAATCCGCTCCGTTGGCGGGCAGGCCGATCCGGGTGGCCATGTCGGAGGTGAATGCGACGACCACCTCGTCGGCACCCAGCCACCACCCGCCCGGCTGCTCCATCGCGGCGATGATCCAGGCGTCGCCGGCCGCGAAGGTCAGCCGGAGAGCCGCCGGCGCGGTGGCGCCCGAGTCGGTCAGGTCGGGATGCCAGATCAGTCGGCTGTCGACGATCGGTCCCGCCCGCAACGCAGCCCACCGGGCATGGTCCTGGACGAGCCACCGTCTGCACGTGCCGCCCTCCTCAGGCGAGAGCAGGTGCTGCCACATCGGCGAGGCGGAGAGGTGCAGGCTGAAGTTGCCGAGAGAGGAGTCCCAGACCGCGGAGTACGAGGCGCCGTCGTCGGTCACCAGCTCGACGCCCATGATCGGCCAGTGCCAGGTGCCGAAGTCCCACTCTTCGGCGCTGTCCGAGACCAAGCCGTAGTAGGCGATCCGTTCGATGCGCCGGCCGTTCAGCGAGCCGGCGACGGCGTCCAGATCCGCCGCGCAGGGCTCCCCGTAGTTCATCCCGCCCGGCCCGTGGGCGCCGAGGCTTCGCGGGCGTCGAGCAGCTCGTCCCAGTGCTCCTGCGCCCAGGCGCACACGGCTGCCATCGGGGCCAGCATGCTGCGGCCGAGGTCGGTCAGCTCGTACTCGACGCGTCGTACCGGATCGCCGTGCACCGTGCGGGCGACCAGGCCGTCGCGTTCCAGGGTGCGCAGCGATTTGGTGAGGGCCTTCGCGGTGATGCCGCGCAGCGGGACGCGGAGCTCGGAGAAGCGCCGGGGCCCGTGCTCCAGGCAGCGAATGATCATGCCCGCCCACTTGTCGCCGACGCGGATCGGCGTGAGGTCGGAGGGGCAGACCGGGTCGAACATGTCGGGGTCCAGCGGTGCGGTCACGCGATCACGGTAGCCGGTATCCGTTCGGAAACCGGGTGCCCGGATACGGTCTGCGGCGATGGCCGGCAGGGGACCGGCCGACGACGGGGGTGCATGACCATGAGCGAGATCGTTGTCTTCGGCGCGGGCGGTCGGGCCGGCCGGGCGGCGGTCGCCGAGGCGAGGCTGCGGGGCCACCGGGTCACCGCCGTGGTGCGCGAGCCCGGCGGGCACGCCGACCTCGCCGGCGGCGGCGTCCGGCTCGTGGCCGGTGACGTGACCGACGAGGACAGTGTCGCTCGTGCGGCCGCACGTCACGACGCGGCGATCAGCGCCGTCTACGACCCGGGGGCGCAGCCCGACGCCTTCTTCACCGCTGCCGCCCGCGCACTGACCGCTGGTCTGCCGCAGGCCGGCGTCGAACGGCTGGTGGTGGTGGGGCTGGCCGCGGTGCTACCGACGGCGTCCGGCGTGGCGTTGATGGACACGCCCGGCTATCCCCAGAGTACCGGTCGTTCTTCCTCGGCCATGCCGCCGGGGTGGAGGCGCTGCGCGCCGCGGCCGGCGGCCCCGACTGGCTGGTCGTCAGCCCGGCCGGCGACTTCGACCACGGCGGCGGGCGCACCGGCCGGTATCGGCTGGCCGCGGCCGAGGCGGACAGCCGTGTCTCGTACGCGGACTTCGCCGTCGCCGTGCTGGACGAGATCGACTCGCCCCGCCACCGCCGCGTCCACATCGGAGTGGAGGCGCTCTGATGGCGGACGAGGTCTTCATCCGCCGCTTCCTCGAGACCGGCGGCGAGCCGAGGCCGGGCGTGAACGACCTGCTGCTGACCACGCGCGGCCGCAGGTCCGGCAGGCTCCGGCGCGCGGCGCTGGTGTACGTGCGCGACGGACGGGACTTCGTGGTCGTCGCCTCGAATGCCGGCGCCGACCGGCATCCCGCCTGGTATCTCAACCTGGTCGCCGATCCGGACGTCACCGTGCAGGTCGGCAGGCGGACGTTCCGGGCGACGGCACGGACCGCCACGGCGGCCGAGAAGCCTCCGCTGTGGGAGCGGGTGGTCGCCGCCATGCCGTCCTACCAGCGGTATCAGGAATCGACCGCCCGGGAGATCCCGGTCGTGATCATCACGCCGGGATCGTCACTGTGACGAGCGCCGGGTTGTCATCGAGCGCGAGTCCGCCCTGGTCGCATCAACCCGGAACGGCGACTTCACCGCTCGGGTTCGCTGCACCGTCGACTTCGGGACACCTTCCAGCCTCCGGATGAAGGAAGATGCCTGCATGCTGACCCAGCTCCCTCGTCAAGGCGTGGCTGATGCCGAGCCGTCCATCAAGGACAGCCTCACCGCCACAATCGATCGCCGGCGGCGGCGCTGGCCTGTCTTCGCGGGTGCCGTGCTCCTCATCGGTGCCGCTGCTGTGGTGGTGCAGGTTCGGGGCAGAGGCGGCGACGACGCGGCCGCCGCCAGCGATGCGGCGATCCAGCAGACCGCAGAACTAGGAGGCCCACGCGGCTTTGCGGCGGCAGACCCCGTTCCCCTGCTGCAGGGCGACCCACCCCCGTATCGCCACGAGAAGCTACATGGACTCACCATCGCTGTTCAGGAGGCCACGGGCCCGGAGACGGGATTCCTCACGGCGTGGGAGACGACCGTACCGAAGGGGTCCGGCCCGGCGGCGTGCGACGCGCTGGCGGACTGGACCACCCGGGTGCTGCAAGACGCGGCGCAGGGTTCACCGATGGCTTCCGATTGCCGGAATGCATTGGCCACGGCGGGAGAAGAGGATGGGGTTTTCGCCACCCTTAGGACTCCGATCACAGCCCAAGGCAAGTACACGGTCAGCGCCTCCGCGCGGAATCTGGCCGATGAGGGAACCACGCTGCACGTCGTCCTGGTCTACGAACCCTCCGACCCGGGACGGCTTACCGACTAAAGGCCGGCTGGTAGTCCTCGGCGCCTGACGCGGAGAGCGGGCCGTGCCTCCCCGCACAGCCCGCTCCCGTCACCACGGGAAGGCCCTACTTCCCGAAGCCCGCCGTCAGGCCGCTGAGCAGCTGGCGGCGGCCGATCGCGTACAGGAGCAGGATCGGTACGGTCGTCAGCACCACGGAGGCGAGCACGGCCGGGACGTTGACGCTGTACTGCCCCTGGAAGGTCCACAGGGCAAGTGGCAGGGTCCGCTGCTGAGGGCTCTGGGTGAGGACGAGCGGCAGCAGGAAGTTGTTCCAGGTGAGCAGGCCGTGGTAGATCGTCACCGTGACCAGGGCCGGGCGGGTCAGGGGGAACGCCAGGTGCCACAGCGTGCCCCACTCGGTGGCGCCGTCCATCCGCATCGACTCGAAGAGCTCCTTGGGGACGTCGCGGATGAAGGTCGACAAGACCAGCACCGACAGCGGGATGGCGAAGGCGATCGAGGGCAGGATGATCGCGCCCAGGGTGTCGTACATGCGGAGCCGGATGATGATCAGATAGACCGGGATGATCACCGCTTGCAGCGGGATCGCCAGGCCCATCAGGAACAGCGAGTTGGTCCAGCGCAGGAAGCGCTGCCCGCTGCCGCGCACGATCGCGTACGCGGCCATGAACGAGATGAGCACCGCCGGTGCCACCGCGCCCACCGTGACCACGACGGTGTTGAGGAAGTAGCGGGCGAAGTCCGACTCGATCACCAGCCGGTAGTTCTCGAGGGTCGGTGCGCTCGGTGGTGCCAGCGGGTTCTGTGCGAAGTAGGTGCTCTGGGTCTTGAAGCTGGTGATGACGATCCAGTAGATCGGCACCATCACGATGAGCAGCCACACCCAGCCGAGCGTGCCGCCGAACCAGTTCAGGCGCAGCCAGCTGCGCCGGCGCGGTGCCGCCGCCCGGTCCCTGATGTCCTCCGCGGCCCGGGTGCCGGTCGTGAGCGTCGCCACCTCAGGCTCCTTCCAGCTGGCTCTCGTCGCCGCGGCCGCCCAGACGGCGCAGCAGCAGGGCGAGGCCGAGCCCGACCAGGACCAGGATCACCGCGATGACGCTGGCCGGGCCCATCAGGTTGGCCTGGAAGCCGCGCTGGTACATGTCGAGCGCCAGTGCCCGGGTGGCGTCGCCGGGGCCGCCGGCGGTGAGCACGAAGATGAGGTCGAAGAAGGTCAGCGAGCCGACGACCATCAGGGTCGAGGACGTGATGATCGTGTACTTGAGCTGCGGCACGGTGATGCGCAGGAACTGCCGCACCCGGCCGGCGCCGTCGATCTGCGCCGCCTCGTACAGCGACGTCGGTATCTGCCGGACGCCGCCCTGGTAGATCAGCGAGTGGAACGGGATGAACTGCCAGGACACGACGAAGACGACGACGCCGAGGGCCAGGCGGCTCTCGCCGAGCCAGTCCTGGCTGAGCAGCGGGATGCCGAGCCCCGATCCGAGGCCGAAGTTGGGGTCCAGCAACGCCTTGAAGGTGATGGCGAGGGCGGCCGAGCTCAGCAGCAGCGGGATGAAGTACAGCACCGCCAGCAGCTCGCGGTAGCGCTGGTGCCCGGCGAGGAAGGCCCCGATCAGCAGGCTCAGCGGCGTCTGGAAGACCCACGACAGCGCCATGATGAGGAACGTGACCCCGAGGGCGTGCGGCAGGCCGGCGTCGGAGAGCACCGAGCGCCAGCTGGTCAGCCCCGTGGCCCGGATCTGCCCGATGCCGTCCCAGGTGGTGAAGCTGAGGACGAGGACGCCGAGCAGTGGTACGACGCCGAACGCCACAAACGTCGCGAGGGCCGGCAGCGCCATCCAGGCGACGGGGCCGGTCCGCCCGCCGGGGGCCGCCGTCATCTGCCGATGACCCCGTTCATGGTGGTGATGAACTGGTCGGGGCCGATCGACTGCTGGAAGAACTTGGCGATGCTGTCCAGCAGGGTTTCGGCGGCGGTCGGGCTGAGCGCCTGGTCCCAGGACTGGGCGAAGGTCCTGGCGTTGCTCGAGACGTCGTAGACGAACGTGAGGAAGGCGGCGTCCTTCGAGGTGGCGAGGGTGGCCTCGCTGCCCTTGACGATGGGGACCGAGCCGGCGTCCACCCACTCCTTGACCTCGGCGTCGGAGAGGACGGCGGTCTGGAAGAACTTCTTGGCCGCCTCCTTCTGCTCGGCGGTGGCCTTCGAGGAGATGGAGAGGTACTGGCCGGGGTTGCCGACCGTGTCGCTCGGGTCGCCCTTGCCGCCCTCGACCGGCGGGAAGTTCTGGTAGCCGAGCTTTCCGCTCTTGACGAAGTCGCCGCCGTCGTTGGCCATGCTGCCGTACGTCCACGTGCCGTGCAGCATCATCGCGGCCCGGCCGCGGTAGAGCAGCGCCTGGTCGGCGTTCGAGTCGGCGGTGATCGACGAGAAACCTTTGACGAAGCCGTTGGCCTTGATGAGGTCCTGGAGCTTGGTCAGCGCCTCCTTCGCGGCCGGGTGCGACCACGCGTTCTGCTTGCCCTCGAAGACCGCCTGGAAGACCTCGCTGCCGCCGATGCGGTCGAAGAGGAACTCCATCCACATCATGTTGGTCCAGCGGGACTGGCCGCCCAGCGAGAAGGGTGCGACGCCTTTGGAGTTGAAGAGGGAGACCAGGTTCATGATGTCGCCCCATGACTGCGGGGGAGTGGCACCGTGCTTCTCGAAGACCTCCTTGTTGTAGAACAGCACGATCGGCTGGACGGTCTCCGCGGGCATCGCGTAGATCTTGCCGTTGATCGTGGCGGCGCCGAACGACGAGGGGAACAGCCGGTTCTTGAGCGCGGCGTTCTGGCCGAACCACCCGGTCAGGTCCTCGACCTGGCCCGCCTCGACCCAGCTCTTCAGGCCGCCGCCGCCCCAGCCCCAGATGATCGTCGGGGCCTGGCCCGCGCCCAGGGCGGTCTTGATCTTCGTCTTGTACGCGTCGTTCTGGAACGCCGTGGCCGAGATCTTGCTGTCGGGGTTCGCCCGGTTGAACCGGTCGACGCTGTGCCGGCGGATGCCCTCGCCGGGCTGGCCGGTGAGGAACCAGTAGTCCGCCGAGCCGGCGCCGCCGCCGGTCGCAGTGCCCGGACCGGAGCTGCCGCACGCGGCCAGCGCCGAGGCCGCGCCGGCTCCGGCGGCCAGGGTGAGGAAGTGGCGACGGGATAGTGCCCTGCGCTCCACGCTTGTCTCCATACTCGAATGCCGCGCCGAAAGTTACGAGAGCAGTCCGTAAGTTTTCGAGAGGTTTCGTTAACGTAGGGGCGCAGTCATGACGTGTCAAGGCTCCCGGCTGCCTTCGTCTTGCACCGTGAAACGCGACGTGGGATCGCTCCCAAGCTTGAAACTTCCGGCGTGCCGGGCGCAGTTGTCCGCCGGTCTCCATCTGTCCTTCGTCCAGCGGACATGTACACGCCGGACCCGATCTCTTACGTTGACCGCGATCAATCTCTTCGAACGCGGGAGAACCTATGTCCGTCACGGGCAGGATCGCGACCGTGCTGACCGCGACGCTCGTCGCCGCCGGGCTGATCGCCCCGGCGCCGGCGCACGCGGCGGTGAGCCGGGCCCAGCTGGCACTGCGCTGGGCCCCCATCCACTACCAGGACGTCGACGCCACCGGCAGCCACGCGCTGGGCGGCAGGTCCGACTACCTCACGAGGGTCGACTTCGACGGCGACCTCAACGGGCGCAACAACTGGGACAGCGCCGGGCAGCCCGGGGCCTCCTTCGCCGCGCACGTGTACTACTCCGTCGTGGAGACCGGCAGCCACTGGTTCATCACGTACTTCTTCTTCCACCCGCGCGACTGGATCGATCACCCGTTCTTCGAGACGGAGCACGAGAACGACGGCGAGGGCGTCACCCTCGCGATCGAGAAGAACGGTACGGACTACGGGGTGCTGCGCGGCGCGGTCACCGTGGCGCACTCCGACTTCTACTCGTACACGCCGGCCGGCAGCACCTGGACGAACGGCCGCGAGACGATCGACGGCACCCTGCAGACCCAGTCCTCGCCGCACGACTCGTTCCAGCATCCCGTGACGGCGCAGGAGCGGGGCGGGCACGGGCTGAAGGCGTACCCGCAGTACACCATCAACGGTGACGGGATCATCTACTACCCGTCGACCACCGCGGAGACGCCCAGCAGCACCAACGACCGCGACGTGCGGTACGCCCTGGTCGACATGTTCGCCGCCGGCGGGCTCTGGGCCGAGCGCGGCAACGACAGCCTCTTCGCCGCCCTCGGCACGTTCGCCGGGGACACCTCCGGAGGATGCGGCGTGGGCACGTTCTCGTGCGGCACCAACTCGGCCAACGCCCCGTGGGGCTGGGACGACGGCAACGACGTACCGGGACGCGGCGAGATCGCCACGGACCCGGCGAAGCTCTCCGCGGAGTACTTCACCGTGCCGGGGACGCTGTCACGCTCGTACGTCTACAACCCGTACTCCGGTGCCGCCGCGGCACTGAAGGAAGCCGCGAAGAACGCGCCGCCGATCGTGGACTGACGCACCACCGCGCTCTGTTCTCGCGTGCTCAGCGCGGGAACAGAGCGCCGGTCCAGCCCGCGGGCGGGACGAAGAAGTAGCCGCCCCCGACGGTGAGAACGTAGCGTGCCAGCCGCTCCCCGGCCAGCCGGCGCTGCACTCCCGCGAACCCGCGCTCGAGGTCCCGCTGGTACGCGAGGAACAACATCCCCTCCTCGCCCTCGGCCCGGAACGAATACCCGCGGCGCAGCATCTCGGGGCGCGGGCCGGTGCCGCGAGCCAGCCGGACGTGGGCGTCGAGCGGTGTCACGGCACCGTCCGGGTCGCGCGCGAACGGCGGGTCCTGGGCGGCGGCCGTACCGTCCAGCCAGGTGCCGTCGCGCCGCCGGCCGAAGACCCGTTCCTGCTCCTCGACCGGGTCCCGGTCCCACATCTGCGTCGCCAGCCGGATGACGCGCACCACCTGGTACGTCCCGCCCGCCGCCCAGGCGGGCTCGGTGCCGCCGACGCGGACCACGGCCGGTATCAGCGCGGCGTCCGGGTTGCCGTGGCCCTCCGTGAAATGGAACGGGTTGGTGGCGGTCGGGTGCCCGGCCGGCGAGGTGCCGGCCCCGTCGCGGAACCCGGCGACCCGCCACTGCGGGGTGAGGGGCCCGGCGACCGTGGCGAGCAGCCGCTCCGCGGCCTCGGCGGTGCCGGCGCCGGCCTGCAGCAGAAGGTCGCCGTGCGTGCGCCCCGGGTCGAGGACGTCGCCGGGGAAGCTCGGCATCGCGGTGAGCTGGCGGGGCCGCTGCGCGGGAAGGCCGGCCCGGTCGAACAGCGTGGCGCCGAGCCCGATGAGCACCTCGGCTCCGGCGCCTGCCGCATCGGCCCGCCCGGTGATCTGCCGCAGCAGATCGGCGACCGCGTGAACGTCGCCGCCGGGCAGCCGGTAGGAGGCGACGACCGCGTGGGCGGGCGGTGCCGTGGCGAGCGGATCCCCTGCCGTCGCACGAGCGGCCGACGGCGGCGGGTCCGAGCATCCGGCGACCAGGCCCGCCGCGGCCACCGTCAGCACCTGCCGGCGGCGCAGACCCCCGCCCGGGGTCACGGCCGATCGAAGGTCTCGACGCGGGTGCGGTACGGCCCGTCACCCGCGGCGCCGACCTCGACGACGAAGTCGGACAGCGCCCGCTCAGTGGGGTTGCCCTCGGGACCAAGGGCGCCCGGCTCGGCGTCCCATTCGATAAGGTGCACGGTCACCGCGTACCGCCCGGCCTCGAGCGGCAGCATCGTGGGCGGGTCGTCGCCGACGTCCTCCAGCCCGCCGAGCGCCACCGCGCCCCGGGATACCAGCAGGTACGGCTCGGAGCTCACGAGCCGGTACCGGGACTCCCGGGCGGTGAGGCCGCCGCGGCGAACCACCACCTGCCAGCTGCCGTCGCCGCCGACGTTGAGCGGCACGAACGCGCCGTCGCGCATGTGCGCGACCAGCCGGTCGTCCTCCGCGACCTCGTTCTCCCAGGAGTCGAGGTCGGTGACGGCGGTGAAGTGCTCGGGTTGCCACAGGGCGCACATGCCGGCGTCCGTGCGGGCCACATGCGACTCTTCCCAGGTCGCGGACATGGCGGCCACCTTAACACCCCTCCCGGATCACGATGCTGCACACGGCGTCCCCCGGTTTCAGGCCCAGTTTCTTGATCTGGTTGGCGATCTGGCGGCCGATGCTGCGGTTGACCGAAGCGTCGAGCGGCCACATGTTGGCGATGTCGTCGGCGCCGCCGAGCTGCAGCTCGATGAGGTGGTCGATGTCGTGGCCGGCGGGGATGCTGTTGCCGGCGCCTCGCCAGGTGCTCGACGAGGCGCGGCCGCGCACCGACGGGGTGACCCGCATGCCGCCGGCGGCGTTCATGCCGGCGATCTTCGCGTCCGCGGCGGCGCGTTGGGCCTGGGTCCAGCCCGGCTTGTAGGTGACCTCGAGGACCGCACAGTTGTGGACCAACGCGGTCGCGGCGCCGGCGCCGACGAAGTACGTGTGGTACCCGTCGACGGTCAGGTTGAAGACCGTCTCCCAGGCGGTCTCGTGGTCGACCGCGGTGATCTGGACGTATGTGCCGGCGGCGGTGCGCAGCCACTGGCCGGGACGCAGGGTGCCCGCGTCGGCCCAGCGGTGCTCGCGCGGCAGCCAGAACGGGTGCCCGTCCGTGGCGACCAGGTGGTCGTCGCCGATGGTGATGCGGGTCAGGTGTTTCGCCCCGACGCCCTGGATGACGGTCCGCACGGTCCGGGGGACGGCACGGGCGTCCGGCCGCTCGCCGGGCGCCGCCAGCACCCGGTCCCCGGCGCGCACATCGGCGATCCGGCGGCGGCTCCCGTCCGCCATCACCACCTCCGTGTCGGCGGTGAAGCTGTTCCGCAGGCAGCCGGCCGCCGCCTTCGCGCCGCCGAGGGCGCCCTCGAGCCAGGCCCCCGCCAGGCCCGAGACGCAGCCGAGCGCCGCGGCGCCGCCGACACCGCCCCAGCCCCAGTCGACCTTGCGGCCGGACAGGCGCTGGCTCGCCCACTCCATCGCGCCGTCGGTGAGGCCGCCGACCAGGCAGCCCACGAGCAGCGGGTTGTTCCCGGACGGGTCGGTGAAGTTCGTCGGTGCGTCCGCGGCGTACGCGTAGAGGTTCGCACCGCCGGCCGCGCCGATCGGATCCTCGCTGATGAAGCGTTGCAGCGTCGGGCTGTAGTAGCGGGCCCGGTAGTACATCAGGCCGGTGCCGTCGTCCTCACGCCCGGTGTAGGTCAGCGTGTTGCCGCTCGCGTCCCCGGTGCGGCTCGCCGCCCCGTACGGTTCGTAGCCGTACGTGCTGCGGATCGCGCCGCTGTCGTCACCGAGCCCGATCGTCGAGCCCGCCGCGTCGGTGAGGAATGTCCGCCGACCCTCCGGCCCGGACCGGGAGAACCACTGGTCGACGCCGCCGCCGAGGAGCTCCGCGGTCGCCGTGGTGCCGTCGAGCTCCCGCACCGGCATGTCGTCGTCGTTGAGGAACCCGGTGGTGCTGCCGTTCACGGTCCGGGCGGTGCGCCGGCCGAACCCGTCGTAAGCAAACCCGGCTGTCTGCCCGCCGCCGGTCACGCCGGTCAGCTGGCCGCGGGCGTTCCACTGGTAGCTGCGGGTGCCGTCGCCGGTGAGGTTGCCGTCGGCGTCGTAGCTCAGGGTCGTGCCGCCGGACGCGGTGAGCCGGTTGGCCGCGTCGTACTGCAGGTCGGCCCGTGCCGCGGGCAGCCGCACCCGCGCCAGCGAACCCTCGGTGGCGACGATCCGCCCGGCCCGGTCGTACCGGTAGGTCAGCGCGCCCTTCACGTCGCCGTCGTGGCGGTAGGTGAGGCCGGTGAGCTGCCCGGCGTCGTCGTACTCCGCGGCCCTCGCCCAGCCGCCCGGCAGAGTGGTCACCGCGGCCCGGCCGGCGTCGTCGTACTCGACGCCGACGGTGCCGTGCCCGTCCTGCGCCACCCGGGTGAGCCCGTCGGCCGCGTCGTAGTCGTAGGTCACCGCCGGCCGCCCCGCCACGGTGGCCGAGGTGCGCCGCCCGAGGGCGTCGTAGGCGTACCGGATGGTGCCCTGCGGACCGGCGACCCGCACCGGCCGGTCGAACGCGTCGTAGTCCAGTGTGGTCGGTCCCGCCGCGGCCGTGTCGGTCACCGAGGCGAGCCGCCCGACCGGGTCGTACGCCATGGTCACCGACGATTCGCTGCCGTACGCGACCGTGGTGGGCCGGTGCAACAGGTCGTAGCCGAACGTCGTGGTGATGCCGCGGCGGTTCGTGGCGGTCGCCACCTGCCCGGCCGCGTCGTAGCCGGTGGTTGCCGTGCGCCCCAACGGGTCGCGGAACGAGACCGGCCGGTCGCTGGCGTCGTACGCCCAGCTCGACGTGTTGCCCCGCGCGTCGGTGAGCCCGGTGAGGTTGCCGGCCGCGTCGTACGCCAGGGTGGTGCGGGCGCCGAGCGCGTCCGTCACCTGGGTGATCTGGTTGAGCCGGTCGTACGCGAGCCGGGTGACCGCGCCCGCCGGGTCGGTGATCGCGGTGACCCGCCCGACCGCGTCGGTGAACTGGCGGGTCACCCGGCCGAGCGGGTCGGTGACGGTGGCCAGGTCGGCTCCGCGGTAGGCGAAGGTGGACGTCTTGCCGGCCGGGTCGGTGACGGTACGCACGGATCCGGCGGAGTCGTACGTGTAGCGGGTGACCCGGCCCGCCGGATCGGTTGCCGTGGTCAGGTTGCCGGCGGTGTCGTACGCGTACGTCGTCGTGTGCCCGGCCTGGTCGGTCACCGACAGCGGCTGGTCGAACGGGCCGCCGTAGGTGACGGTGCCCGACTCGGCGGCGTCCGCCGTGCCGGCCAGCTCGGTCGCCGACTTCAGCCGTCCCGCGGCGTCGTAGTGGTACTCGGTGCGCCGGCCGCTGCCGTCGGTCACTGACGCCAGCGCCTGGTCCTCGCCGCGCTCGTAGACAGTCGTGCGCGCCGCGGCGCTCCCGTGCGCGGCGGTGTCGGTCAGCACCGCTCCGGCGGCGTTGAAGGTGACCCGGCGTACCGTCCCGCCGGGCTCGGTGACCCGGGTCTCGGTGACCCGGCCCGATGCGTCGGTGGTGTAGGCGAACTCGTACACGGCACCGTCGGTCAGCGTTTGCCGCGCGACCCGGCCCGCCGCGTCGTACGCGTTCGTCAGGTACGTGATGCCCCGCGCGTCGGTGGCGGTGGCGATGCGGCCCTTGTCGTCGTACGCGTACCGGGTCACCCCACCCGCCGGGTTGGTCACCGTCTGCAGGCGGCCCGCCGTGTCGTAGGTGTAGCCGACCACGCGGCCGGTGTTGTCGCGCGCCGCGGTGACCCGGTCGTGGTCGTCGTAGTCGAACCGGATCCAGCGGCCGTTGGGGGAGGTGACCTGGTCGAGGCGTCCCTTGGTGCCTTCGCTGCGGGTCATGGTGATCTGGTTGCCGTTGCGGTCCCGGATCGCCAGCACCGGGCTGTACATCGGGAAGACCATGGTGACGCCGTCGCGGCGTTTGAGCCGCCAGCCGTGGCTGGTGCCGAGCGCCGGGTCGGAGCCGAAGGAGACGACCGCGCCGCGGTACTCGCCGGCGGTGTCGCGGGCTTCGAAGACGGCGTCGCTGTAACTGGTGCCGGGGGAGGTCCGCACGAAGTGGACCTTGGTGCCGCCGGGCACGTAGAGGTCGACCTGCTCGTACTGCTTCTCCGAGTGCAGGAACATGCCGTAGGTGCCGGTCACGCCGACGCCGAACTCGCGGGCCTCGTCGTCGCCCTGCCAGTACCGGCGGGTCACCGACAGCGGCATCGAGTCGGCCACCGTGAGGTCGGTGTGCGCGTCGGTGAGCAGCCCGGTGGACAGGTCGACGGGATCGCCGGAGAGCCAGTCGACCGCGTCGCCGAACATCGACGTGAGCCACTTCGGGAGGTCCGAGGTGTTGAACATGGAGCCGTGGAACGCCCACACCCGGGTGGCGGCGTCCGGCACGACCTGACGGCCGTCCTTGCTGACCTTGCCGTGGCCGTACACGTACCAGCCCCTGCGTTCCGGGTCGTAGTCGTAGAAGTCGACCGTGGTGTCCGGCGGCAGCTTGGTGTAGTTCGGGTAGACCACCTGCGCGCCCTGCGGGAAGACGAACGTCCCGCCCGGCTGCACCGTGAAGTACACGGGCACGATGCCGTTCTCCGGCAACGGGTACGGCGGCCGGTCGATCGGGATCGGCGTGATGCCCAGCTCGGTGATCGGGCGCCCGGCGGCGTCGCGGACCACCGTGCCCTTGGGGATCCGCACCTCCAGGCCGGGGATCTTCGGAGTCCTCAGCACCACCTCGGACGTCGTGGGGGAGGAGAACCGCACGGTGTGCCGCAGGTCGAGCTCCGGCAGCCAGATCGTGAACGGCAGCACAGTGGTGCGCCCGGCGGCGACGGCGACCTTGATGTGGAACACGCCGTGCTTGCGGGTGGCGCGGCCGGTGGAGCCGTCGACCACCAGCGTCGCGTCGCCGGCGGTGAGACCGGTGAGCAGGAACCGGCCGCGGTCGTCGGTCCGTGCCCGGTGGCCGGCCAGCGACACCGCGACCTTGCCCAGCGGCTTGCCGTCCAGGCCGAGGATGTGGCCGGCGAGGGCGGTGACCCCCCGCGGCGCGGTACGCGGCTTCGGTGTCTTCACCCGGGGCCGCCGCGCATTCCAGTCGACGCCCTGCAGGCTCGCCTTGTCCGGGATCCAGGACCCCGGTCCGGGTGCCGCGGCGGTCGGCTGGACGGTCGCCTTCCGCGTCGGCGCCGGCGCGGCTCGCGCGACGCTCGCCTCGACCGTCACCGCGATGGAGACGGTGCCCGTGCCGGCGCTCGACGGGTCCAGCACCAGCAGGTACGCGCCGTCGGCGGGCAGCGGGTCGAAGGTGAAAGAGGAGTTGCCGTACAGCGTGCCGGTGTCGACCTTCGTGCCGTCGGCCTTCTGCAGCTCGGCGTCCGTCCAGCTCGGCAGCGTCGAGCCCGACGAGGTGACCCGCAGGCGCTGGCCGGCCGTGCCGGCGAGGGAGAGGCGGGCGTTCTGGCCGCGCCGCGTGACGGCGACAGCCGCGGCGGGTCCGCCGGCCGTGACCGCACCGGCGTCCGCTTCGGTGGAGAGCGTCACGTCGAGACTGCCCGTGGCCGCGTCGCCGGGTGCCACGAGGAGCTCGTACGTGCCCGCCGGCACCGACGGCAGGTCGACGTCGTTCGTCGATCCCGGACCGAGGTACTGCTCGTCGACCAGGGCCGTGCCGTCCGGGCGGAAGACGCTGACGTACGCGTACTTGTTGAGCTGGTTCGCGGTGAGGCCGAGGCTCAGCCGGGCGGTTCCCGCCGTGAACGTGGCGGAGGCCTCCTGGCCGGGCCGGGCGATGGTCATCGTCACCGGTGGCCCGGACGGATCCAGGGCGCCGGCCCGGGCGCGGAGGGAGTAGGTGACGGTCAGCGATCCGGTGGCGGGCTGGTCCGGCTCGATGATCATCAGGTACTCACCCGTGGCGGGGAGCTTCGGCGGGCGGACCACCCGGTCGCCGGAGCCGACGTACTCGCGGTCGAGCAGGGTGCCGCCGTCCGGCTTGCGGATGGTCGCGTACAGGGTGGAGCCGAGGGTGTTGCCGGTCAGGCCGAACGACACCGCGTCCCCGGCGGTGCCGGTGAAGTGCAGTGCGGCGGTCTGGCCGGGCCGGGCGATCGTCACGGTGCCGGCCGCGCCGCCCGCGGTCACCGTGCCCGCGTCGAGCCGGCGCGAGTAGGTCACCGTCACGGCACCGGTGACCGGCTCGCTGGGCTCCAGGAGCATCAGGTACTCGCCGCCGGCCGGCAGGGTCAGCTGGATCGCGTTGCTGCGGCCCGCCTGGGTGTAGTCGCGGTCGAGCAGGATGCTGCCGTCCGGCTTCCGTACGGTCACGTACAGGGCGGAGCCGATGCTGTTGCCGGTCAGGCCGAACGACACCGCGTCCCCGGCGGTGCCGGTGAAGTGCAGTGCGGCGGTCTGGCCGGGCCGGGCGATCGTCACGGTGGCGCCCGCACCGCCCACGATGACCGATCCCGCGTCCGTGCGCCGCGCATAGGTCACGGCCAGCGCGCCGGTGCCGGCCTCCAGCGGGGCGACCAGCACCCGGTACCGCCCGTCGGTGGGCAGGGCGCCGATCCGCACGACGTCGGCGTCGGCGCGGCCGATGTAGTCGCGGTCGACCACCCGGGAGCCGTCCGGCGCCAACACGCTGACATAGGCCGCCGTGGTCATCGAGTTCGAGGTGATACCGAGGCTGACGGCGGCGCCGGCGGTCCCGTCGAAGCCGAGTACGGCGTCCTGGCCGGGGCGGGTGATCGTGGCGGTGACGGCGGGCCCGTCGTCGCGCAGCATGCCGGCGTCGACGCGCGCCGACAGCGTCGTGGTGAGCGACCCGATGGCGAGGTCCTGGGGATCGACGATCACCTCGTACCGGCCGCCGGCGTCCAGAGTGCCCAGGTCGATGCTGTCGGACCGGCGGGTGCTCAGGGTCAGGTCGTCCAGCTCGTCGCCGAGCGGGTCGATGACACGGACGTAACTCATTGCGGGCAGCGTGTTGGCGGTGAAGCCGAGGCTGAGCGCCTGTCCCGCGGTGGCATCGAAGGTGAGCCGCAGGTCCTGTCCGGGCAGGGTGGTGCTGGCGGTCAGGCCGGTAGCGGCCGGGTCGAGCCGGCCCTGGACCGGCTCGGACACGGTCACCGCGAGCTGTCCGGACGAGCTCGCGGTCGTGGGGTCGATCACCAGCTGGTACGTCTGCCCGGCGCGCATTCCGGCCAGGTCGACGTCGAAGGGGCGGTTGGAGCTCGCCGATCCGCGCGGCACCGCCTTGCCGTCGGGCCCGATGACGGTGGCGTCGACGTACCCGGAGATGGTGCTCGCGCCGAGGCCGATCGAGGCCGTCCCGGAGGCGGGCGCGTCGAACAGCACGACCGCGACCTTCCCGGGCGTGTTCACCGCGACGGTACGCGTCGCCCCGGCCGGCACCCGCGTGACCGACTCGATGAGCGCCGGGTCCACCCCGGACGGCGGCACGAAGAAGTCCTGCGGCGCGCCGGCGTCGCCGCGCGCGGTGAGCACACTGACCCGGCCGCTGGCCGCCCCGACCGGCACCCGGAACCGGATCGTGGTCGCGGTGACCGCGACGACGTCGGCCGCCTGCCCGCCGATCATCACCACGTCGTTGCCGAGCACCGGGTCGAAACCGCTGCCGGTCAACGTCACCTCGGTGGTCGCCGGGCCGCTCACCGGGCTCATCCCGGTGACCACCGGCGGGCCGGCGGTGACGGTGAACGGGCCGGCCGCCGCCGTCGCGCCACCGACCTGGACGGTGAGCGGTCCGCTGGTGGCCGTGTCCGGCACCTCGACGGTGATCTCGTCGGAAGCCGCGGTCACGACGGTGGCGGCCACCCCGTTGAAGGCGACGTGGTTGTCGGCGGGGGTGGCGGCGAAGGCCGTCCCGCGCAGGGTGACGCGGGCGCCGTGCGGAGCGGCCGCCGGGACCACGCCGAGCACCGACGGCTGAGATGCCGGGAACCGCTCGACCCGCACGATGTTGCCGGTGTCGTCGTAGGTGTACCGGGCTGCTTCGTCGCCGGTTACCACGCCCGTCAGCCGCCCGGCGGCGTCGTACGCGTACCGCGCCGGACCGCCCGCCGGCTCGGCGACCTGGGCCCGCTGAGGTTCAGCGCGCGGTCTCTGCACCTTCTGTGGAGCCGCGGCGGACGGCCGCGCGGACATGTCCGGCGGCGGTGGCGCGGGGGCGGCGACCGCGTCGGCGGGGCCCAGGGAGACGGCGAGGGTGGCAACGACGAGGGCAGTCAGCAGCCGGTGCGGTCGCATGAATCAGAGACCTTCTCTCGAGGCGCGGGCGCGCGAAGCGAGAGAAGTATGGCGATCGGGCGGATCCACACACGACGGAGAACGGACAGAGATTGCGCTCGATCGAAGAATTGGGCGTTTGCCCTACGGCGCCGGTCGGGGCGGGGCGGTGCTGTCGCGGACGACTAGCTCGGTGGCCAGCTCCACTCGGGGCGTCTCGATCTCGTCGCCCTGGGCCAGCCGCAGCGTCGTGCGCGCCGCCAGCCCGCCCATCTCGGCGAGCGGCTGGCGCACGGTGGTCAGCGGTGGCGACGCCCACCGGGCTTCCGGAAGGTCGTCGAAACCCACCACGCTGAGGTCGTCGGGGATCCGCAGGCCGCGCTGCCGGGCGGCCTCGTAGACGCCCATCGCCATGGTGTCGCTGGAGGCGAAGATCGCGGTGGGCGGCTCCGGCACCTCCAGCAGCGAGAGGCCGCATGCGAAACCGGACTCGTAGAGGAAGTCGCCCTGCCGGATGAGGGACTCGTCCACCGTCTCGAGCCCGGTGCGGTAGCCGTCGAGGCGGGCCCGGCTGCAGATGAGGTTCTTCGGGCCGGCGATGAAGCCGATCCGGCGGTGCCCGAGCCCGGTCAGATGCTGGGTCGCGGACAGGCCGCCGGCCCAGTTGGTGGCGCCGACGGTCGGGATGTCGGGCGGGGCTCCGCCGGCCGGGTCGATCACGACCACCGGGATGTTGAGGCGCTGCAGCTCGGCGTAGACCGGCGTGGTCAGCTCGGAGGTCACGAAGATGACGCCGTCGGACTGGCGGGCGTAGAGGTTCTGCAGCCACTGCCGGGTCGCGGTCGAGCGCCGGTGCACCGCGGAGACGACCGTACCCACTCCCGAGGCGTGCATGACGTCCTCGACGCCGCGGATCAGCTCGACCGCCCACGGGCTGTCGAGATCGTTGAAGACCAGGTCGACGAGAGCCGCCTTGCCGGTCTGCTGGCGCGAGGCGCGGCGGCGGTAGCCGTGCTCCTTGAGCAGGTTCTCCACCAGCTCCCGGGTCTGCGGGGCGACGTCGGCGCGGCCGTTGAGGACGCGCGAGACGGTCGGCACGGAGACGCCGGCTTCCCGGGCGATCGCGGCGATGGTCACGCGGGCCACGGGCCCTCCTCGTAAGTTTCGGGAGCAGGTCCCGGAAGTATTCCACAGTCCGTGCGGGAAAACATGAATCGCATTAGCATCTGCGCTTATTGATCGCCCTCGGTCTATATCCGGAGGTGCCCTTGTCCCCCAGACGCCTGCTCGCAGGTCTCGCCACGGGCCTGCTCCTGCTCATCCCCGCTCCCGCTCCCGCCTCCGCCGCTCCCTCCGGTTACCAGGTGGGCGTCGGCATCGGCGACATCACCGGCGAGGCCGCCGAGGTCGGCATGCTCGGCTACGCCGACCCCACCCAGACCACCTCGGGCCTGGCCTCGCGCCAGTGGGCTCGGGCCTTCGTGGTGGCCGACGGCGCCGGCCACCACGTCGCCTTCGTCAGCGCCGAGATCGACTTCGTCACCCAGGCCGTCCAGATGGAGGTGCTCAAGCGTCTGCGGGCGGAGCACGGCGCCACGTACACCGACCAGAACGTGGTCCTGACCGCGACGCACACCCACGCCGGCCCCGGCGGGTTCTCCGAGTACACGATGTGGAACCTCACCACCCTGGGCTTCGAGGCGCCGGTCTTCGAGGCGATCGTCTCCGGCATCGTGCGGGCCGTCGACACCGCGGACGCCCGCCTCGCGCCGGGCTCCGTCAAGATCGCCGAGGGCACGCTCTCCGGCGCGAACGTCAACCGCTCGATCGAGCCGTTCAACAACAACCCCGCCGCGGACCGGGCGAAGTTCCCCGGCGCCGTGGACACCCGGATGACCGTGCTCCGCTTCGAGCAGGCCGGGCGCCCGGTCGGCATGCTGAGCTTCTTCGCCACCCACGGCACCTCGATGACCCCGGCGAACCACCTCATCAGCGCCGACAACAAGGGGTACGCCGCCCA
The DNA here is from genome assembly GCF_040676695.1 of Actinoplanes sp. NPDC049548. Taxonomy (NCBI): domain Bacteria; kingdom Bacillati; phylum Actinomycetota; class Actinomycetes; order Micromonosporales; family Micromonosporaceae; genus Actinoplanes; species Actinoplanes sp. NPDC049548. The sequence continues at coordinate 27,359 of NZ_JBFAPM010000013.1, forward strand.
CCTGATCGAGGACGGTGTCCACGGCGTCGACTGGGCCCACCGCGGCGCCTTCGTGGCCGGCTTCGCCCAGACCAACGCCGGGGACATGTCGCCGAACCTGCGCAACGGCGGCGCCCAGGGCCCGACGGACGACGAGTTCGAGAACACGCGGATCATCGGCAAGCTGCAGGCCGACAAGGCGCAGCAGCTGTTCGACAGCGCGACCGAGGAGCTCACCGGCCCCGTCGACGCCCGCGGCCGCTACGTCGACTTCTCCGCCGTCCAGGTCGCGGGGGAGTACACCCCGGACCACCAGGCGCACCACACCTGCCCCGGCGCGCTGGGGCAGAACTTCACCGCGGGCGCCGAGGACGGCCCCGGCCCGCCGATCGTGGACGAGGGCGACCTCAGCACCAACCCGCTGCTGCTGGTGGCCGGCATCATCGTCAACCCGACGCCCGCCGAGGTGCGGGTCTGCCAGGCGCCCAAGGACGTCTTCCTCGGCAGCGGCAGCCAGAACCCGCCGTGGACCCCGCAGATCATGCCGCTGCAGGTCCTGCGGCTGGGCCAGCTGGCCATCACCACCGCGCCGGGCGAGTTCACCATCGTGGCGGGCCAGCGGGTCCGCGACGCCGTCGCCGCCCAGCTCGGCGGTATCGCCACCCACCAGATCCTCGCGGGGTACGCGAACGCCTACGCCGGCTACGTCGCCACCCCGGAGGAGTACGACCTGCAGCACTACGAGGGTGCCGCGACGCACTTCGGCCGCTACACCCAGCCGGCGTACGCCCAGGAACTGGCGAAGCTCGCCGCGGCCCTGCGCGCCGGGCAGCCCACGCCCAGCGCGGTCCAGCCGCCCGCCCTGCCGCAGAACAGGATCAGCGTCCGCCCCGGCGTGGTGCTCGACACGCCTCCGCTGGGCAAGTCCTTCGGCAGCGTCATCACCCAGCCGGCGGCGTCGTACGCGCGCGGCGCCACGGTCCGCGCGGACTTCGTCACCGGTCACCCCAACAACAACCTGCGCGACGAGGGCACGTTCCTCGAGGTGCAGCGTCAGGACGGCAGCGCGTGGACCACGGTGTCCACCGACTCCGAGTGGCAGACGCTCTACCGGTGGAAGCGCGAGTACCTCGGCGTCTCCACGGCTCAGATCAGCTGGACGGTGCCGGCCGACGCGGCGCCCGGCACGTACCGGATCGTCCACTACGGCGACGCGAAGGGACTGACCGGCAGCATCAAGCCCTTCACCGGGACCACCCGCACCTTCACGATCACTCCCTAGGGGAACAAAACGGCGGCGCTCGCGTCCTCGGGGCGCGAGCGCCGTTGACCCCTGGTGTGCTTAACAACCGAAATGGCCTGAAATCCGCCACGCGAAAGCTGGTCACCCTCGGCGTGGCGACCGTCCTGGTCGCGGCGGGCGGTGCCGCCCTGGCCGAGGTCGTCTCCGGTACGCCCGCCACGGCGCCGTCTTTCAACGGCCCCGTGTACGCCGTAGCGCACCGCGGTGACGTCGTCTACGTCGGCGGCTCGTTCACCGGCGCGGTCGTCGGCGGCAAGACGATCGCCCGCGCCCGCCTCGCCGCGTTCGACGCGAGCAACGGGACGCTGCTGAGCTGGAACCCGGGAGCCGACTCCACCGTCCGCGCCCTGGCCGTCGACGGCACCACCGTCTTCGCCGCCGGCGACTTCGACAAGGTCGCCGGCATGTCCCGCGACGCCATCGCCGGCATCGACGCCACCAGCGGGGAGCTGACCACCCTCAAGCACACGGTGCTGGGGCAGCCCAACGCCCTCGCCGTGGGCAACGGCCGGCTCTACCTCGGTGGTCGGATCACCTCGGTCGACGGTGCGCCGCGGACCAACCTCGCCGCGTTCAGCACGACCAGCGGGGGCCTGGACACCTGGGCGCCGACCACCGACGACACCGTGAACGCGCTGGCGGTCGCCGGCAGCCGGGTCTACCTCGGCGGCAGCTTCCACAAGACCAACGGCATCAGCTCCACCCTGCGGCTCACGGCCGTCGACGGCGTCAGCGGCGTCCTCGACAAGGGCTTCTTGCCCAAGCCGGTGTCGCAGGTCTTCGCGCTCACCACCGATGCCGACGGCGTCTACGCCGCGCTCGGCGGGCAGGGCGGCCGGGCCATCGCGTACACCTTCGGCGGCCTGGCCCGCTGGACCCGTGTCTTCGACGGCGACGCCCAGGCGATCGCGACCCTGAACGGCACCACGTACGTGGGGGGCCACTTCGACCGGGCGTGCACCACCACGAACAACGGCACCAAGGGCGTCTGCACCGACGGCTCCGTACCCCGGGTCAAGCTCGCGGCGGTCGACGGCGCGGGCAACCTGACCGAGTGGGCGCCGCAGGCGAACGGCGTGGTCGGCGTCCGCACGGTGGTCAGCAACCCGGCCAACAACCTGCTCGCCGTCGGCGGTGACTTCACCACCATCGGCGGCCTCGCGCAGAAGCGGTACGCGTCCTTCGGCGGCCCCACCGCGCGCACGCCGGTGCCGCCCGCGCCGCCGTCGCCCTACGTGGCGTCGTACAACTTCGACTCGACGGTGCCGGACGGCACCTACGACGACGGCTCCGGCAACGGCCACCTGCTGCAGACCCGCGCGGTGAACGGCGGGACCCTCAAGTCCGTGGCGCACGGCAGCGGCCAGGCCCTCATGTTCCCGGCGAAGTGCACCGGCACGACCTGCCCGCGGGTGGTGCTGCAGGCCGCCGACGCCCCGGACCTCAACCCCGGAGCCAAGGACCTGCGGTTCGGCGCACACGTGCTGCTCTCGCCCGCGGAGACCTCGTCGGGTGAGAACGTCCTGCAGAAGGGCTACTCGACCGCAGGCGGGCAGTACAAGCTGCAGGTCGACGGCGTCTCGGGCCGGCCCAGCTGCGTCATGAGCGACAAGTCGTCCACGACGATCTACCTGGCCAAGAGCGGCAAGTCCATGGCCGACGGCGGATGGCACGCCCTCGAGTGCCGCCGCGCCGGGAGCACGCTGACCGTCCTCGTCGACGGTCAGGTCGAGGGCTCCAAGACGATCCCCGCGGTTCTGTCCGTAGTCACGACCCAGCCGCTGAGCCTCGGTGGCAAGGGTACGGGCGAGAACAACGACCAGTTCCACGGCGGCCTCGACGACGCCTGGGTGAGCATCGGCTGACCCCCGCGCGAGGGAAGCGGCCGGGACTATTTTCCCGGCCGCTTCCGTGTCGTCCCTCAACCCTTCTGCCGGCGCGGGAGCCAGAGCGCGACCACCGCACCCGCCGCGATCACGGCCGCGCCCACCAGCACCGCCGGCACGAGTCCGTCCACGAACTCCTGTCCGCCGCTGTAGCCGCCGTACTCGCTGAACACCGAGGCCAGCACCGCGACCCCGACCGCGACGCCCAGCTCGCGGATGGTGTTGTTGGCGCCGGAGGCGACGCCTCGTTGCTGCTCGGAGACGCTGGCCAGGGCCATCGTGCTGATCGGCGCGAAGGTCAGCCCCATGCCGATGCCGCAGAGCACGAAGGCGATCACCAGGTCGCTGTAGGACACCGTGGCGGTGCTGGCCAGCCCGATCCACAGCACGCCCGCGGCCAGCAGCACCTGCCCGGCCACGATCAGGTTCCGCAGCCCGACCCGGTCGGCGAAGATCCCGGCCAGCGGCGCGACGACCATCGGCGCCATGGTCCACGGCAGCGTGCGGACGCCGGCCTCCAGGGGGCCCAGCCCCTGCACCACCTGGAAGAACTGCGCGAGCAGGAACACCGAGCCGAAGGCACCCGCCGAGAAAGTCAGCGTCACCACGGTGACCAGGCTGAAGCCGCGCGACCGGAACAGGCTCAGCGGCAGCATGGGGGTCGAGTTGCGCCACTGCCACAGCAGGAACGAGGTGAGCAGGACGCCGCCGCCGACGAGCATGCCGAGCACCCGTCCCGAGGTCCAGCCCCGGTCGGGTCCGTCCACCACGCCCCAGACCAGCAGCAGCATCCCGGCCGCGGACAGCAGCAGCCCGAGCGGGTCGAGCCGGGGCGCACCACCGCGCGACTCGCGCAGGACGGTGGCGGCCAGCACGGTGGCGAGCACCCCGACGGGCACGTTCAGCCAGAAGATCCAGGACCAGTGCAGCCCCTCGACCACGGCACCGCCGACGACCGGTCCGACCGCCACACCCAGACCGCTGATACCACCCCAGATGCCGACGGCGGCGTTGCGCATTCTTTCGGGTACGGCCTGAGCCAGCAAAGTGAGCGACAGGGGAGCGACGGCGGCACCGGCCAGGCCCTGCACCGCCCGGGCGGCGGTGAGCATCCACGGCTCGGTGGCCAGCGCGGCGGCCGCGGAGGCCAGGGTGAACACGACGATGCCGGTCAGGAACATCCGGCGCCGCCCGATCCGGTCGCCGAGGGCGGCGGCGGTGAGCAGGAAGGCCGCGAACGGCAACGTGTACGCGTTGACGAACCACTGCAGGTCCGCGAGGGAGGCGCCGAGCTCGGTGCGGATGACCGGAAGCGCGGTGGTCACGACCAGGTTGTCGAGCGTGACCATGAAGATCGGAATGCCGACCGCGGCCAGGACGGCGGCGAGCGGGCGGGCCCGGCGCGGCGGGGCGGCCGGTTCGGGCGGGGCGGCGAGCACGGTCATGGGAACTCCCTGTTGTTATCCACTGATAACTTCTGCGCTCGCCACGTTAGTTATCAGCCGATGCTTACGCAAGCCCTTTCCGGCAGAAGTTATCGGCTGATAACCTGGTGGTCGTGGCCCGTACCCGTCTCACCGCCGAGGAACGCCAGGAACAGCTGCTCCGGGCGGCGCTGACCGCGTTCACCACCGGCGGTTACGCCGGCACCACGACCGACCAGGTGGCCCGCCTCGCCGGCGTCTCCCAGCCGTACGTGATCCGCCTCTTCGGCACCAAACAGCAGCTCTTCATCGCGACCGTCGACCACGCCGGCCGGCGCATCGAGGAACGCTTCCGGCAGGCCGCCGCCGAGGAACCCACCCTGGCCAGCCTCGGCGCCGCCTACGACGACCTGCTCGCCGAGCGTGAGCTGATCACCGTGCTCCTGCACGGCTTCACCGCGAGCGCCGACCCCGCGATCGGCCCCGTGGTCCGCGACTGCTTCGGCCGCATCTACCGCACGGTCCGCGAACTGACCGGCGCCGGCGTCGAAGAGACCCGGCAGTTCATCGCCATGGGCATGCTCCTCACCTGCCTGGGCGCGATGCAGGTCGCCGGCCCGGGGGCGGTGCCCCGGGAGCCCTGGATGACCGAGCTGCTGAGCAAATGACGCAAGGGCTCTCGATCGAACCATCGCACCAAGCTCCGCGCCGCCTGGTCCTGAAGCTGGGCACGAGCCGCATGGAGTGCATCCTCTGGCTGGATCATCCCGAGTACGAGTGGGGACGCCTGGACTGCGTGTACACGCTGGACTGCTGGCTCACTCAGCTGCGGCGGCTCGCGGCCGGCACCGACCCGGTGGCGCTGCTGCCGTTCAACTTCTCCGACCAGTGCACGGCGTGGCTGCGTGTGGGTCCGCTCCGGGACGGTCGGGTGGACGTGCAGGCGGGCTGGAGCGGAACCAGCCAGTACGACCTCGAGCCGGCGGATCTGCTCGCCCCGCACCGCCGCATCCACGACTTCGAACCCGTGCGCAACGCGACGATCAAGCGGCCGCTGACAGAAATCGTCGCGTCGGTGACGACGATCCGCGAGGCCCTCGCCCACGACCCCGAGCCGCGGCCGTGGGACAGGAGCTGACCGCCCGCCACCTCGTCCACTCTCCGGCCGTCCGCGAGCACCCCGGCCGCCGCTAGCGGAGTTCGGGAAGGTCGCGCAGCAGGTCGGCGGTCAACCGGTCGAACCGGTAGCCGGCGATGTGGGCAGCCGTTATGAGCGTGTGAGCCGCCTCGCTCAGCGGATCCGGATCCGGGTTGGTGAGCAGGAAGAGCGCCATGTGCCGCCGGGACGCGCGGTCCGGACGGCCATCCGGGCCGGTCGTCGGCCCTACCGGCAGCGGGCCGGCATTCGCCCTGGCTCGTTCCAGCTCGAACTCGCTGACCGTCTCGGCCCGCTCCACCGCTCGCCGTACGGTGGCGAACCACGGTTCGTCGATCAGCTCGGCCTCGGCGAACGCCCACAGCCGGGCCCACCGTGTCACCCGCCGGACCAGGTGCTCGTCCGCCTGCGCCAAAGCCAGGATCAGCGACGGGGCACTGACGTACAGGGCGTGCCCGGTGGCGCCCGTCTTCAACAGCCGTTCGTCGGCCCAGGCGTCGTCGGTGGTCCACTCGTCATCCGTAGCCAACTCGGTCTCGCCGTCGGGATCGTCGGCGTACGCGCGCAACCGCGCCCGGACCTGGGAGGCGAGCTCCTCCTCGATGGACGGGGCGTCCGGCACCGCCGCGCACCGGAAGACCGCCGTCTCGAGCAGCTCGACCGTGAGGCGTACGCCGGTCAGGTGGTGCATGAGCGCGAGCGCCCGCTCCTGCCACTGCTCGTCGTACCGATATCCCGGGTCGTCCGGGTCGAGCTCCTCGGTGCTCAGGTCGAAACCGAGCTGGACGAGCACGCTGTCGAGCCGGTCCGGTTCCGCGCCGTCGCGCCAGCCCGCGGAGGTGGGGTCGAGGTCGACCAGCACCACGCCGTCACGGGCCCAGAGAAATCGCGGGTCGTTGTGCTCGCTCTGGTACAGCGTCACCAACTCGCCGCCGAGAGACAGCGCCTGGACGACCGGGTCCTCGGTGCACAGGAACCCGCCCGGCTCCACGATCATGGTCCAGTCACCGACCGCGGCGGCGGCGATGAAGGCGAGGCCGGTCGTCCGGTCGGCGTCGAAGTGCCCGTCCTCATTGATGACGTCGGGCCGCATCGGCACCAGGTCCGCGCCGCCCTGCAGCCGGGCGGCGCCGACCAGCTCCACCGGCTCCTGGCCGCCGAGCCTTTCCAGGACCCGGTCCGGGGCGACGTCGCGGACGAAGGTCAGGCAGAAGTCCAGACCGAGGGCGTAGTCCTCGGTGAACCAGCCATAGTCCTCAGCGCTGCTCGTCATGGGATCAGGGCATGTTGTGGCGGGTGTAGACCGGCTCACGCAGGCCCAGCATCGCCTCGGTCATGCGGACCGCCTCCACCGCCGGGCGTACGTCGTGCACGCGGACGATGCGCGCGCCCTGCAGGATGCAGAAGACCACCACCGCCAGGGTGCCGGCGAGGCGTCCGCGTTGGGGGAGGTCGAGGGTCTCGCCGATGAAGTCCTTGTTGCTCACCGCGGCCAGCAGCGGGTGGCCGATGTCCGCCACCTCGCGCAGGCGGCGGGTGATCTCCAGGGTGTGGTGGGTGTTCTTGTTCAGGTCGTGGCCCGGGTCGATGATGATCTGCTCCGGGCGTACGCCGCGCTCCTGGGCCAGGGCGACGCGCTGCCGCAGGAAGTCCGCGACCTCGGTGGTCACGTCGCCGTAGGTCGGTCCGGGGTGCGGGGTGCGCGGCGGCGCCAGGCTGTGCGTGATGACCAGGGCGGCGTCCGTGCCGGCGACCGCGTCGGCCATCGCCGGGTCGCGCAGGCCCGAGGTGTCGTTGATGACGCCGGCGCCCGCCTTGATGACCTCGCGGGCCACCTCCGGGCGGAACGTGTCGACCGAGACGACCGCGAGGCCCTGGGCCGCCTCGACGACCGGCAGCACGCGGTCGAGCTCCTCGGCCGCGCTCACCTCGGGGCCGGGGGCGAACGGTACGCCGCCGATGTCGATCCAGTCGGCGCCCGCATCGGCCGCCGCGCGGACCGCCTCGGTGGCGCGGTCCAGGGCGAACGTGCGGCCGCGGTCGTGGAACGAGTCCGGGGTGCGGTTCACGATGGCCATCACCGCCACCCGGCGGGAGAAGTCGTACGGGCGGCCGCCGACGACCCGTTCGGCGCTGATCAGGGGTGGTGCGTAATGGTCCACGCCCGGAGACTAACCGGCGGCGGGGTGCGGGATTTGGGGACTCCCGGGAATGATCGCGGCGCTCTAGGGTGCAAGGGGTGACGGAAGCAGGACTCGCGGTCGCCGACGTGCGGGGTCCGTTGCGGTACCTGTGGTGGCTGGTACGCCGGCAGAAGCGCCGGGTCGCGGCCGGTGCGCTGCTCGGGTCCTCGTGGATGGTGGGGCTCACGCTCCCGCCGTACCTTCTCTCCCAGGCCGTCGATGCCGGCCTGCGCCGGCGTGACCTGCCCGTGCTGGCCGCCTGGGTCGCGGCGCTCTTCGCCATGGGTGTCGTCAACGCGGTCCTGGCGATTCTGCGCCACCGGACCATGACGAAGATCCGCCTCGACGGCGGCTTCCGCACCATCCGGGCAGTGATCGCCCACGCCACCCGGCTCGGTGCGGCCCTGCCCCGGCGGATCGGCGGCGGGGAGGTCGTGACCATCGGCGTGGCGGACGTGTGGATGCTCGCCCAGGCCCTGACGGTCACGGGGCCCGGGTTGGGTGCCGTCCTGGCGTACGCGGTGGTCGCCGTGCTGATGCTGAAGATCTCGCCGCTGCTGGCCGTCGTCGTGCTCGCGGGTGTGCCGGCGCTGGCGGTCGTGGTCGGGCCGATGCTGCGGCGCCTGCAGAGCGCCGGCGCGCGGTACCGGACCCATCAGGGCGCGCTCGCCGACCGGCTCGTCGACATCGTCGCCGGGCTGCGCATCCTCAACGGACTCGGCGGCAAGCCGGTGTACGCCGCCCGCTACCGCCGCGAGTCCCGCCGCGTCGTCGACGAGGGCTACCGCGTCGGCGCGGTGACCAGCTGGATCCAGGCCCTCGGTGTGGGGCTGCCCGCGCTGTTCCTGGCCCTGGTGATCTGGCTGGCGGCCCGGATGGCGGCGCAGGGCACGATCACTGTGGGGGAGCTCGTCGCGGTCTGGGGGTACGCGGCGGTCCTGGTCGTGCCGGCGGCCTTCGTCATCGAGGGCGGCTTCGACATCGGCCGTGCCCTGGTCGCCGGCCGGCGCATCCTGGAGTTCCTGCGGCTCCCCGCCGACCCGCGGCCGCCGGAGCGGGGACCGGACGGTCCGGCGGCGCTGCGCGATCCGGAGTCCGGCGTCGTGGTCGGCCCCGGACTGCTGACCGCGATCGCCACGGCCCGGCCGGGGGACGCCGAGGCCGTCGTCGACCGGCTGGGCCGGTACGGGCTCACCACCGCCACGTGGGGCGGCATCCCCGTCATGCGGGTCGCCATGCGGGAACGCGTCCTGGTCGCCGACAACGACGCGTACCTGTTCACCGGCACGCTGGGTGAGGTCGTCGCGGGCCGCGCGGCGGTCGACGACGCCGCCGTCGCCCGGGCGCTGGCCGCGGCCGCGGCGGGTGACATCGTGGACGGTCTGCCCGGCGGCACCGCCGCGGTGCTCGACACGCAGGGCCGTAACCTCTCCGGCGGCCAGCGCCAGCGGGTCCGCCTGGCCCGCGCGCTGCACGCCGACCCGGAGATCCTGCTCGCGGTGGAGCCGACCTCGGCCGTCGACGCGCACACCGAGGCGGCCATCGCCGAGCGGCTCGGCGCCGCGCGCGCGGGACGAACCACCCTCGTGGCCACCACCTCGCCCGCGCTGCTCGAACGCGCCGACGTCGTGCACTACCTGGTCGGCGGCCGGGTCGTCGCCAGCGGCACGCACCGCAGCCTGCTCGCCGCGGAACCGGGATACCGGTCGCTGGTCAGCCGCGCCGCGGGGGAGGGCGTGCCGGCCGGGACCGCCCGATGACCACGCTTCCCGTCGCGGGCACCGCCCACGTGCGCCGCGCGGCCGCGGGCCTGCTGCAGGCGGAACGCCGCACGGTCGCGTCGATGGTGCTGCTGAACGCGTTCGCCGCGGTCGCCGGGCTGGGCGGGCCGTGGCTGCTGGGCCGGATCGTCGACACGGTGGCCGGGGGCGGCGCGTCGGTCGGTGCGGTGGACCGGCTCGCCGCCGGGATCCTGCTGTGCACGCTGGTGCAGATCGTCCTGGCCCGCACGGCGCTGGCGGTCGGCTTCCGCTTCGGTGAGCGTACGGCGGCCCGGGTCCGCGAGCGCTTCCTCGACCGGGCCCTCGCCCTGCCGGCGTCCGTGGCGGAACGGGTGCCGGCGGGCGACCTCGCCACCCGGGGCACCGCGGACGTCGGCGCGGTCGCCGCCACCCTGCGCGACGCCGTGCCCGAGGTCCTGATCGCCGCGGGGCAGGCGCTGTTCGTGATCGTCGCCGTCTTCGTCCTGAACCCGCTGCTGGGCGCGGTGGCCGTGCTGGGCCTCGCCGGCATCCCGGCCGCGACCCACTGGTACCTGCGCCGCGCCCGTCGCGCGTACCTGGAGGAGGGTGCGGCGGGTTCCGCGCTCGCCGACGAGATGGCGTCGACCATCGCCGGTGCGCGTACCGTCGAGGCTTTCGGGTTGCGCGAACGCCGCGTGGCCGCGGCCCGGGAGGCGATCACCCGGTCCCTGCGCGCCCGGCTGCGGACCCTCTTCCTGCGCAGCGTGCTGTTCCCCGCCGTCGACGTCTCCTATGTGGTCCCGGTGGTGGCGGTGCTGCTGGTCGGCGGCGTGCTCCACGTCGACGGGCGGCTCAGCCTGGGCGCGGTGGCGGCGTCGGCGCTCTACCTGCGCCAGCTGGCGGTGCCCCTGGACGCCATCCTGATCTGGCTCGAGCAGCTGCAGAGCAGCGCGGCGTCGTTCGCCCGGGTGGAGGGGCTGGTGGCGATCCCGCCGGCGGTCACCGTGCCGGGCCCGCCGCCGGCGAACGACCGGATCGAGGTCCGCGATGTCCGGTACGCCTATGACGGCGGCCGCGACGTGCTCCGGGGTGTGGATCTCACGGTACGGCCGGGGGAGCGCCTCGCCGTCGTGGGCCCGTCCGGCGCGGGCAAGTCGACGCTCGGGCGCCTGCTCGCCGGGGTGGACCGGCCGCGCAGCGGAACGGTGACGGTGGGCGGCGTGCCGATCGCCGACCTGCCCGCGGACCTGCTGCGCCGCCAGGTCGTCCTGGTCAGCCAGGAGCACCACGTGTTCCGCGACACCGTCCGCGGCAACCTCGTCCTGGCCGCCCCGGACGCCACGGACGACCGGCTGCGCGCGGCGCTGACGGTCGTCGGCGCGGACTGGGTGGACGAGCTGCCGGAGGGTCTGGACACGCCGCTGGGCGGGACGGGCCTCGCCCTCGACGGCGCCCGCGCCCAGCAGCTGGCGCTGGCCCGGGTGGTCCTCGCGGACCCGCACACGGTGGTGCTCGACGAGGCCACGGCGCTGCTGGACCCGACGACCGCCCGGGACGCGGAACGGGCGCTGGCGGCGGTGCTGCACGACCGTACGGTCATCGCCGTCGCGCACCGGCTGCAGACCGCGCACGACGCCGACCGGGTCGCCGTCATGGAGGCCGGGCGCCTGGTCGAGCTGGGCACCCACGACGACCTGGTCGCGGCGGGCGGCGCGTACGCGGCCCTGTGGCGCACCTGGCACGGTGGTTGAGGGTCAGCGCTGCGGGCCGAGGTGGCTGCGCTCGCCGTCGTGGTCCAGGATGCACAGCACCTCGGCCGGTCCCCGGTCCGCGCCGAACGCGTGCGGCACCATCGTGGAGAACTCGGCCGCCTCGCCCGCCTCGACCCGGATGGTCCGCTCGCCCAGCCGCAGCAGCACCGTCCCGGAGAGCACGGTGAACCAGTCGCGCCCCGGGTGCACCCGCAGGTCCGCCGGAACCGGCCGGGTGATCCGCAGCTTGGCGACCGTCATCCCGGGCGCGGCGTCACCGTGGGAGAGCAGCCAGGTGGTGATGCCTCGCTCCGGCTCGTGGTGCGGCCGGATCACCACGTCGTCGTCCCCGCCCGCCTCGACCAGCTGGTCCAGGGTGATGCCCAGCGCCCGGGCGATCGGGGCGAGCTGGTCGAGCGCGATGCGCCGGTGACCGGTCTCGATCCGGCTCAGCGTGGACGGGCTCAGGTAGCAGCGCACCGCCAGCTCGTCCAGCGACCATCCGCGGGCGGTCCGTATCCCGCGGATGCGCTGGCGGACCAGAGCGTCCAGTTCTCCGTCTTGCCTCATGCGCAAGAGCTTATGCCATAAGCGCATGAGACGCGTACGGTCGGTGTATGGCACACACGCACCTGGGCGAGATGCTCGAACTCGACGCGGTCGTCCTGCACGAGTACTACGCGGAACTGGTGGGCTGGGTGGGAGCACAGCTGCCGGAGCACCCGCACATCGTCGACCTCGGCGCGGGCACCGGTGTCGGCAGCCGGTCGCTCGCCCGCCATCTGCCCTCCGCCCGGATCACCGCCGTCGACGTCGACGAGGAGATGCTCACCCACCTGCGCCACCGGGCGGACGAGGAGGGCCTGGGGGACCGGATCCGGACCGTCCGGGCGGACCTGGACGACCCCTGGCCACCCCTGGAGCCGGCCGACCTGGTCTGGGCGTCGGCGTCCCTGCACCACGTCGGCGACCCGGACACCGCGCTCGCCCGGGCGTTCGAGCTGACCCGCCCCGGTGGCCTGTTCGCCGTGGTCGAGCTCGACTCGTTCCCGCGTTTCCTGGACGACCCGGCCGGAGCCGCGCTGGAGGAGCGGTGCCAGGCCCTGCTCGCCGCCAAGCGCCTCGAACACGGTCTCCACATGGGCGAGGCGTGGGGCGAGCGGCTGGCGGGCGCGGGCTACACCGTCGAGGCGGAGCGCCACTTCGACCTCGTCCTGCGGCCGCCGCTGCCCGCCGCGGCCGGCCGCTATGCGGCGGTCGCGCTGGGCCGCATCCGCCACGGCCTGCAGGACCGCCTCCCGGCCGAGGACCTGACCGACCTGGAGCAGCTGGCGGCGGAGCTTCCGCACCGCACCGACCTCACGGTGCGCGCCGAGCGCAGGGTCTGGCTGGCCCGGCGATCGGCCTGATGCCGTAACGGCCGGGCGGCGGGACGTCAGGCGACCACGACGGGGTGGCGGACGACGGCGTCGAAGAGGTAGCCGAGGTCGTTGTGCACCGCGACGTCCGGCTGGGTGTTGCCGTGCACGTCCGTCGCCCGGGCCAGCAGCTCGTGGCGGCCGGGCTCGGGCCGCCAGTCCAGCTCCCACCGCTGCCAGGCCGCGCCCTCGCTGCCGCCGACCGGGCGGGCCCGGCGCCAGCGGCCGCCGCCGTCGGTGCTGACGTCGACGTGCCGGATGCGGCCGGACGCCGACCACGAGCGGCCGCGGAGGCGGACCGGGCGGCCCGCCGGGAGCTGTGCGTCGCGGTCCAGCTCGAAGGCGCTCTTGACGACCTGGCGGTCGAACGGCTGCCCCTCCGCCGGGAAGCCGGGCCCGAACAGCCGGTAGAACTGCGTGTTCCACGGCGAGAACAGTGGCTCGTCGGCGACCTCGATGCTGCCCAGCCACTTGATCGAGGCGATGCCGATCCAGTGCGGGACGATCAGGCGGACGGGGAAGCCGTGGTCGGGCGGCAGCGGTTGCCCGTTCATCTCGTACGCGACGAGCACGTCGTGCAGGGCCTTGCGGATCGGCAGGGGACGGCGTACCGGGCCGAGGTCCACGCCACCGGTGACGAAGTTGTCGTCGAGGCCGACCGGCAGGACGTCGACCGCGTGCCGGGTGAGTCCGGCGTGCCGCAGGACCGTCGACAGGCGGACGCCGCGCCACCGGGCCACGCCGATCGCGCCGAGCTGCCATGCGGTGCCCGACACCGTCTCGCCCTGCTGGGTGGTGAAGAAGCTGCGGCCGTTGCCCGCGCATTCGACCGGTGTCGTCACGGTGTGTGCGGGGAGGCGCCTGAGGTCGGCGTAGGTGAGCTCGACCGGCCCGTGCCGCAGCCCCGCCCCGGTCACGTGCAGGCGCCAGGTCGCCGCGTCGATCACCGGGGTCCGGGTGTGGTTGCGGACGAAGAAGCGGTCGACGGGTACGAGGTAGCCCTGGCCGTCCATCGCGGACCAGCGCATCTCGGCGTTCGCGCCGAACACCCGGAAGAGCTCGGGCGGCAACGGCTTGACGATCGGCCCGCCCGGCGCGGGTGCGGCGGCGGCCGCGTCCGGTGCCAGCGCGGTTCCGGCGCCGACGGCGGCCGTCAGCTTCATCAGGTCGCGGCGGGAGAACCCGCGGGCCTCGCCGTCGAGCCACTGTCGCAGCCGCCGCCCGTCGTACGCACCTTCGGTCACCATGTCGAACATGGTAAGCCGATGGGTGCGATAGGAGAAGCGGCGGCCTGCGCGCTTACCCCATCGCACGCGATATATGCAGGGCGAATTCGCACTATCGGTCAAGCCGAACCAGGTTCGGCGAACGTCCCCAGCGGGTAGGCGCAAGGGGGACGCACCAACGGACGAACCACGATGGAGGTAGCGATGAGTGACCCCTACACGGGCGCCCGCGCACCGGACTATGGCGACGCGACCCCCGGCTACGGCGAGGTACCGGTCCAGCCGGTCACCGAGACCTACCCTGCCACGGAGACGTACCCTGCCACGGAGACGTACCCTGCCGCCGAGACCTACCCGGCCACGACGGCGACCACCGGCTCGGACAGCGGCGCCTCCGGCGCCAAGGAGCAGGCCAAGCACGTCGCGGGGGAGAGCGCGCAGGCCGCCGGGCAGGCCGCGAGCGAGGTCAAGGACACCGCCAAGGAGCAGGTCCAGCGGGTCGGCGCCGAGGCGAAGAGCCAGGCGCGCAACGTCGCCTCCGAGGTCCGCGACAAGGTCAGCAGCCAGGCCCGTACCCAGAACGACAAGCTCGTCGGCAGCATCCGGCAGGCCGCCGACCAGCTCGACGAGATGCGCGGCGACCGGCAGGACTCGCCGGCCGCGAGCGTCGTCTCCCGGGTCGCCGACGGCGGCCGGCAGCTGGCCGACTACCTCGACCACCACGGCCCCGAGGGCGTGCTCCGCGAGGTCCAGGACTTCGCCCGCCGCCGCCCCGGCGCCTTCCTCGCCACCGCCCTGGTCGCCGGCTTCGTGGTCGGACGGCTCGGCAAGGGCGTGGCCAAGGCCGACGACACCGCCGGCAAGCCCCAGACGGACTCGTTCGTCTCCGGTGCGGACACCGGCACCTCGTACGGCAGCGGCGGCACCTACGCCACCGGCTACGAGACCACGACCACGACGACGGACTACGTCGACCCGGCCGTCGGCTACACCGCGGGCGGCACCGAGTACGCCTCCACCGGCACGGGCACGCCCGTCGTCGTGGAGGAGGAGTATCCGGGCGGCACGCGATGACCACGCCGTACCCGGCCGGTCAGGACCGTACCGAGGAGGTCTCGTCGACCTCCGTCGGTGAGCTGATCGGCAACATCAGCAACGACCTCTCCCAGCTGTTCCGCCAGGAGGTGGAGCTCGCCAAGGCGGAGCTCAAGCAGGAGGCCACCAAGGCGGGCAAGGCCGCCGGCATGCTCGGCGGCGCCGGCTTCGCCGGCTACCTCGCGGTGGTGCTGCTCAGCTTCGCCCTGGTGTTCGCGCTGGGCAACGTCATGGACCTCGGGTGGGCGGCGCTCATCGTCGCGGTCATCTGGGGCATCGTCGGCGCCGTTCTGTACGCCAACGGGCGCAAGAAGCTCAAGACCGTCGACCCCGTGCCGCACCGCACCGTCGACACGATCAAGGAGGACGCCCAATGGCTGAAGAACCCGACCGGCTGAGGCAGGAGATCGAGCAGACGCGCGCCTCCCTGACGCGCGACGTGGACCTGCTCGCGGAGAAGACGAGCCCGAGGCAGGTGGCCAAGCGCCGCTGGACCTCGGTGAAGGAGAAGGTCATGGGCAGCACCGACCAGGCCCGGCACGCCACCGCGGGAGCCGCCCACTCGGCGGCCGGCACCGTGCAGGACAAGGCCTCGCAGCTGAGCGACAAGGCGTCGGAGAAGGCGTCGCAGCTCGGCGACAAGGCCTCGGACGCGGCGCACAACGTCGCCGACACGGTCCGCGGCGCCCCGCAGGCCGTCACCCAGCAGACCCAGGGCAACCCCCTCGCCGCGGGCATCATCGCCTTCGGCGTCGGCATGCTGGCCGCCACCCTCATCCCGGTCACCGAGGCCGAGAAGCGAGCCGGCGAGCAGATCAAGGAACACAGCGGAGACCTCACCGACAAGGTCAAGGACGTGGCCTCCCACCTCAAGGACGACGTCTCCGGCACGGTCCAGCAGGCCGCCGCTCAGGTCAAGGAAACCGCGCAGGACGCGGCCCAGACCACCAAGGAGCAGGCCCAGTCCTCGGCCCAGGACGCCAAGGACCAGACCAAGCAGGCCGTCTCCGACGCCCGCTCCTGAGCGACGCACCGCAGAAGGGGTGTGGTGACCTCCCCGGTCACCACACCCCTCAGTGCTGCATACGGCACTAGACCATACGACGGCGTACCCGCCACACCACGACACCGATCAGGACCGCGGCGACGGCGACGAACAGGGCCGCCTCGATGAGCTGGAACGTCCAGAACCGGTCGGCCGGGTGGTAGACCTTGAACTGCTGCATGCCCCGCGCGTGCAGGAACTGGTCGAGGTTGGTGCCGGCCCGGTCGGCGGCGTCCTCCAGCTCGTAGTAATCGGTCCCGCTCAGCCTGCGCCCGGTGGCATCGGCGTAGCCGTGTTCGATCACCCAGTCCGCGAAGCCGGACTTCGAGCCGCCGGCGGGGACTGGCTCCATTGCGGTGAGCGGCGTGGCGTACGCGGGACGGGCCACCAGCGCCACCGTCATCCGGACGGCGAGGAACGCCCCGAACGCGACGCCGAACGCGGGCAGGCTGCGCCGCAGCATCGCCCCGGCGGCGGTGGCGACGCCGAAAGCGAACAGCGCGTACGCCACCGGGACGAGTCCCTCGAGGTCGAACGCGTCGTACTGGAACCGCCCCTCCCACGCGTCGAACGGCTGACGGAACCAGGTGAGCACCGCGGTGAACACCCCGGTGAGCGTGACGGTGACGCCGGCCAGCGCCGCGAGCTTGACTGCCAGCCAGCGCATCCGTGGCACGGCCTGCGTCCAGGCGAGCTGCCAGGTGCCGTCCTCCAGTTCGCGCGCGAGCAGTGGCGCACCGAGGAAGGCACCGATGACGACGGGGACCAGGTAGATGGCCGCCAGGAGGTTCTCGACGTACCCGTAATCCTCGTCGAGCCGGCGGAAGGAGGCCGCGCAGGCTTCGCCGACACCGGCCTCTCCCGCACACCTGGCGGGACCGCCGGCGAACAGGTCGTGGGCCTGCGTCCCGAGCACGAGCAGGGCGATGCCGAACATGCCGACGAGCAGAGCCAGGACGCAGACCTCGGTCCGGTGCTGCCGCCAGATCAACCACGTCATGCCGCCACCTCCGGCGTGACCGCGGCGCTCGGCTCGGACGGCCGGCGCAGGTAGGCCAGCACCAGGTCCTCCAGCGCAACCGGCCGGGCCTGCCACCCGGGCGCAGCCGGGATGGCGCCGTCGCGTACCAGCAGGGTCGTGTGCCGGTCGCTGTGGACGGCCTCCACGACGGTGCCGGCCCGGTCGAGGTCGGTGGCCGTACGCGGGCCGACGAGCAGCCGGTGCTCGGCGAGGAGGGTGTCGATGTCACCGGTGAGCGTGACCCGGCCCTGGTTGAGCACGACCAGGTGGTCGCAGACGCGCTCGAGCTCGTGCACGACGTGGGAGGAGAACAGGACGGTCACCCCGCCTTCGGCGACCGCCCCCATGAGCACCTGCAGGAACTCGTGCCGGGCCAGCGGGTCGAGGCTGGCCACCGGCTCGTCGAGGACCAGCAGGTCCGGCCGCTTCGCCAGGGCCAGAGCCAACGCGACCTGGGCCTGCTGCCCGCCGGAGAGCGTACCGGCCCTGCGGTCGAGCGGGATGCCCAGCTTCGTCAGCCGGCGCTCGGCCAGCTGCTGGTCGAACCGCAGGTTGCAGGCGCGACCGAAGCGGAGCATCTCGGCGACGGTGAAGCGCTTGTACAGCGGGTGGTCCTGGGCCAGGAACCCGATCCGGGACAGGGTCTGAGGGGTGCTCGCGGTGACGTCGTGGCCGAGGACCTCCACCGTGCCGGTGCTCGGAGCCAGCAAACCGACGACCAGGCGCAGCAGCGTGGTCTTGCCCGCGCCGTTCGGTCCGACCAGGGCGATCACGCCGCCGGCCGGCAGGGCGAGGGTGCAGTCGCGCAGTGCCCAGCCCTTCCTGTACCGCTTGCCCGCACCGTCGGTGCGCAGCGCGAACTCGATCGCTGTCACGCCACGTCCTCGTTCCTCGTCTGCTGGTGGACGGAGCTGAAAAGCGCGTTGACCGCCTGTTCGTCGAGGCCGGCCGCATAGGCGCGGCGCAGCCAGGTCGTCAGGCCCCGGCGCAGCGACGTGTAGGTCGATGCCGGCATCACGGCCGACTGCTGCTCGTTGACGAACGTGCCCTGGCCGGGCCGGCCGGTGACCAGGTCCTCCTGCTCCATCTGCCGGTACGCCTTGGCGACGGTGTTCGGGTTGATCGCCAGGTCCTCCACCACCTCGCGGATGAGCGGGAGGCGGTCGCCGGGTTGGAGGAAGCCCAGCAGCACCGCCTGGCGGACCTGCTGGACGAGTTGCAGGTACGGCGGCACGCCGGAGTGCGTCTCGAGCCGGAAGACGAACACGGTATCTCCTACTGCTTTCCTAGTATCATAGTAAAGCAGTACGCCGGCCCCGGGGGTTTGCCGCCCGATCCGCGGGGCACCTGCCAAGAAACCGACGACCAAGGGGGCAAAACGGCATGAAGCTCGGATACAAGCTGTCAGCAGAAGGTTTCGGCCCGAAGGAACTGATCCAGCAGGCGGTGCAGGCCGAACGAGCAGGCTTCGACTTCGTCGAGATCAGCGACCACTACCATCCCTGGCTGGACGTCCAAGGCCACTCGCCCTTCGCCTGGACGGTCCTCGGCGCGATAGCGGCGAAAACCGACCGTATCGGCCTGGCCACGGGCGTGACCTGCCCGACGGTCCGCTACCACCCGGCGATCATCGCCCAGGCAGCCGCCACCCTCGCCATCACCTCGGACAACCGCTTCACGCTCGGCATCGGCTCCGGCGAGAGACTCAACGAGCACGTCGTCGGCCAGGGCTTTCCGAGCGTCCGGGGCCGCCAGGAACGCCTCCGCGAGGCCTTGGAGATCATCAAGCTGCTGTGGCAGGGCGGCTACCAGTCGTACGAGGGCAAGCACCTGCAGCTCGAGGACGCTCGCGTCTTCGACCTGCCGGACCAGCTCCCGGTCATCGCGGTCGCCGCCGGCGGCAAGAACGCCGCGACCATGGCGGCCGAGCTGGCTGACGGCCTCTTCGTCACCGAGCCCCGCACCGACCTGGTCGAGGCGTACCGGGAAGCCGGCGGCACCGGCCCGCGCTACGCCGAGGTCCCGGTCGCCTGGGCGACCACCGAGGAGGCCGGCGTGCAGGAGGCGCTGAAGACCACCCGCTGGGCGCTGACCGGCTGGAAGGTGATGAGCGAGCTCCCGAACCCGGCGAACTTCGAGGCCGCGTCCCAGACGGTCCGCGCCGAGGACATCCGCGGCCAGTTCGCGGTGGGCCCGGACCCGGAACCGTACGTGAAGGCCGTGAAGGAGTACACCGAAGCCGGTTACGACCACATCGTGCTGATGAACGCCGGCCCGGACCCGGAAGGCTTCATCGACTTCTTCCACAAGGACCTGGCCGACAAGCTCCGCGCCCTGTAGCCGGGCGTCGGCTACGGTGGGGCGTGTCCCTCGACGATGACCGGCCGGCTGGTGTCGAGGACGTGCACGAGCTGGCGCAGTCCATGCCGCACGTGACGGTCGAGTACGGCAGCGGGGACAACCCGGTCTATCAGGTGGGCGGGAAGTCGTTCGTCTTCTTCCGGAACCCTCGCCCGGACGCCGTCGACCCGCAGACCGGGGTGCGCTACCCGGATGTGATCGTCTTCTGGGTCGAGTCGCAGGACGACAAGCAGGCGCTCGTGCAGGACGAGTCGACGCCGTTCTTCACGACGCCGCACTTCAACGGCCATCCGTCGGTGCTGGTGCGGGCGTGCCGGATCGGCGAGCTGACCCGCAAGGAGCTGGCGGAGCTGGTGCAGGACGCGTGGCTGTCCCGCGCCTCGGCTCGCCGGGCGGCCGCCTGGCTCAAGGAGCATCCGCCGGCGAGCGGATGAGGGCGGTTCCGCCGACCCGGGTGGAGATGCCCTCGGCCGTGGTGGTGGCGGTGGCGTGGACGAGGCACGGTCGCCCGGCGGCGTGTCCTTGCAGCACGTCGATCGTGCCCCGCCCGTGAGTGGCGTGGAGGTGGGCGGCGAGGCATCCGCTGCTGTTGGCGTTGACGATGTCCTCGTCGACGCCGATGGCGGGGGCGAACATGCGGGCGTCCGCGGTGTCGCGCTCCGGGGACATCCGGTAGACGAAGCAGCCCAGGTAGCCGTGCCGGCGGCATTCGTCGGCGAGACGACCGAAGTCCGGTCGCAGGGACAGCAGGACCGCCGTGCTGGCCACGGGCACGAGCAGGCGCGGTGTCCCGGGCGACGCGACGACTGGCCTGTCGCCGTCGGCGAGGGCGGGCCCGGCGATGCCGAGGGCGTCGAGGATCCGCCCGAGGCCGGCGGGATCCGTGCGTGGCAGGTCGACGATGCCCTGGTCGAACCACACCTCGATGCCGTCGTCGCGCCGGACGGCGGTCGTGTCGAAGGTGCGTGCCCCGCTCCGCTGGCGCCCGTGGTGGACGGCTGTGCCGCGGCTGTGCAGCAGGAAAGCCTGGGCGGCGATCGTGCCGTGGCCGCAGTTGGTGAGCTCGGCGTTGCTGGTGAAGAACCGGACTGCATCCGTTGCCGGGATCACGAAGGCCGCGTGGGAGGTGCCGGCAGCGCGGACGACGGCCCGGCGCGCGTCGTCGTCGAGGCGGTCGTCATCAAGCAGGACGGCGGTGGGGCTGCCTCCACGTCCCTGGTGGATGCACGCGTCCACGATGGTCACGCCGACGGTCATGCTGTCCGACAATAGCGCCGCTGGCGGCCTGGGCCGGCGCCGGCCGAGCCGGACCAGCGAGGCGTTTCCCGGCGTGGCGCTCCGGGTAGCGGTAGGGCCATGGCTCGAGACGTCCTGCTGCGTGCCGCCGTGCTCGGTGCGTCCGCCGGTGCCCGGAGCGCGACCCCGCTGGCGGCGCTGGCCGGTGACGGCGGCCGGTTCGTGCGCGTCCTGACCGTGCTGGCCGCGGGCGGGGAGCTGGTCGTCGACAAGCTGCCCGGGACGCCGAGCCGGTTGCAGCCGGGGCCCCTCGCCGGCCGGCTGGTGCTGGGCGCCGTCGCCGGTGGCTGGTACGCCCGCCGCCGCGGACGCTCCGTGATCCTGCCGGCGGTGACCGCAGCCGCTGCCGCCGCCGGGTCGAGCTGGGCGGGGGCGCGCTGGCGGTCGGTCGCGGCGCGGCGCGGGCTGGCTGTGCCCGCGGCGCTGGCCGAGGACGGCGTCGCGGTGAGCCTGGCCGCGGTGGCCACCCGCCGGTGAGCCGTTCGGGGCGGTTCCCTCTTTCGTGACTGACCGTCAGGGCTTGGACACGCAAGATCGCGGGTACTGGCCTTGGCCATGACGATCCAGATCGATCGAGCAGCCGTACCGGGCCGCGTCGCCACGCCCGAGACCGGCGACGTGACCGTCGTGGTCGCGACCCGCAACCGGCGGGAGCGGCTGCGGGAGACTCTGCCCCGGCACGCCGCCCCGGTCATTCTCGTGGACAACGGTTCCGACGACGGCGGGCCGGACGAGCATCCCGGCGTCGATGTGGTGCGGCTGGGGGAGAACCGCGGTGCGGCGGCCCGCAACGTGGGGGTCGAGCGGGCGGGGACCAGGTACGTCGCGTTCGCCGACGACGACTCGTACTGGGAACCGGGTTCGCTGGCGGGGGCGGCCGCGCTGCTGGATGCGTACCCTCGGACGGCGTTGATATCCGCGCGCGTGCTGGTCGGGCCCGAGGGGCGGGAGGACCCGATCTCGGCGGCCATGGCCGCCGCGCGGCTCGGTGTGCCCGTCGACGCGCCGGGACCGTCCATTCTGGGCTTTCTGTCCTGCGCCGTCATGGTGCGGCGGGAGGCGTTCCTCGCGGCCGGGGGATTCGAGCCGGCCCTGCACGTGTACGGCGAGGAGGCGCTGCTCGCCATGGACCTGGCCGCCGCGGGGCATCGGCTGGCTTACGCGCCCTCGCTGACCGTGCGGCATCTGCCGTTGCCGGCCGGCCGGAACGTATCCGCCCGCCGCCGCCTCGAGGTGCGTAACCGGGTGCTGACCGCGATGCTGCGCAGGCCGCCGGCCGTCGTGCGGCGTACCGTCGCTGCCGCCTGGCGGGAGGACCGCGCCGGGGTGACCGACGCGGTGAGGATGGCGCCCTGGGTCCTGAGGCAGCGGCGGGCGCTGCCTCAGGACGTCGAGCGCGACCTGGTCACGATCGGCTGCTGATCGGCGCTCACCAGCCGGCCGGCGGGGCCTCGATGTGGACCGCCTTGGTCACGGTCATCTCGTCGAGCAGCTCGGGGCCGTAGCCGAAGCCCTGGCCGCTGCCGCGCCGCGGGTGTGCCGCGCCGCCGGGCGCGCCGCCGAACGCCGCGTTGATCTTCACGGTGCCGGCCGGCAGCTCGCGCCAGGCCTGCTGGGCGTGGGACATCGAGCCGGTCAGGACGGTGGCGGCCAGCCCGTACGGGGAGTCGGCGGCCCGGGTCAGCGCCTCGGTGAACGAGTCGACCACGACCACCGGCGCGACCGGGCCGAACGTCTCCTCGCGGACCACCGGCATGTCGTCGGTGCAGTCGGCCAGGACGGTCGGCGGGTAGTGCGCGCCCGGCCCGTCCGGCACGGTGCCGCCGGTCAGGACCCGCGCGCCGGCCTCCACCGCCGCGCTGACCTGGGCGTGCACGGCCTCGCGCAGGCGGGTGTCGACCAGAGGGCCGATGTCGGCGGCCCACGTGCCGGCCTCCGCGGTCAGCGCCTCGAGGAACGGCTCGGCCACGTCTCGGTGCACGTAGACGCGCTCGACCGCTACGCAGATCTGGCCCGAGTTCGCGAACGCCCCGAGCGCCGTCTGCTGCGCCGCCCACGCCGGGTCCACATCGGCGTCGACGATGAGCGGGTCGCTGCCACCGTTCTCCAGCAGGGCCTTGGCCCCGGTACGCGCACACGCCGCAGCGATCGCCCGGCCGGTCGCGGTCGAGCCGACGTGGGCGACCACGTCCACGTCCGCCTCGGCCAGCGCGGCACCCACCGGGGCGTCGCCGCTGAGCAGCGACAGCACGGCGGTGGGGAAATGCGGGGCGAGGATCTGCGCGAGCCGCCAGCCGGTCGCCGGGGTGCGCTCGCTCGGCTTGTAGACCACGGTGTTGCCGGTGACCAGGGCGGCGCCGAGCAGGCCGCACGAGACCGCGACCGGG
Organism: Actinoplanes sp. NPDC049548; assembly: GCF_040676695.1. Lineage (NCBI taxonomy): Bacteria > Bacillati > Actinomycetota > Actinomycetes > Micromonosporales > Micromonosporaceae > Actinoplanes > Actinoplanes sp. NPDC049548. Next base: position 50,632 of record NZ_JBFAPM010000013.1, read on the forward strand.
TCGTTCCACGGCGTGATGGCGGCGACGACGCCGCGGGGGGCGTACGCCATCAGGTCGATCGCCTCGTCGTTGCCCGCCAGGCTGCGCCCACGGTGCGTCGGGCCGAGCTCGGCGTACTGCCGCAGCGTGCCGACGCCCGCGCCGATCGAGTCCCTCGCCCCGCCCACGGGCTTGCCCATCTCCGCGTTCATGATCTCGGCGAGCTCGTCCGCCGCCGCCTCGACCGCGTTCGCCGCCGCGTGCAGCGCCGCGGCACGCGCCGCCGGTGCGGTACGCGCCCAGCCGGGCGCCGCGGCCCGCGCCGCTTTCACGGCCGCCGCCACGTCCGATTCGGACGCCACCGCGACGGTCGTGACCGGCTGCCCGTCGGCAGGGTTCAAAACGGTCAATTGACGCGTGCCGCTGCCGGGTCCCCACGTGCCATCGATGAGCTGTTCCACGTCATGCATGCGGGCCGGTTGCCCTTCGCTCGCGGTTCCAAACCTGGGCGGCGTGCCTATCAGTGCAGGTCACGACGCAACTAAAGAAGTTTCTAAGAAGTCGATGATCATGCGAGTAAACAAGGTGAGCCCGGGTATCCGCCGCCCCATGCGAGTCCTGGGAATCAACGCGATCTTCCACGATCCGGCTGCCGCCCTGATCGTCGACGGTCAGGTAGTCGCCGCCGCGGAGGAGGAGCGCTTCAGCCGGCGCAAGCACGGCAAGCGCCCCGTGCCGTTCTCGGCCTGGGAGCTGCCGGAGCTCTCCGCCGCCTGGTGCCTGGAGGAGGCCGGCCTGAAGCCCGGCGACCTCGACGCCGTCGCCTACTCCTTCGATCCGGGGATGACGCGTGATGCCGCCGACCTCGGCCTGAACGACCCATGGGACTACCTGCGCGTGGACTACGCCCGCCGGGCGCCGCAGTTCCTCGCCGGCGCGCTGCCGGGGCTCGACCCCGAGCAGGTGCGCTTCGTGCCGCACCACGTCGCCCACGCCGCCTCCGCCGGACTCTCCGTTCCCGAGGACAGCGCCGTGCTGGTGCTCGACGGTCGTGGCGAGGTCGCCAGCCACCTCGCCGGCGTCTACCGCGACGGGCAGCTCACCACCCTCGCGAGCCAGCAGCTGCCGCACTCGCTGGGCCTGCTCTACGAGGACCTGACCCGGCACCTCGGCTTCATGCACTCCTCGGACGAGTACAAGGTGATGGCGCTGGCGTCGTACGGCCGGCCGAAGTACCTCGACCTGTTCCGCGAGTGGGTGCACGCCAACGAGGATGGTGGCTTCACCGTCGAGCGCATCGACTGGTCGGCGCTGACCAAGGCGCGGACGGCGGAGGGCGAGATGACCGACGCCCACGCCGACCTCGCCTCGAGCGTGCAGGTCCGCCTCGAGGAGGTCCTGCTCGACCTGGCCCGGTGGACGTACGAGGCGTCCGGCGGCGTCAAGACGCTGACCATGGCCGGCGGCACGGCGCTGAACTGTGTGGCCAACGCCCGGATCGCCGCCGAGGGGCCGTTCGACCGGGTGTGGGTGCAGCCCGCGGCCGGTGACTCCGGCACCGCGCTGGGCGCCGCCCTGTCGGTCGCCCGCCAGGGTGGGACGATCGCCCCGTTCGCGGGCGCCGATCTCGGTCGTGGGTGGAGCGACGAGGAGCTCGAGGCCGAGCTGAAGCGGGCCGCCCTGCCGTACACGCGGCCGCAGTCCATCGCCGCGGAAGCCGCCCGCGTCCTGGCCGACAACGGCATCGTCGCCTGGTACCAGGGCCGCAGCGAGTACGGCCCGCGCGCACTGGGCCACCGCTCGCTGCTCGCCCACCCGGGCGACGCCGACACCCAGACGCGGATGAACAACGTGAAGGGCCGCGAGCAGTTCCGCCCGATCGCGCCGATGGTCCGCGCCGAGCGCTTCGCCGACATCTTCGAGGGCGTCTACCCGAGCCCGTACATGCTGTTCGTGCACAAGGTGAAGGCGGAGTGGAAGGACCGCATCCCGGCGGTCACCCACGTCGACGGCACCGCCCGGGTGCAGACCGTGCACACCGAGACCGAGCCGGTGGTCGCCGAGATGCTCGCCGAGTTCGAGCGCCTCACCGGCCTCCCGGTGGTGGTGAACACCTCGCTGAACACCGCCGGACGGCCCATGGTGGACACTCCGCGTGAGGCGATGGAGCTGTTCGGCTCGGCCCCGGTCGACCTGCTCGCCCTCGGGCCCTTCGCGGTTCACCGCGCGTCGGCGTTCGGGAACGGTCGATGAGCGGCATATCCGTGGTGATCCCCACGCTCGGCCGGCCCAGCCTCACGGCTCTGCTCACCGCGCTGGCGGCGGGCGGCCCGGCACCGGGGCCGGTCGAGCTGCTGCTCGTCGACGACCGGCCGGCGGCCACCGATGAGCTGCCGGTGCCGCCGGGCGTCGACGTGAAGGTGCTCACCGGCCGCGCCGCCGGTCCGGCCGCGGCCCGCAATGTCGGGTGGCAGGCGGCCAGCCACGAGTGGGTGGCCTTTCTGGACGACGACGTGCTGCCCGACCCGGACTGGCTGTCGCGGCTTAACGACGATCTCGCCGCCGCGGGCCCGCAGGCCGGGGGAGTGCAGGGCAACCTGCGCGTACCGCTGCCGGACGACCGCCGCCCGACGGACTGGGAGCGGGTGACGGCCGCGCTGGCCGACGGCGCGTGGATCACCGCCGACATGGCGTACCGGCGATCCGCCCTGCTCGCCACCGGCGGCTTCGACGAGCGCCTGCCGCGGGCGTTCCGGGAGGACGCCGAGCTCGCCCACCGGGTCCGGCTCGCCGGCTTCGACCTGGTCAAGGGAGGACGGACGGTCACCCATCCGGTGCGTCCGGAGAACCGCTGGGTCAGCGTACGGACCCAGCGCGGCAACGCCGACGACGCGCTCCTGCGGCACCTGTACGGCCGGGACTGGCGCGCGCGCCTCGAGATCCCGCCCGGGCGCCGCCCCCGGCACGTGGCGGTGACCGCCGCGGGGGCTCTCGCCGCGGCGCTCACCGTCACGGCAGCGCTCACCCGGCGCGGGTCCCTGGCCACTGCTGCCGGTGTGGCGGCCGCGCTGTGGGCCGCCGGCACCGCCGAGTTCACGGTCGCCCGCGTCAAGCCCGGCCCCCGGGACGCCCGTGAGGTCACCACCATGGTGCTGACCAGCGCGGCCATCCCGCCGGTGGCGACCGCCCACTGGCTGCGGGGCTGGTTGAGGTGGCGTGGGGCGCGCCCGCTGGAGCCGCAACGGTGAGCGGGCTGTACGACGCCGTCCTCTTCGACCGCGACGGCACGCTGGTCGTCGACGTGCCGTACAACGGCGACCCGGCCCTCGTGCGGCCGATGCCCGGCGCCCGCGAGGCGCTCGACCGGCTGCGCGCCGCCGGGCTGCGGCTCGGCGTGGTGACCAACCAGTCCGGGCTGGCCCGGGGCCGGTTCACCGCCGAGCAGATGCACGCGGTACACGCCCGCATCGAGGAGCTGCTCGGTCCCTTCGACACCTGGCAGTTCTGCCCGCACGATGACACGGCCGGCTGCCGGTGCCGCAAGCCCGCCCCCGGACTCGTCGAGGATGCCGCCACCGCCCTCGGCACGGTGCCGCAGCGCTGCGTCGTCGTCGGCGACATCGGCCGCGACATGGTCGCCGCCGCGGCGGCCGGCGCCACCGGCATCATCGTCCCCACCGACGTCACGCTCGCCCCGGAGGTCGCGGCCGCGCCCGCCGCCGCCACGGATCTCCCCGGTGCCGCTGACCTGATCCTGCAGCGGCAGGCGCTGGTCACCCCGGCGGACGTCCGCGGCCGGGCCGGCACCGTGCTGGTCGTGCGGTCGGACTCCGCCGGCGACGTGCTGCTGACCGGGCCCGGCATCCGCGCGGTCGCGGCGGGCGCCGAGCGGGTGGTGCTGCTCTGCGGGCCGCGTGGGCGGGCCGCCGCCGAGCTGCTGCCCGGCGTCGACGAGATCGTCGAGGCGCGGCTGCCGTGGATCGACCCGCAACCGTCGCCCGTGGACGCCGCCTTCGTCGACGACCTGACCGCCCGGCTGGCCGCCACCGGCGCCGACGAGGCCGTCATCTTCACCTCGTTCCACCAGTCGGCGCTCCCGCTGGCCCTGCTGCTGCGCGCCGCCGGGGTCGGCCGGATCACGGCGATCAGCGACGACTACCCCGGATCGCTGCTCGACGTGCGGCACCGCGTACCGGTGGGGGTGCCGGAAGCGGAACGGGCCCGCTCTGTCGCCGCCGCCGCGGGTTTCGCCCTGCCGGACACCGACGACGGCGGCCTGCGGGTCGCGCTCGGGCCGATCCGGGCCGGCCAGTACGTCGTCGTCCACCCCGGCGCGTCGGTCGAGGCCCGGTCCTGCCCGCCCGAGACCATGCGGGCGGTCGTGGCCGCCCTCGCCGCCGAGGGCCACGAGGTCCTGGTCACCGGTGGTCCCGACGAGCGCGAGCTGGCCGCCTTCGTGGCCGGCGGCGAGGCCACCGACGTGGGCCCGACCAGCATGGGCGACCTCGCCCGCCTGCTCGCCGGGGCGGCCTGCGTCGTGGTCGCCAACACCGGCCCCGCCCACCTCGCCGCCGCGGTCGGCACCCCGGTCGTCAGCCTTTACGCCCCGACCGTCCCCTTCGGGCAGTGGGGGCCCTACCGGGTACCGCACGTGCGCCTGGGCGACGCCGGGGCGCCGTGCCGCGACACCCGGGCCACCCGCTGTCCCGTGCCGGGGCACCCCTGCCTGTCCTCGATCCGGCCCGCCGACGTCCTCGCCGCCCTGCGGCTGCTCGGCGTGCCGTCCCCCGCGAAGCGAACGGAAGAGGTAGCCGCGTGAACATCCTCCTCTGGCACGTGCACGGCTCCTGGACGACGTCGTTCGTCCAGGGCAAGCACCGCTACCTCGTCCCGGTCAACGCCGGGCGTGACGAATGGGGCCGCGGCCGCGCCCGCACCTTCGACTGGCCGGAGACCGTCGAGGAGGTCGACGTCGGCGCGCTGCGCCCGGGCGACATCGACGTGATCGTCCTGCAGCGCCCCGACGAGCTGGAGCGCGTCGCCCACCTGCCCGCACCGAAGATCTACGTCGAGCACAACACCCCCAAGGGCGACGTCCCGAACTCGCGGCACCCGATGGCCGACCGCGACGACCTGGTCATCGCGCACGTCACCCACTTCAACGAGCTGTTCTGGGACACCGGCGGCACCCGCACCACGGTGATCGAGCACGGCATCGTCGAACCGGCCGCCCGCTGGACCGGCGAGCTCGAACGGTTCGCGGTCGTCACCAACGAGCCCGTACGGCGCAACCGGGTCACCGGCACCGACCTGATGCCGCGGTTCGCGGCGGTCGCCCCGCTCGACGTGTACGGGATGGGCGTCGCCGGACTGGAGCTCGAGCGGGTCACCGCGTACGACGACCCGCCGCAGGCCCGGATGCACGAGGAGATCGCGCGGCGGCGGGCGTACCTGCACCTGTGCCGGTGGACGTCGCTCGGGCTGAGCCTCATCGAGGCCATGCAGATCGGCATGCCGGTGCTCGCCCTGGCCACCACGGAGGCGATCGCCGCCGTTCCCCCCGACGCCGGTGTGCTCTCCACCCGTGTCGACACCCTGGCCGAAGCGGCGCAGTGGCTGATCGACGAGCCGGACGCGGCCCGCCGGCTCGGCGCGCGCGCCCGTCAGGTCGCCCTGGCCCGCTACGGACTCGACCGCTTCCTCGCGGACTGGGACCGACTGTTGGAAGAGGAAACATGCGCATCGCGATGATCTCCGAGCACGCCAGCCCCCTGTCCGCCCTCGGCGGGGTCGACGCCGGCGGCCAGAACGCGCACGTCGCCGAGCTCTCCGCGGCGCTCGCCGGGCAGGGCCACGAGGTCCGCGTCTACACCCGCCGCGACGACCCCGACCTGCCGCAGGTCGTGGCGGCCGACGGCTTCGAGGTCGTGCACGTTCCCGCCGGACCGGCGATGACGCTGGCCAAGGACGACCTGCTGCCGTACATGGGGGACTTCGCCGAGTGGACCGCCCAGGACTGGCGCACCACCTGGCTGCCCGACGTGGTCCACGCCCACTTCTGGATGAGCGGCCTGGCCGCGGTCACCGCCGCCCGCAGCAGCGACGTGCCGGTGGTGCTCACCTATCACGCGCTCGGCTCGGTCAAGCGCCGCCACCAGGGCGCCAACGACACCAGCCCGGAGCACCGCGTCGCGTACGAGCGCCAGCTGGGCCGGGTCGCCGACAAGGTCGTCGTGCAGTGCCAGGACGAGATCCGCGAGCTGCTGATGATGGGTGTCCCGAGGAGCCAGATGGCCCTGGTGCCCTCCGGCGTCAACACGGACCTGTTCCGCCCGGACGGCCCGGCCGAGCCGCGCGACACCCGGCCGCGCATCCTCACCGTCGGCCGGCTCGTGGAGCGCAAGGGATACGAGGACCTGATCCGCGCCCTGCCCTCGGTGCCCGGCGCCGAGCTGGTCATCGTCGGCGGCCCGCCCGACGGCCGGCTCGACGACGACCCGTACGCCCGCCGCCTGCGCGCCCTCGCCGAGCACTGCCGCGTCGGCGACCGGGTGCGGCTGGCCGGCGCGGTCGCCTCGGCCGACATGCCGCGCTGGTACCGCTCGGCGGACGTGCTCGCCGCCGCGCCCTGGTACGAGCCGTTCGGGCTCACCCCGCTGGAGGCGATGGCGTGCGGCGTACCGGTGGTCGGCACCGCCGTGGGCGGCCTCACCGACACGGTCGTCGACGGCGTCACCGGCGACCTCGTCCCGGCCCGCGACCCGCGCGGGCTCGGCGTGGCGCTGCGCCGGCTGCTCGGCGACGACATGCGCCGCGTCTCGTACGCGGCGGCGGCGGCCGACCGGGCCGCGCACTCGTACTCGTGGCGGCGCATCGCCACCCGGCTGGCCGCGGTCTACGCCACGGTCGCCGGCCGCACCTTGACCACCACGGAGTCCCCCCGAGAGGCGGTTGTGTGATGGATCCGTTGGACACCCACGTGCGCGGCATGGCGGCCGCGCTGGGGCCGTACCGGGCGGTGGCGTCCGGGCGGCTCGCCCGCTGGGGCGCCCAGCTCGCGCACCACCTCGGCACCGGCGGGCGGCTGCTGGTCGCGGGCAACGGCGGCAGCGCCGCCGAGGCGCAGCACCTGGCCGCCGAGCTCGTCGGGCGGCTGCGCGACGAGCGGATGCCGCTGTCGGCGATCGCGCTGACCCCGGACTCCTCGACGGTCACCGCGATCAGCAACGACTACGGCTACGACGAGGTCTTCGCCCGCCAGGTGCGGGCACACGGCCGCCCCGGCGACGTGCTCATGCTGATGTCGACGAGCGGCCGCAGCCCCAACCTGGTCCAGGCGGCGCACGCCGCCCGGGAGCTGGGCGTCCGCACGTGGGCCCTGGTCGGCAACGGCCCGAGCCCGCTCGCGGAGGCCTGCGACGAGGCGCTGTGCTGCCCGTCCGACGACTCCCAGGTCGTCCAGGAGCTGCACCTCATCTCGGTGCACGTGATGTGCGAGTACCTCGACCTGGCCCTGCCGGTGGTGCTGGGAAAAGCGGCGGCCGGCCGGCGCGAGGCGGTGCTGGTCTCATGAGCCGTCCGCTGCTGGTGGTCGTCGGCGACACCCTCCTCGACCGCGACGTCGAGGGCGCCGTCAACCGGGTCGCGCCGGACGCGCCGGCGCCGGTGCTCGACGAGCGGTCCGTCATCGACCGGCCCGGCGGTGCGGGTCTCGCCGCCCTGCTGGCCGCGGGTCAGGACCACGACGTCGCGCTGGTCACCGCGCTGGCCGACGACCCCGCCGCGGCCCGGCTGAGCGAGCTGCTCACGGCCGCGGGCATCCAGGTGTACGCGCTACCGCTGCCCGGCGCGACCCCGGAGAAGATCCGGCTGCGCGCCGGCGGCCAGGTCCTGGTCCGCCTGGACCGCGGAGGCGACCCGGTGCCGCCCGGCGCCGCGCCCGACGCGGCGCTGGACGTGCTGCGCGCCGCCACCGCGATCCTGGTCAGCGACTACGGGCGCGGTGTGGCCCGGCACCCGGAGCTGCGCCGGGCCCTCGAGCAGGCGAAGGCCCCGATCGTCTGGGACCCGCACCCGAACGGTCCCGCGCCGGTGCCGAACGCGCGGCTCGTCACGCCGAACCAGGCGGAGGTCCGCAAGCTCACCGGCGACGCCGGTGCCGGGTCGATGCTCAGCACCGTGCAGCGCGCCGGGCACCAGCTGCGGCAACGCTGGCGGGCGGGCGCGGTGGTGGTCACCGTCGGCGCGGCCGGGGCGGTGCTGTGCCACAACGGGCCGACGCCGCTGGTCGTACCGGCACCGCAGGAGGCCGACGGGGACACCTGCGGGGCGGGGGACCGGTTCGCCGCCACCGCCGCCCTGGCTCTGGCCCGCGGCGCGCTGGTGTCGGAGGCGGTCCAGGAGGCCGTCGCCGCGGCGACCGCGTACGTCGCCGCGGGCGGGGTCACCGCCGCTCTGGCGCCGGGGGGGCACGCGGAGGAGCCGGAGCGGATCGGCGCCGCCGACGCCGGCAAGCTCGTGGCCGACGTCCGGGCGCGCGGCGGCACGGTCGTGGCGACCGGTGGCTGCTTCGACCTGCTCCACATCGGACATCTCGCCACCCTGCAGGCCGCGCGCAAGCTCGGCGACTGCCTCATCGTGTGCCTGAACTCCGACAGCAGCGTCTCCGCCCTCAAGGGTCCCGACCGGCCGCTCACGCGGCAGGCCGACCGGGCCCGGCTGATCGCCGCCCTCGACTGTGTCGACGCGGTCGTGATCTTCGACGAGCCGACGCCCGAGGCGGTGCTGACCTGGCTGCGCCCGGATGTCTGGGTCAAGGGCGGCGACTACGCCGACGGCGGCCCGGACCTGCCCGAGGCCGAGCTGATGAAGCGCTGGGGCGGGCAGACCGTGATCGTCCCCTATCTCGACGGCCGTTCCACCACCAAGACCATCGCCGCGGCCCAGGCCGCCGCATCCAGGAGGTAAGCATGGACGCAGTCATCGTCACCGGCGGTTCCAGCGGGCTCGGCGCGGCCGTCGTCGACGCCGTCGTGAAGGCCGGTGGGCGCCCGTTGGTCATCGACCGGCAGCCGCCGCGGGACGGCATCGAGTGGGTCGAGTGCGACCTGGCCGACACCCGCGCCGCGGAGGCGGCCACCCGGGAGCTCATCGAGCGCGCCGGCGGCAGCGTCGACGGCGTGGTCACGGCCGCCGGCATGGACGTGCCCGGCGCCCTCGCCGACATCCCGGGCGAGACCTGGGACCGCATCGTCACCATCGACCTGCTCTCCACCGCCGCGGTCATCCGGGCGGCGATCCCGGCGCTGAAGCAGTCGCACGGCGGGGTGGTGACCATCGCGTCCACGCTGGGCATCAAGGCGGTCAGCGACGCGACCGCGTACTGCGCCGCGAAGTTCGGGGTCGTGGGCTTCACCCGGGCGCTGTCGGCCGAGCTCGCCGGGCAGGTCAACGTCACCCTGGTGATCCCGGGTGGCATGCGGACCAAGTTCTTCGACGACCGCGACGAGCAGTACAAGCCGGGGCCGGACGCGATCCTCAACGACCCGGCCAATGTGGCGAACGCGGTCATGTTCGCGCTCAGCCAGCCCGCCGGCTGCGCGGTGCGCGAGCTGGTCATCGCCGCCGAGCAGGAGACGTCGTACCCGTGATCCTGGTGCTGCGCGCCCTCGGCGTGGGCGACCTCGCCGCGGGCGTGCCCGCGCTGCGGGCGGTCCGGGCCGCCTTCCCGGCCCGGACCCTCGCGCTGGTCGCGCCCGCCTGGCTGACGCCGCTGATCGACCTGGTCGGCGGCGTCGACCGCGTCGTGACCGCCGACGGGCTCGGCGCGCCGCTGCCCGCGCTGCCGCAGGTCGAGGTCGCCGTCAACCTGCACGGCAGCGGGCCCGAGTCGCACCGGCTGCTGCAGGCCGTGGAGCCCGCGAAACTGTGGGCGTTTGCGAGCCCGGAGGCGGGGCATCTCGACGGTCCGACCTGGGCCGAGGAGGAACACGAGGTGCGACGCTGGTGCCGGCTGCTGCGCCACTACGGCGTGCCCGCCGATCCGACCGATCTGTCCCTGGCGGTGCCGGACGCCGACGTGCCGCACCGCGCGACCATCGTGCACCCCGGCGCCAAGTCGCCCTCGCGGCGCTGGCCTCCCGAGCGGTACGCCGCCGTCGCGAAACGCCTGGCGGCGGCCGGGCACCGGGTGGTGGTGACCGGATCGGCCGCGGAGCTCCAGATCGCGCAGCGGGTCGCCGACCTGGCCGGGCTGGGCCCCGACGCCGTCGCGCGGACGGGCCTGGGCGAGCTCGCCGGGCTGGTCGCCCACGCCCGGCTGCTGGTCAGCGGGGACACCGGCATCGCGCACCTGGCCACGGCCTACCGGACGCCGTCGGTCGTGCTGTTCGGCCCGATGCCGCCGCGACGCTGGGGGCCGCCGGCGGACCGCCCGTACCATCGCGCCATCTGGCACGGCACCCGGGCCGAGCGCGGCGACCTGCCGGGCCCGGAGATCCACCCGGCGCTGCTCGCCGTGGGCGTCGACGAGGTGCTGGAGGCGGCGGCCGAGGTGGAACGTCATGCGGTTACGGCGTAGCGACCTGAGCAAGCCGGGCTTCGGGCGCCGGCGCAGCGGCAAGGGGTTCGCCTACCTGGGCACCGACGGCAAGCCGCTCAAGGACGAGGACGCGGTGACCCGGATCAGGGAGCTCGTCATCCCGCCGGCGTGGACCGACGTCTGGATCAGCACCGACGAGCGCGGGCACATCCAGGCCACCGGGGTCGACGCCGCCGGGCGCAAGCAGTACGTCTACCACCCGCAGTGGCGCACGGCCCGCGACGAGAAGAAGTTCGACCACGCGCTGGAGGTCGCCGAGCGGCTGCCGGAGATCCGCTCGCGGCTCTGCACCGACCTCAGCGGGCGCGGCCTCACCCGCGACCGGGTCCTCGCCGCGATCACCCGCCTGCTCGACATGGGCATGTTCCGCGTCGGCAGCGACCAGTACGCCCAGCGCGAGGAGGACCCGTCGTTCGGCCTGTCCACCCTGCGCCCGGAGCACGTCCGCACCCGTGGCCGCTGCGTGGTGCTCGAGTTCGTCGGCAAGTCGGGCAAGGAGCACGCCAACCCGGTCGAGGACGGCGAGGTGTGCCAGGTGCTGCGCGACCTGCGCCGGCGTCGCAAGGGCGAGGACCGGCTGTTCGCGTACTGGGACGGCAAGGCGCGGCGGTGGCGGGAGATCCGCGCCGACGACGTCAACGAGTATCTGCGCGAGATCAGCGGCCACGAGATGAGCGCCAAGGACTTCCGCACGTGGCACGGCACGGTGAAGGCGGCCGAGGAGCTGGCCGAGGCGGGACCGCAGAAGAGCGAGACGGCGCGCAAGAAAGCCGTGTCGCACGCCATGAAGGAGGTGGCCGAGCTGCTCGGCAACACCCCGGCGGTGGCGCGCAGCTCGTACGTCGACCCGCGGGTCGTCGAGGCGTACGAGAAGGGCGAGACGGTGGAGGAGCCCACCGAGGAAGCGGTCCTGGACCTGCTCACGGATTGACCGGCCGCCGCGGCGGGAACTGATGGGCGCATGCCCGCACGAGAGAATCTGCCCAGCACCATCCGGCGGTCGCCGCGCAAGGCCCAGGACACGTACGCCGCGACCCTGGACAGCGCGACCGAACAGTACGGCGACGGCGAACGCGCGCACCGCACGGCGTTGTCCGCCCTCAAGCACTCCTTCGAGAAGGTCGGCGACCACTGGGAGCCCAAGGAGCGCCGCGGCCCCAGCGACGCCCAGGCGGCCGGCGGCGTGGACACCGACCGCCCGACCGCCGGCGGGGTCGACGCCAACGCGAGCAAGAAGCACCTTCTGGAGGTGGCCCGGCGCCTCGACGTCACGGGCCGGTCGCGGATGACCAAGGCCGAGCTGGTGAGCGCGATCGAGAAGGCGAACGCGGCGGCGAGTCGCAGGTCACTGGTGGCCGAGCGGCGCGACTGACCATATCTGGGATAGTCTCCCAGATGTGAGAGAAGCGCTCGACGACAGGCTGGCCGCCCGGCTCGCCGGACTGCGCGTGCAGCACGGCTGGTCGCTGGACGACCTGGCCGCCCGCACGGGCGTGAGCCGGTCCACGCTGTCCCGCCTCGAACGTGGCGAGATCAGCCCGACCGCGTCGCTGCTGGGCAAGCTGTGCACCGCGTACGGGTGGACGATGTCGCGCCTGCTGGCCGACGTCGAGTCCGCCCCACCCGCCGTCGTCCGCGCCGGGGACCAGGCGGTGTGGCGCGACGACGCCACGGGCTTCACCCGGCGGACCGTGTCGCCGCCGCACGCCGGCCTGCGCGGCGAGATGATCGAGGCGGTGCTGGAACCCGGGGCCGACGTCGCGTACGACGCGCCCGGCGTACCCGGCCTGGAGCAGCACGTATGGGTCCTGGCCGGCACGCTCGCGCTCACCGACGGCGGGACGACACACGAGCTGCACCCCGGTGACTGCCTGCGGTTCCGCCTCTGGGGCGCGACCCGCTTCCGCAACACCGGCACCGACGAGGTCCGCTACGCCGTGGTCATGGTGCAGCCATGATCGAGCGGCTGACCCCCGAGACCTTCGCCGCGGCGCTGCCCGGCCTCGCAGAACTGCTCGTCGACGCGGTGCGCGGCGGCGCCTCGATCGGCTTCCTGGCCGGCTTCGACCACGACCAGGCCACCGCGTGGTGGCACGACCGGGCCGCGGCCGTCGCCGACGAGACCCTGGCGGTCTGGACCGTCACCGGCCCGGACGGTCCCGCGGGCACGATCAGCCTCGCCTACGCCGACAAGCCCAACGCGCGCCACCGCGCCGAGGTCGTGAAGCTGGCCGTGCACCGCGACCACCGGGGCAAGGGTCTCGGGCGCCGGCTCCTCGCCACCGCCGAGCAGGCGGCCGCCGCCTCCGGGATCACCATGCTGCTGCTGGACACCGAGACCGACAGCGCCGCCGACCGCCTCTACCGCTCGGCGGGCTGGCTGCGATACGGCATCGTCCCCGACTACGCCGCCGGCCCGACCGGCGAGCTGCGCCCCTGCAGCTTCTACTACAAGCCGATTTCCCTTGAGCCGGGCGCCCGGGCGGCCGATGGGGGAGCGTGCCTTCCACCCAGCTCCTGATCGACTTCGGCGAGGTCGTCAGCGTCGCGCAGCCCGCGGCCGACGTCGCCGCGATGGCCGCCGCCGCGGGGATGCCCCTGATCGAGTTCACCGCCCGCTACTGGGCCCACCGGCCCGGCTACGACCGCGGCCGTCGTGCCCGCGACTACTGGCGTGACGTCCTGGGCGCGGGCCCCGGCGCCGTCCTGCTGCACCGCCTCGTCGAGCTCGACGTGGCCAGCTGGCTGCATCTGAACCCGGACACGCTGCGGATGCTGGAGGTCGTGCGTGCTGCGGGCGTACCGGTGTCATTGTTGTCGAACGCGCCGCGGGAGCTCGCCCGCGAGCTGGACCGGCACCCCGCCCTGCGGTCCTTCGCCCGCCGCCTGTTCAGCGCCGACCTGGGCCTGACCAAGCCGGACCCGGCCGCCTTCACCGCGGCCCTCGGCGTCCTCGGCGCCCACCCCGGCGACGTCGTCTTCGTCGACGACCGCGCCGAGAACGTCGCGGTCGCGGCAGAGCTCGGCCTGAGAGCACGCAGGTTCACGGGTACGCCGGAAAGCCTCGCCCTCGTCGCCGACGCCCTGATCCCCGCCCGCGTCTGAGGGCGTCAGAGGCCGGCCTGACGCCGTACAGCGTCCGCGACCAGGCGCACCGCGTCGGCCGCCGGCCCGGGGCGGTGGGCGAGAACCAGCCGGCGCAACTCCTGGGACTCGCCTCGGACAGCGACGGTGCGAACATCCTGCGACAGCAGACGCACCGCCACGGGCGGGATCGCGGTGACCGCCGAGCCCGCGGCCACCAGCCGGAGCTTGGCCCACCAGTCCCGGACGACGTAGCGCACGTCGGGTCGTCCGGGAAGGCCGGGCCACACGCCGGGCAGCGCCTCGCCGGTGTCCGCGCGGCCGGCGACCCAGATCTGGCCGGCCAGCTCCTCCACGGCCACGGCGGCGCGCGACGCGAACGGGTGGCCGGCTCCGACGCACAGGAGCAGTTCCCGTTCGGCCAGCGTGATCAGTGGCAGCGCGGGCGTCTCGCCGTCCAGTGGCCGGAACGGCGGTGCCTGAGCGAGAACGGCGAGGTCGAGCGTCCCGGCGCGCAGTGCCCGGGTCAGCGTGGGAGTGCTGCCCTCCCGTACCGACACCACCAGATCCGTGGGCAGCGACGCCAGGACGCCGGGCAGCAGCGCTGCCACCGCCGTAGGGAAGGCCCCGACGCGCACCGGCCCTGAGGTCACCGGGGTGCCGGTCAGGTCCGCGGCGGCGGCATCGAGCTCGTCCAGGATCCGGATCGCCCGAGTGAGCAGCGTCGAGCCGGCCGCGGTCAGCGCCACACCGTCACGCCGGCGCTCGAACAACGGCCGGCCGGCGGCCGTCTCCAGCGCGGCGGCCTGCCGGGACACCGCCGACTGGGTATAGCCCAGCGCGCGGGCGGCAGCCGTGAAAGATCCGCGCTGGGACACCTCCCGCAGCACCCGCAGACCGCTCGGTGAAAGGTCACCAGCCATGCGAACCTCGCATACCACGTGTGCATCATTGTCGATTCACGCATGCTAGTCCCCCGCGTAGCGTGCCCGTTGTGAATGCTGCACGCACCGCCCTCGTCACCGGGGCCAACCAGGGTCTGGGCCGCGCGCTCGCCGCGGGTCTGGCCTCCGGCATGTCTCCCGCCGACCGGGTCCTTCTCGCCGGCCGCCGCCCGGAAGCCGTCGACGCGGCCGCGGCCGAGCTCACTGCCGCCGCGCCCGGCGGCGCGCGCATCGAACCGTGCGTCCTCGACGTCCGCGACGCGGAATCCATCGACGCGCTGGCCGCCCGCCTCGGCGCCGTCGACATCGTCTTCTCCAACGCCGCCGCGCGGATGAGCCCGGACGTCGACCCGGCCGACCAGGTCGACGCCGTGGCCGAGACGAACAACCTGGCCACGACCCGCATCCTGCGCGCCTTCGCCCCGCGGTTGCGCCCGGGAGGACGGCTCATGGTGGTCGCCAGCGCGCTCGGCACCCTGGACAAGCTCGACGACCGCGCCCGCCCCCGGTTCGCGGCCGCCGCCGCAACCACCCTCGACGCCGTGGACGACCTCGTCACCGACTGGCGCGCCGCCGTCCACGCCGGCCACGCCGTTGCGCAGGGATACGGCACCTGGCTCAACATCCCGTCCAAGGTCGCCCAGGTCGCCGCCGTACGCGCCCTCGCCCTGCAGCGTCGCCGCACCGACCTGGCGCGGGGCACGCTCATCGCCGCGCTCTGCCCCGGCCTGATCGACACGGCCGCCTCCCGGCCCTGGTTCGCGGACATGAGCCCCGCGCAGACACCGGCCGAGGCAGCGGCCTGGCCGGTTCAGCTGGCACTCGGGCCCACGGCCCCGGAGGCCCTGGCGACGTACTACGGCGAGCTCGTCCAGTTCGGCATGGTCATTCCGTGGGGGACCGGCATCCCCGTACCGCGCTGAGCACCTCCGGGCGCGGTGGTCGCCGCCTGCGTCCGGCGGTCGTCCGGTTACATTCCCCCGATGGACGTCTTCGGTTCGGTGGCCGACCTGTACGAGACCGCGCGACCCGGCTATCCACCCGGCATCGCCGACGAGATCGTGGCCTTCCACGGCGGCACGCCGGCGTCCATGGTGGAGATCGGCGCCGGCACGGGCAAGGGAACCGAGGTGCTCGCCCGGATCGGCGCGCCCCTGACGTGTCTCGAGCCCGATCCGCAGATGGCGGCGCGGCTGGCCTCGCGATTCCCGGACGTGCGCATCGACGCCGTCACCTTCGAACGCTGGTCGCCGCCTCCGGACGGGACCGGCGTGGTGGCCTGCGCCATGGCCTGGCACTGGCTGGATCCGGTGACGCGCAACACCCGCGCCCGGCGGGCACTCGCGCCCGGCGGCACGCTGGCGGTCTTCGGGCACCGCTACGACTACGCCGACCCCGGTCAACGGGAGGCGATCCGCTGCGCGCTGGACGCCATCGACGCCACCGCACGGGAGCGGCCCGCCGACTGGTTCCACGAGGACATCGTCGACAGCGGGCAGTTCACCGACGTCCGCAAGAAGGTCTTCCGGCGCGACCTGTTCCTCGACAAGGAGAGCTATCTCGGCCTGGTCAGCACCTTCGGGCCGTTCCTGACCAGGACGCCGGAGCAGCGACAGCGTGGGCTGAGCACCCTCGGCCGGCTCGTCGACGACTTCGGCGGCACCGTCGTTCTCGACCTGCGCACCACGCTGGTGCTCGGCCGGCATGAGTGACCCCCACGGCGTGGCCGGGTTCCGCTAGCGTAGGGCGCCGTGCCGACTCCCGCAGAGCAGTCCGAGGGTGCCGTGCTGCTGGCGGGCCGCTACCGGCTCCTGCAGCGCATCGGGGCCGGCGGCATGGGCGTGGTCTGGTCGGCTCAGGACGAGGTGCTGCGCCGTCGCGTCGCGGTCAAGGAGCTGCGCCACAGCTGGGGCAGCACGGACCGCACGGTGGCGGCGGGACGCGAGCGCAGCCTGCGGGAGGCCCGCGCCGCGGCCGCGCTGCACCATCCGCACATCGTGGCGGTGTACGACATCGTCGAGCACGACGAACGGCCCTGGATCGTCATGGAGTTGGTGGCCGGGCGCTCGCTCAAGGACATCGTGGGCGAGGACGGCGCCCTGCCCGTCGAACGGGCGGTCCCCATCGGACTGCAGCTGCTCTCCGCCCTGCAGGTCGCGCACGCCGCCGGGATCACCCACCGCGACGTCAAGCCGGCGAACGTGCTGATCTCCGGCGGCGATGTGGTGCGGCTGACCGACTTCGGGCTCGCCACCATGCAGGACGCCGAGACCCTCACCGAGACCGGCGCGGTCCTGGGCACCCCCGGCTATCTCGCCCCGGAGCAGGCCAAGGGGCTCACCCCCGGTCCGCCCGCCGACGTGTTCGGTCTCGGCGCCACCCTCTACTTCGCCATCGAGGGCGTGGGCCCGTTCCAGCGCGACGGCTACCTGCCGATGCTGGTCGCGTACGCCCGCCACGAGATCCGCCCGCCGTGGCACGCCGGGTCGCTGGCGCCGGCCCTCATGCGCCTCCTGGCCGCCGACCCCGCCAAGCGGCCCACCGCCGAGGAGGCCCATGAGCTCTTGCTCGGCGGCCCGGTCCGGCGTCCCCGCCAACTGTCTCGCCGCGCCCTGTTCGCCGGCGGCGCCGTCGCCGTCGCCGCGGGTGTGGGTGCGACGACGGCCATGTCCTGGGGCACGGCCACGGCGCCGCCTCCGCGTACGCCCGGACTCGGCGCCCCGGCCTGGCACCGCGACGACCTGCGCGAACCGATCGTGCTGGGACCGTTGCTGGTGGGCATGACCACCAACGGAGTCCGCGCCGTCGACGTGGCCACCGGTGACCAGCGCTGGAACCGCCCGGTCCGCGGCGTGGCGAGCCTGGCGGTCTTCGACGAGAACCTGGCGCTCGTGGAGGAGGAGTACACGTTCCGCGTGCTCGACGGCACCACCGGCGCTCCCCGCGGCGGCCGCCCCGCGGCGGCGAAGGGCATCATCGCCGGGCTGGGTGGCCTCTTCCTGGCGATCGAGGCACCGTCCAGCCTGACCGGTTACGACGGCCGCACCGGCCGGAAGAAATGGCGGCTGCGCGGGCCGGCGACTTCGGCTGGCAGTACGCCACCAGCGCCGGCGGCCTCCTGCACGGTCAGGCCGCCCTCAGCGACGACGACCCCACCTGGCTCTACGGCATCCGCCCGGACACCGGGACGGTTGCCTGGAAGACGAGGATCACCACCAAGGGCCTGGTGAAAGGCCCCTGGTGCGCCGGCGACCACCTGTACGCCGCGGTGGCCGCAGGAGGCGAGTGGATACTGACCACGGTGGACGCCCGGACCGGCGCACCCGGCCCCGCCGTACGCGTGGCGAAGCACATCCCGGGCCTCGACTCGCCGATCGACATCGCCGACGTGAAGGCCGCGGGCAGCGCGGCCGTGGTGAGCGTGCACGACAGCCGGCTGACCCTGGACTCCTCCGGAGTGACCGCCGTCGACGGCACGGCGGTGCGCTGGCGCCGCCCGCTGCTCAACCCGGTGATCGCGACGACCGCGGACGGGCGCGTCTTCGCCGCCGGCTACGACTCCGTGCTGCACGAGCTCGACCCGGCGACCGGGGTCACGCTGTGGTCGACACCCACCCCGGGACCCGTGGACACGCTGACCGTGGCCGGCCCCATGTTGATCTCCACGGTCGGTCACGGGGTGACCGCCCGCCCACTCCAGCGTTGATCCGGCAGGAAGGCCAGTGATGATCATCGCCCGGATGACGGAGCAGCACGCATCGCAGGTCCTGGAGATCTACCGGCTCGGCATCGCCACCGGCCATGCCACCTTCGAGACCGAGCCACCCGGCTGGGACCGGTTCACCACCACCCGCCTGCCCGAGCACCGTTTCGTCGCTCTCGACGACGCCGCGACGGTGTTGGGCTGGATCGCCTGCAGCCGCGTCTCCGACCGCCGCGTCTACGCGGGGGTCGTCGAGCACTCCGTCTACGTGCACCCCGGCGCCCGCGGCCGCGGAGTCGGCCGAGCCCTGCTCGGCGAACTGGTCGCCACCACCGAGGCCGCCGGGATCTGGACCATCCAGTCCGGCGTCTTCCCCGAGAACACCGCCAGCCTTGCCCTGCACGCCGCGTCCGGCTTCCGGACCGTCGGCATCCGCGAACGCGTCGGCAAGCACCACGGAACGTGGCGCGACGTCGTGCTCATCGAACGCCGCAGCCCGGCGATCACCTAGGGAGTGTTCGGAACAGTGATCAACGCGATCCGGTGGCGGGTCCGGATCATCACCTGGGCGTGTCGATCGACTCCACGGTATGCCGCGCGCTTCAGCGTGCGGCCGGCGCCCGCTGAAGGGGGGACGATCAGAGCCGGAGCCGGCTGGGGTCCATGCGCCTGCCTACAGGTGTGAGATGCCGACCAAGATGATTTCCACTCCGGCACGGAACTGCTCGCGGTCGTCGTGGTTCTGCAGTTGGCGGACGACGCGGGTCAAGAAAGGCAGGTCTGCGGCATCGACCTCGCCGGTGAGCGCGGAGGTCGCGCCGTCCAGGAACGCCGACCTGTCGAACCGCCCGCCGGGCTGTGCGCTGGCAAGGTGGGCTCCCGCGTCGTACTGACTCGCGACACCGAGCACGTGGTGCACGAGCACCGATGCCGCATCGAACTGGGCACGTTCGGGCACCCCGAGCGCGTCCAGCTCTGCCCCGACACGGTCGAAGAGCCGCAGGACAGCCGGCTGCCACGGAGCGGCTGCGAGTTGCGTTCCTACCCATGGATGAGCGCTGATCGCATCGAACACGCCCAGCACCACTGCCCGGACGCCCTGACTCGCGTCCGCACCAGCGGCGGCAGCGGCACCATCCAGCACGGACGTCATCACGGCGTCCGCCGCAGCCGTCAAGAGATCCTCTTTGTTGGCGACGTGGTGGTAGATAGCCCCGGAACCCGTCGACAGTTGCGACGCCAGGGACCGGAAGGTCAGTGCGTCCACGCCGCCCGCGTCGAGGGTCTCGATCGCGGCGTGCACGATGCGCTCCTTGGATAGAGCGTCCCGGCGGCGCCCTGCTCGCTGCTTCCCATCCGTCGTCACGCTTCATGTTGACACACGTGGAACAGTGTTCCAAGCTAGGTGTTGGAACAACGTTCCAAAGCGGTGTCATGCACCGCTCCGGCACTGCACGCCGAGGAGGCATCTCATGCTCGACGCACGTCAACCCGGAACCGTTCTGAAGTTCACCGCCAAGCCTGGCAAGGGTGAGCGGTTGTTCGAACTGACCAACAGCCTTCACTACACCGGTGACCCCGACGGGCCCACCGACTGGGTTCTGTGCCGCGCCGAGGATGACCCGGACACCCTGTGGGCGTTCGAGTTCTACAAGGACGACGCATCCTTCGAACGCCACTTCTCCGACCCCGTCGTCGACGCCGGCCACGACGAGGTCATCGACCTGCTCGCTGGGCCGCCGATGCGGGTCACGGTCCGTCCCGTCTTCTCAGCTTTCGCCGGCTGACCGCATTCCCGCTCGGTCGCGTCGGCCACCGGACGCCGGCGCACCGCAAGGCCGCCCCGGGACAGGGAGCCGGTCTGCAGGTCACCCATTCCCTCCTATGACGTACCCGCGCTACCGGGCCCGGCGGGCTGACGCGCTCAGCGGCCGGCCGCGACCAGGGCGGACAGCCGTCCGTCCCGCAGCTCGTACGTGGCGTCCACCCGGTCCAGCCCCTCGGTGCGGTGGGTGAGCAGAAGAACGGTGCGATCCCCGGCGGCGTCCAGCAGGTCGGCCATCAGCGCCGCGGCACCGGCCTCGTCGAGCCCCTCGGTCGGCTCGTCGAGCACGAGCAGCTCCGGGTCGGCGAGCAGGGCCCGCGCGGTGGCGAGCCGGCGCCGCTGCCCGCCGGAGATCGTGCTGCCTCCGGTCCCCAGCCACGTGTCCAGTCCCTGCGGCAGGCCGGCGAGCCAGGGTCCCAGACCGACGCGGGTCAGGGCCGCGCGCAGCTGCGGGTCCGTCGCGGCCGGGCATGCCAGACGCAGGTTCTCCCGTACGGTCGAAGCGAACACGTGATCGACGTCGTCGCTGACCAGCACCGTGCGCGCGGGCCGGCGTACGGTTCCGGACCGCGGGTCGAGCAGGCCCGCCAGCACCGCGGCCAGCGTCGACTTGCCGCCGCCGGACCGGCCGAGCACCGCCGCCCTCGCGCCGCGCGGGAGCTCCAGGTCGGCGCCACGGAGAGCCGGCGGTCGCCCCGGGTCCCATCCGGCCACCAGCCCCCGTATCACCACACCGGCGGACTCGGACGGGACCCGGGTGGCCGCGGGGCGCTGCGTACGGATCTCCGCCAGCCGTTGTCGCGCCGCTGCGGCCCGGGTCCGCGCGACGGCCGCGTCGGGCAGCGCGGCGATCGGCTCGCCGAGCGCCACCACCGCGAGCAGCAGCACGGCCGCCCACTCGGGGGAGAGGCCGCCGGTGTGCCGGAGCACGACCGCGGTCCCCGCCACGGCGAGACCCCAGCCGAGCAGGCCCAGCGCCGCGGCGGCACCGGCCCGCCGTGCCGCTCGTGCTTCGAGCCGGGCCAGCTCCCGGCTGCGCCGATCCGGTACGCCGAGCGCCGCGCCGCCGTGCAGCGCCAGCTCCTCGACCCCCTCCACGGTCTCCACCACGGCGTCCCGCAGCTCGGCGCGAGCCCGTCCGGTGGCCGCCTCCACGCTCCCGGCCAGCCGGGTGGCGAGGGCCGGCGCGAGCACCGCCGAGACGAGCAGCCCGGCGCCGAGCGGCAGCGCGAGCCCGGGGACGACGAGGACCGCCACGGCGACGGTGACGCTCACGGCGACCGCGGCGCTCAGGGCGGGGAACCGGCCGCGGAGCAGCCCGTCCACCCGGGCGTCGACGTCCGCGCCGATCCGGGTGAGCAGATCGCCTCGCCGCCTCGGCCGGGGACCCGGTACGCGGGGGACGAGGTCGGCGTACACCCGCGAGCGCCACCGTCCCAGCCGGGCGAAAGCCACGTCGTGCGCGACGAGACGTTCGAGGTAGCGCAGCAGTGGCCGGGCGACGGCCGATCCGCGGACCAGCACGACGGCGGTCGAGAGGCTCAGCACCGGCGGCAGGGAGGAGGCGCGGACCAGCAACCAGGCGGCCGCACCGGTCAGCACGATCCCGGCCAGCCACGACGCCCCGCCCAGCCCGACCACGGCCGCGGTCCCGCCGCGCAGCGAACTACCTATCTTCCTAGGACGCTCTACGGGGTGTGCGGTGGGGCTCGCGAAATCGTGGTCGACCTCAGTGGATCCCGTGCCGGGTGGGAACACGTCGATCACCCGGTCGGCCTCGCCGAGCAACGCCGACCGGTGCGCCACCACCAGGACCGCGCACCCGCGCCCCGCAGCCGCCCGGAGCTGCCGGATCACCGCCCGCTCCGCCACCGCGTCCAGGTGCGCCGTCGGCTCGTCCAGCAGGAGCACCACCGGTTCCCGCGCCGCCGCCCGCAGCAGCGCGGCGAGTGCCAGCCGCTGCCGCTGCCCGGCTGACACCCCGCTGCCGTGCTCGCCCAGCACCGTGGAGGCCGTGACCTCCGTGTCGAGCCCGACGGTCTCCAACGCCGCCCGGACCTCCTCCGCATCGGCGCCCGGGAACACGTCGGCCACCGTGCGTACGTGCGGCAGGGACGGCCGCTGCGGCAGGTACAGCACCCCCGGGCCGGTGACCGAGACCCGGCCGGCGGTCAGCGGTTGCAGCCCGGCGAGGACCCGCAGGAGCGTGGTCTTGCCCGCACCTGACGGCCCGCGGACCGCGACGATCTCGTGGTCGCGGACAACGAGCCCCTCCGACACCAGAGCGTCGGCCGCCGCCGACGGATACCGCACCCGCACAGCCGTCGCGTACACGCCCGGCCGGTTGTCGTCGCCGGCCCGCAGGGGCAGGTATGCCGCCTCGTCACGAAGCATCTCGTCCACGTCTCCGATCACCGCGGACGCGTCCGCGCTCGCGTGGAAGCGGGCCGCCATCTCGCGCAGCGGCCGGTACGCCTCCGGGGCCAGGAGGATCACCAGCAGGGCCGGTCCCAGTCCGAGTGCGCCGCTCGCCACCCGCAGCCCGGCCTCGACGGCGATCAGCCCGACCGACAACGTGCCGACGAGGTCCAGCGCCGTCGAGGACAGGAACGCGACGCGCAGGACGCGTACGGTGGCGCTGCGGTGCTGGTCGGTGAGCTCGCGCACGACGTCGGTCTGGCGTTCGGCGCGGCCGTACAGGCGCAGGGTGGCGAGGCCGCGGACGACGTCGAGGAAGTGGCCCGCCAGACGGGAGTCGGCGGCCCAGGCCCGGCGGGCCTGCTGCTGGGTGGCCCAGCCGATCAGCGCGCCGAGCACGGGGACGAGTGGCAGGGTGAGCAGCGCGATCAGCGCGGAGGTGCGGTCCACGACGGCCATCGCGATGATCACCAGGGGTGGCAGGGCGACGCCGAGGACGAGGGCGGGCAGGTATCCGGAGAACCACGGGCGCAGGGCGTCGAGGCCGCCGGTCAGCGCGGAGCTGAGGCGGCCGCTGCCGTAGGACGCCACCCGGGCGGGGCCTTGGCGGAGGGCGGCGGCGAGGGTGGCGCGCCGGAGCTCGTCGGTGACGCGGGCGGCGGTGCGCTGGGCGACGACCTGTTCGGCCCAGGTCAGCGCGGCCCGCAGCACGAACGCCGCGGCCAGCAGGGGGACCGCGTCGTGGCCGGTGACGATGCGGGCGAGGGACACCGCGACGGTCACCGTGGCGGCCGCCTGTCCGGCGCCGATCAGGGACAGGACCGCTGTTCCGGTACGTCCTGAGCGCGCGTACCGCAGCAGCCGCGGATCGACCGGTGCGCGGTTCACGACGGCACCCGCTTGCTGGCGACGCGCTTGCGGAACACCCAGTACGAGAACGCCTGGTAGACGAGGACGCCGGGGAGGACCACCACGCCGACCACGCTGAGCAGCCGCAGCGCCGAGTCCGTGGCGGCCGCCCCGGTCATCGTCAGCGACCAGGCCGGGTCGAGGGTGCTGCGCAGGACGACGTCGCCGTGGGCCGTGAAGACCGCGACGACGGCGCCCGCGATGCCGAGGCCGGTGCCGCCGAACGCGACCGGTTCGTGGCCGTGGCGGGCGACCAGGGCGACGCCCATGCTGAGCACCGCGGCGGCGAGGACGAGCCGGGATCCGGTCACGAAGCCGGCCACGCCCAGCAGCAGCGTGCCGGCGGTGGCCAGCCGCACGCTCCAGCGCCGGGCGCGGGCGTGCACGGGCCCGGTCGTGCGCAGGGCCAGGAAGGTGGCGCCGATGAGCAGGGCCGCGAAGAGGGCGAGGGCGGCGCCGGCGAGGGCCGGCCAGGTCGCCAGCGGGGCGAGGCTGCGGGCCGGGCCCGTGCCGGTCACCTGGCCGCCGGGGCCGACGGCGAGGCCGTGGGTGAGCACCCCGAGGACGGCGCCCCAGAGGGCGACGATGCCGGCCGAGCTGGCGGCCAGGGCGGTGTCGCAGCGGCGCCGCCAAACCGGGCCGTCGCCCTTGCCGCGGAACTCGAGGGCCACGCCGCGGACCGCGAGCAGGAGCAGCAGCGCCGCCATGGGCAGGTACAGGCCCGAGAGCAGGGCGGCGTACCAGTCGGGGAACGCCGCGAAGGTGAGGCCGATCGCGGCGACGAGCCAGACCTCGTTGCCGTCCCAGAACGGCCCGACCGTGCGGACGATGGCGCCGCGCTCGTGGTCGTCGCGGCCGAGGACGG
The DNA here is from genome assembly GCF_040676695.1 of Actinoplanes sp. NPDC049548. Classification (NCBI taxonomy): domain Bacteria; kingdom Bacillati; phylum Actinomycetota; class Actinomycetes; order Micromonosporales; family Micromonosporaceae; genus Actinoplanes; species Actinoplanes sp. NPDC049548. The sequence goes on from NZ_JBFAPM010000013.1 coordinate 74,959, forward strand.
GGCCGAGCAGCCCGACGCCGAAGTCGAACCCTTCGAGCACGAAGAAGAGCACCCAGCAGAGGACGACGAGGGAGAACCAGACGGTGACCATGGGTGGCGGCTTCCTCAGTAGACGGGCGGCGGTACGCGCTCGGCCTCCGCGGCCGGGGCGGGTGGGGGCGTGAGTGGTTGCCGGGACAGGTGCCGGACCAGGCGCAGCCAGACGACGGCAAGGACGCCGTAGACGACGGCGAACCCGATCAGGGAGCCGATGACCTCGCCGCGGGTGAGACCGGGGGAGATCCCGTCGGCGACGCGGGAGATGCCGAAGGCGAGCCAGGGCTGGCGGGCGGTCTCGGTGAAGATCCAGCCGAGGCTGTTGGCGGCGGCCGGCAGCAGGGGGATCAGGGGCAGGAACCGTACGAGCAGCGGGTGTGCCCGGCGGTCCTTGCGTGTGCTCCACAGGTAGAAGGCGGCGACGGCGGCCGCGAGCATGCCGATGCCGATCATCAGCCGGAAGCTCCAGAAGGCGACCGGGATCATCGGCACGTAGCTGCCCGGGCCGAACTGGGCGGCGTACTGGGCCTGCAGGTCGTCGATGCCCTGGACGGTGGCGCCCGGGCTGCCCTTGGCGAGGATCGACAGCAGGCGGGGGACCTCGATGCTCAGGAAGGGTTCGCCGCCGTCCGGGCCACCCACCGCGAAGAGGGAGAACGGCGCTCCGGCGGTGGTGGCGTAGAGGGCTTCGGCGGCCGCCATCTTCATCGGCTGGACCTCGGTGATGACCTTGCCGAGGTGGTCGCCGGTCAGGGCGGTGAGAGCCCCGCCGGCCATGGTCAGCCAGGCGCCGAGGCGGGCCAGCGTACGGAACGGGGATTCGCCGCCGGACCGGAGCCGCCACACCCCGATGGTGAGCAGCAGCGACCCGCCGGCCATCACCGCTCCGGAGAGGGTGTGCGGGAAGGCGGCGAGGTTGACCTTGTTGAGCAGCAGGGCGCCGAAGTCGTCGAGGCGGGCGCGGCCGGTGACGGGGTCCAGCGAGTACGCCACCGGGTTCTGCATGAACGAGTTCGCGGCCAGGATGATGAACGCGGACAGCACGGTGCCGACGGCGACGACCACGATGGTGGCGGCGTGCAGCTTGCGGGGCAGCCGGTCCCAGCCGAAGTACCACAGCGCCAGGAACGTGGCCTCGAGGAAGAAGGCGAGCATGCCCTCGATGGCCAGGGTGGGCCCGAAGACGTCGCCGTAGAAGCGGGCGAAGGCGCTCCAGCCCATGCCGAACTGGAACTCCTGGACCAGGCCGGTGACGACGCCGACCGCGAAGGTGACGATCAGCAGCTTGCCGACGAACTTCGTCAGGTCGCGGTAGCTCTCCCTGCCCGTACGCAGCCAGGCGATCTGCAGGCCGGCGGCGGTGCCCGCGAGGCTGATCGACAGCGGTACGAACAAGTAGTGGTAGATCGTCACGACTGCGAACTGGAGCCGGGTCAGGTCGAGCACGTCCACGTCGGCATCCCCTCTACGACATCTCGTAGTAGATACTACGTCCTGTAGTACGACGCCGTGCAGTAGAGTGGGTCACATGGCCTTGGGGGACCTCGAACGCGAGGTCATGCAGCAGTTGTGGGACGCCGCGGAGCCGTTGACCGTGCGGCAGGTGCACGAGCGGCTCGCCCGCGAGCGCGACCTGGCGTACACGACGGTGATGACCGTGCTGGACCGGCTTGCCAAGAAGGGCGTCGTGACCCAGCAGAAGGCTGACCGGGCCTATCGGTACGCGCCGTCGCAGTCGCGCGAGGAGATGACGGCGGCGCTGATGCTCGACGCGCTCAGCGCCGCCCCGGACGGCGTGCGCGACGCCGCGCTGGCCCAGTTCGTGGGCCGCATCGACCCGTCGGTGCTGGCCGCCGCGATCGAGGCGGCCCGAAGGGAACCGGCCGCCGGATCGTGACCGCCCTGCTGCTCGGCGCGCTCGGCCTGACGCTGTCGCTGGTGGTGCCGGGCGTCCTGGCCGCCGCCGACTGGCCCGGCCGGGCTCCGGCGGCCGCGGTGGCGCTCTGGCAGAGCGTGACCCTGACCGGCATCCTCTGCGCCCTGGGGGTCGTCCTGGCGGGCCCGCAGGAGCTGGTAGCCGCCCGGGGCTCGGACCGGCCGGTCGGTGCGGCGGCCCTGGTCGCGGCGCTGGTGGTGGCGGCCGTGATCATCTTCCGGCTGCTCGTCTCGCTCGTCGGGGTGACCTACCGCTCGCGGACCCGGCGTTCCCGGCACCGCATGCTCGTGGACCTGCTCGACGCCGCGGAGCGCCACGGCGAGCTGCCGGCCGAGGTGCCGCCGGGGCTGCGGGTGCTCGACGGCCCGCTGCCGTTCGCGTACTGCCTGCCGGGCCGCAGCCCACGCGTCGTGCTCAGCGGGGGAGCGCTGCGGGTGCTGGACCGGGCGCAGGTCGCCGCCGTCATCGCGCACGAGCAGGCGCACCTGCGCCACCGCCACGACCTGGTGATGGAGTCGTTCACCGCCTTCTACCGGGCGGTCCCGCGGCCGCTGCGCAGCCGGGCGCCGCTCGATGCGGTGCATCTGCTGCTCGAGATGGTCGCCGACGATGCGGCCCGGCGCCGCTGCGGGGCCGAGCCGTTGCGGACGGCGCTCGCCGTGCTCGGCGACGCGGTCAGCCCTGACCTGCCCGCGGAGGCTGCCGGTGACGCCGAAATGGAGCGGCACCGCCGGCTCGAGCGGCTCACCGGAGCCGACGCACGGTCGTCGATGTGGACGGTGCTGGCGGCACTCATGGCGGTCGGCCTGCTGGTATTACCCACAGTGATCGTCGTGGTGCCCTGGCTGGGCCGGGCACTCCTGGCATGGCCGCTTTAAATCTTCGTTAATGACAAGGAGTGACGACCGTTATGCGGTGAGTCGTCCTGATACCGCCGTGTTCAGTTCGGCGGAGATCGGGAGTACGGTGGTGCCCGGCTCGTCGGTCCCCCCTCGCCCGAGACCGGGCGAACCGGTGAGCCACCGCCTAATCGTGCATCACGAACCGGGGACCCGAGGACCTGGGGTGAAGCCGCGGCATCGACGCGGCCGGGCGCTCTTCCCGTCCGAACCCGACAGCTAACCCGGTCGGCGGCCGAGGGAAGAAAGGACGCTGCACCTTCGTGAAACGGGTTGGGGCGCGACGCGCCGCGATTCTGCGCGGTCTGCTCGGTGTGGTTGCGGCGGTCGGGGTTCTGCTGGTGCCCACCGCGGCTCACGCGACGCCGTCGCCGTCGAGCATCGAGAAGCAGATCGACGAGCAGTGGAACAAGCTCGAGTCGACGATCGAGCAGTACAACGACGTGCACAACCAGCTGATCAAGAACCGTGCACAGCTCAAGAAGATCAACGCCCGGCTGGAGCCGCTCCAGCTGGAGGTGGACCTGGCCATGTCCCATGTGGGTGGCATGGCCGCCGACGCGTACAAGCAGGGCTCGCCCGGCGCGGTGAAAGCCATGATCGTGAGTGGCTCGCCGACCGGCCTGACCGAGAAGCTCTCGTTCCTCGACCAGATCGCCCGGCACCAGCGCCAGGCCGTGGCGGGCGCTGCGGAGCTGCGCGACAAGTACGCGAAGGACAAGGCCGCCCTGGTCACCCTCACCGACGCCGTGGCGATCCGCGACAAGGATCTCGGCGCGCGGAAGAAGGAGATCCAGAAGAAGGTCGATGATCTGCAGAAGATGCGGATCAGGGCGTACGGCGCCGCGGGTGCGAACGACGGCCCGCTGCGCACCGGCCCCTGTCCTGTGGCCTACACCAACGACAAGGGCGGGCGCGCGGCGCAGAAGGCGTGCGACCTGATCGGCAAGCCGTACATCTTCGGCGCGGAAGGGCCGGGCGGCTACGACTGCTCGGGCCTGACGAAGGTGGCGTGGGCCTCCGTGGGAGTGCACCTCGAGCACTTCACCGGCGACCAGATCCATGCGGGCCGGGCGGTCAGCCGCAGCGACATCCAGCCGGGCGACCTGGTCTTCTACGGCAGCCCGGTGCACCACGTGGGCATCTACGTGGGCGGTAACACCATGGTGCACGCGCCCCACACGGGCGACCACGTGCGCATGGCGTCGATCGATCGCAGCGGTGCCATCACGGGGATCCGCCGGCCGGGCTGATCCTCACCACCGGCACGACGCCGACAAGCCGCCACGCCTGCGTGGCGGCTTGTCGCGTTCCGGGATACTGATCTTCGTGCATCCGTCAGCGTTCACCCGTAACGTCACCGGCACCTGGGGCTCCGCTGGGCAGGCCTGGCTGGCCGAGCTCCCCGACCTGATCGCGGCGGTCGCCCACGAGTGGGACCTGACGGTGGACGAGCCGTACCCGCTGAGCTTCAACTGGGTCGCCCCGGTACGCCGGGCCGACGGGACCGCGGCGGTGCTCAAGCTGGGCGTCCCCGGGGCCGGGCACCTGAGCCGCGAGGCCGCCGCCCTCACGTTCTTCGGCGGCGACGGCGCCGTCCGGCTGCTCGGCCGCGACGACGAGCGCGGCGCCCTGCTGCTGGAGCGTGCCGAACCCGGCACCACCCTGCGCAGCCTCGTGCGCCGCGACGACGAGCAGGCCACGGCCGTACTGATCGCCCTGATGCGCCGGCTGCACCGCCCGGCACCCGCGGACCTGCCGGTCGGCGACCTCGCCGCGCGTACCGCCGACTTCGCCGGCCACCTGCGGCGCTACCCCGGCGACGATCCCTTCCCACGGTCCCTCGTCGAGCAGGCGATGGCCCTGTACGCCGACCTGTGCTCCTCCGCCACCGAGCGTGTGGTGCTGCACGGCGACCTGCACCACGAGAACGTCCTCGCCGCCGGACGCGAGCCGTGGCTCGTCATCGACCCGCACGGCGTGGCCGGCGACCCCGCGGCGGAGCTCGGCCCGGTGCTCTACAACCCGCTGGACGGCGACGAGCCGACCCTGGAGCTGCTGATGCCCCGTGTCGAGCAGTTCGCCGACAGCCTCGCCCTCCCGCTCGACCGCGTCGTCGCCTGGGGCTTCGCGCAGGCCGTGCTGTCGGAGGTCTGGGACGCCGAGGACGGTGACCCGGCTCCCGGGCGGGCCCTCGGCGTGGCGCTGAAACTGCGGCCCCTGCTGCGCTGAGCCTTCAGTCCGGTTGTGGGCGGCGGTGGGGAGGTCGGACGGGAGCCTCACATCCAGGGCGCGCTGACCTCTTCCTCCACGTAGAGGGTGGTGCCGTTGCGGCCCCGGTCCTTCGAGCGCTGCATGGCGGTGGTCGCGTGGCGCAGGATCGTCGCGGCGTCCGAGCCGCCCGGGTACGCCAGCGCGATCCCCACGCTGCAGCCGACGTTCATGCGCACTCCGGCGACCGCCGCGTTGCCGGCCACGCCCTCGACGATGCGACGGGCCACCTGCAGGGCCTCCTCGGCGTTGCGGACGCGGGTCAGCAGCACGCCGAACTCGTCGCCGCCGATGCGGGCGGCCGTGTCGGTGTCGCGGGTGATGCGCCTGAGCACGTGGCTGACCGTCTGCAGCAGCCGGTCGCCGACCTCGTGGCCGTACAGGTCGTTGACCGTCCTGAAGCCGTCCAGGTCGACGTAGAGCATCGCCACCGGGTACTGGTAGCGGGTGCCCTGGGCCAGGGCGCGTTCCAGGTCGCGGTGCAGCGTCGGGCCGTTCGCCAGGCCGGTGAGACCGTCGTGCGAGGCCGCGTACGCGATCCGGTCCTGTGCCTCCCGGCGCTCGGTGATGTCGCGCTGGTGGCTGACGATCGCGTGCACCGCGGGGTGGGCCAGCATGTTGCGGGCGATGATCTCGTGCCAGTGCCAGGACCCGTCGGCGTGCCGGACCCGCAGCTCGGCCGAGTGCTCGACGGTGCTGTCCGAGGCCAGCAGCCGGGTGAAGAGCTCCCGCGACGCCGTCTCGTCCTCGGGGTGGAACAGCCCGCGCATCACCTTCCCGCGCAGCTCCTCGGGCTGGTAGCCCATCATCGTCCGGGCGGCCGGGCTGACCCACGTGGCGTCGCCCTGCGCGTTGCTCATCGTGATGACCTCGGAGCCGTCGCGCACCAGCGCCCGGAAGCGGTCCTCGCTGAGCCGCGTCGCCGCCTCGGCCTGCTCCCGCTCCGACACGAACGCGCCCAGCGTCCGCGCCGTCGTGGCGACGCCCAGCGCGACCAGCAGGGCCAGGCCGTGCGACGGGTAGCCGCCGAGGTAGCTGGGCAGGGCGCCGAGACCGACGAGGAGCTGCCCGGCGGCGATGCCGGTGATGCTAGCCGCCGCGGCGGGCCTCCAGGCCCGCGAGCCGGACTGGCGCAGGTGCACGGCGAGGATGTGCAGGTGCGCGACGGCCAGCAGCGCGCCCCACCCGATCAGGTACATCGTCGCGGTGGTGGTGAGGATGTGCACGGGGATGCGCAGCCACAGCCGGCGGCCGGTGTGACCGCCGGCGACCCGGAGCTGGACCTGCGGCTGCATCCACACGGTGGTCACGGTCAGCGGCACGGCGACGACCCACAACGGTACGTCCCCGCCCAGCCCGAAACGGCGCAGCACGGCGACGGCGGCCAGCACGAGCAGGGGTTCCACGCCGTTGCGGACGAACCGCGTCGCCTTCAGGTAACCGTTCCTCACGTCGCCCTCGCCTGTCGAGCCGGAGCCGCGCGTCGGGCGCGCGATGCCCCACCATCGACCGGCTCCGCCGGGATCCAAAGGAAAAGTGACGGCCCGTGCCGGGCCGGGGAGCGCCGCCCGGCCGGAGGCATAATCGCGTGTTATGAGCGACGCCCTGATCGAGAGCCTCACCGCCGCGGTCGGTGCCCGGCCCGACGACCTGCCGCTGCGGCAGCACCTGGCGGAGCTGCTCGTGGCGGCCGGCCGGTCCGCCGAGGCGATCGGGCACGCCGCCCACATCCTGGCTCGCCACCCCGGTGACGAGGCGGCCCGGCGCGTGATGGCCGCCGCTCTCGGCCCAAGCCCCGCAGCGACTGATCGGGGTCCGGCAGCCGTCGCACAGGTGCCCCCGGCGCCCGAAGGGGTGGACTGGGATGCGCTGGAGAGCGAGTTCCGCGGCGTCGTGCCGCCGCGGTTCGTGACGGCCGGTGATGCCACCCGGCCGGTGGGCGGTGACGCCGAGCGCCCGGCCGTCACCCTGGCCGACGTCGGCGGCATGCAGCAGGTCAAGGAACGCCTCGAACTGTCGTTCCTCGGCCCGCTGCGCAACCCCCGGCTGCGCGGCCTCTACGGCAAGAGCCTGCGCGGCGGCCTGCTGCTGTAGGGCCCGCCGGGCTGCGGCAAGACCTTCCTCGCCCGGGCCGTGGCGGGGGAGATGGGTGCCGCCTTCCTGTCCCTGTCGATCGTCGACGTGCTGGCGATGTGGGTCGGCAGCTCCGAGCGAAACCTGCACGACCTGTTCTCGGCCGCCCGCGCGCACGCGCCGTGCGTGCTGTTCCTCGACGAGATCGACGCGCTCGGGCACAAGCGCAGCCAGCTGTCCTCCTCGGCGATGCGGACCCTGGTCAACCAGCTCCTGACCGAGCTCGACGGCATCGACGGCGGCAACGACGGCGTGTTCGTCCTGGCCGCCACGAACGCGCCGTGGGACGTCGACGCCGCTCTGCGCCGCCCGGGCCGTCTCGACCGCACGGTGCTGGTCCTGCCCCCGGACGAGCCGGCCCGCGCCGCCGTCCTCGAGTACCACCTGCGGGAGCGCCCCGTCGCCGGCGTCGACCTGCGCACGCTGGCCGCGGCCACCGACGGCTACTCGGGCGCCGACCTGGCCCACGTGTGCGAGACCGCTGCCGAGTACGCGATGCGCGACTCGCTGGCCACCGGCGAGGCGCGCATGATCACGCAGGACGACCTGGCCCGGGCGGTGCGCGAGTGCCGCCCGTCGACCGGCGCCTGGTTCGCGACCGCCCGCAACGTCGCGCTGTTCGGCAACCAGGCCGGCGAGTACGACGACCTGGCGGCGTACCTGAAGCAGCGCAAGCTCCTGTGACCGGGGAGGACGACCCCTACCGCCGGGCCCGGCACCTCGCCGAGGCGGGCCGCGACGCCGACGCGGAAGCGGAGCTGCGGGCCGCGCTGGCCGAGGAGCCGGGCGACGCGGACCTGCTCACCCTCCTCGGCTACGTGTTGCGCCGGCGCTGTGACTATCCGGGTGCCCTGCGGGCCTGCGACGCGGCGATCGCGGCCGGCCCGGCGCTCGCCGACGCCCACGCCGAGCGCGCCGAGTCCCTGATGGCGCTGGTCCGGGACGCGGACGCCATCGCCGCCGCGCGGGAGGCGGCTCGGCTCGCGCCGCAGGAGCCCGCCGGCCACCTCGTGCTGGCCCGCGCGCTGGCCGGCGCCGGACGGCACGACGAGGCCCGCGCGGCGGCCCGGCACGGCCTGTCGCTGGCACCCCAGTCGGTGGCGGCCCTGCTCACGGTCGCCGACGTGGAACGCCGTGCCGGCCGGCGCCAGGAAGCGGAACGAGCCGCGCGGGAGGCGCTCGCCATCGACCCGGAGAGCGCGTACGGCCGCTGGCTGCTGGCGATGCTCGACGCCGAGCGTCTGCGGGTCGGCCGTTCGCTGCGGGCGCTGCGGGAGGTGGCCCGCGACGATCCGGCCCGCCCGGACGTCATCTCGATGACCTGGCCGGTGCGCAGCCTGCTCAGCGCGCTGCGCCGCTGGCTTCCCGCAGCGGTGGCGCTGGTGGCGGTCGTGGCGTTCGCGGCACGGTGGTGGGCGCCCGCCGCCGGGGCGAGCCGGCTCCTCGCGGCCCTGTTCGCCGCCGTGGTGGCCGGCTTCGCGCTGCGGGTGCTCGTCCCGGCCGGCCGGCTCCCGTGGCGCTGCCTGCGCCTGGTGCCCGGGCCGCTGCGCCGGGTCACCGTCGGCCGGGCGGTCACCGTGGTCGCGATGGTGGCGCTGCTGTGCGCGTACGCGATGACGGGTCTGGGGTTGATCTTGATCCCTGCCCTGGTGGCGGCGCCGGTGCTGGGCGGGCTTCGCGCGGTGGAGCGGGAGCGACGGTGAGCCACGCCCGGCACCGCGCATGACGGTGCCGGGCAGGGGAGCGGCTCAGCAGTTGCGCAGCTCCGGCGACTGGTTCAGCAGCTGCCCCCGGGGCGACACGAACGCCTGGTAGCGGTCGCCGCCGACGGCCCCGAAGCGGAACGCCGCCACCCGGTGGCAGTTCTGGAACGCGAGCTTGGCGCCGAAGTGCCGCTCGAGGCCACCGCGGATGGCGTCGCTGGCCAGGGCGCGCAGGAGCTGGCCGCGCTCGGTCTCCGACGGCGGCGGCACCTCGTGGTCGGCGAACTCGCCGCCGTCGCGGTCCAGGTTCGCCATCACCGAGCTGACGACCTCCCAGGCGTACGGCAGCGAGGTGCGGACACAGTCGACGAACTCGGCGTCGGAGACCTCGCCACGTTCGGCCACGGCGAGCAGGTCGGGGGAGACGTTCAGGGACATGCGGTTCCTTCCGGACAGGGTGTCACCGGCCGGACGACCGGCGACGCGTCCATCTTGTTGACAACGGTTTTCGTTAGCAAGTACGCCGCGCCGGGAGTGACCCGAACTGACGACCCGGCGCGGCCGTGCTGGGCTGAGCACCGTGATCCTCGACTGGCCCGGCTGCCGCAACGCCCGCGACCTGGGCGGACTGCCCACGATGGACGGTTCGCGCATCCGCGCGGGCGCCCTGCTGCGATCGGACCATCACGCCCGGCTCAGCCCCGGGACGGTCGAGCGCATCCGGGCGGCCGGGATCGCCCGGGTGCTCGACCTGCGGTGGCCGCGCGAGCTCGCCGAACACCCCAGCCCGTTCGCCGGCGACCCGGGCTACGTCCACGTGCCGCTGCTGATGGACCCGATCAGCTACGAGTTCACCGAGGACTCGTACGGCCCGCTGCTCGACCACAACCAGCAGCGCGTGGCCAGCGCCTTCCGGGCGATCGCCGACGCGCCGCCCGGCGGTGTCGTCGTACACTGCAACGCCGGCCGGGACCGCACCGGGGCCCTGGTCGGGCTCGCGCTCGCCGTCGCCGGTGTCGCACCGGAGGTGATCGCCGAGGACTACGCGCTGACCGAGGACACTCCCGCCGTCGCGATGCTCAACACGCTGGCGTACGCCGACGAACGGTACGGCGGCGTCGAGGCGTACCTCCGGACGATCGGCGTCACCCAGCACGAGATCGACGCGGTCCGAGAGCGGCTGCGCGAGCCGGCGGCCTCCTAGCTTGCGTTCCACTCAGTTCGGCTCGGTGTTCTGCCCAAGGTGCGGGTCGGCCTACGCCCATGGTCGGTGACCGGGCAGATCCCGCGGCGACGAGCGGCGCACTGCCGATCTGAGAGTCCGTCTGGCGTCGAAAGTCAGAGCGGCCGCGATTGAGGTGCACATGCCGGCGTCGCCCTGGGCCTCGTTCCCTTTCCGCCGTGGTCGACGGCGGCTACCTCGCCGGTGCGGCACGACAAGCCGATCGGCCCGCGTCTGGTGCGCGGCCACCGCTTCGATCTTCCGCACTGCCGCCGGAGTCTTCGGCCGTCGGTGAAAAGCTGTGACGCAGCGTCCGGCCCCGCGCATTCCTCGTGGTGACACAGTGCGAGCTGCGGTGGTGGTCACGAAGGTGTGCCGCAACATGTGCGGGGCATCCGCGGAAGAACGATGCCTGCAGTTTCGGCCCGCCGCTTGAGGCGCAGAGATGCTGCGCGCCGTTCCATCCGCACGCCACCACCGTTCCGCAGGATCGGGCGACGACCGGTGGCAGCGGAACGAGCACGGTCTTTTCTCTTTATGTCGGGGACGCAGCCGGCACGCGCGAACTGCCGAGATCAGTGCGCCACAAGTAACAGTTTTCGTGGAGGGCCTCGTCCGGCTTTCCAGGGTGATCGGCGACCACCTTGCTGGTGCGTTTCGGCAATGGTCGAGGGTTGTATCACCCTGCGATGTTCGGACGCAGGGAAGCGGTGGGCAGGCTTCGACCGCGCCCGCTCTGTGGTCGTGGGGGACGCCCGGCGGAATCCGCGGCTGTCGCTCCCGGTGGGACATGACGGGCCGGCCGCCTGCTCCGCGGCCACCGCCTCGGGCCCGTGATCATTCGTGCTGGCGCTTTCCGCTCTGCCGTTCTGAGGTACGTGGCCGTGCCCCAGCCCCTCGTCTTGTGCGGGCTTCTCCGGCCGCTCGGGATGATCAGCAGTGTCAGCCGCATGCGTCATCCTGGCTGGCGCCCCGGGGTGGCCGTCACCGAGGAGGGGATCTCCGGCGCGGATGTCATCGGGGCCGGGGTGATCAGGGCAGGGGTCACGGCTCGGGGACTGATCCGCGACCACGCGCAGCCGGTGCAACCGTCGGGAATGACGTTGCATCAAGCCCCACGAGCGGTGCCGCTCATGCTCGCGCCGAAACTCGTCAGCCGCCGGCGAGTAATTGCGACGCAGCGCCCGGACCCGCACATTCTTCGTGGGGAACAATGCGAGCTGCGTCATCCCGCTATTGTCCCAGCCGCCTCCCCGAGGCACCGATAATAGCGGCGGATATTTCATATCCAGAAATGATCCGAAGTCGACTGGACGCTCAGCATGTCCGGCATGACGAAAACGCGACGGAGATCTCGGCCTGGCCCAGTTGATCAGTCGGCGCCAGCAGATGAGAACGCAGGCGGTCCGGCACCGGCCGCGGTCACGGAGCCTTGTCGGGCCACGGCGGCAGCAGGGACTCGATCAACTCCCGCAGGCCGTCATGGACGATCCACGTCTTGCTCATGCCCGTCGAACGAGACGGATCTTCATAGAGTGGAGCTGATCAACATCGATTCGGTAGATCGGGTTTGCGGGAGTTGGACCCGGCTCGGTCAACCGGGCTACTCATACCTTCTAGTCTGAAGAGGTTCTCCGGAAGCCCGGCCCGCGTACTAAAAGCGCCACACCGTTGAGGAGAGCGGCGTTGACGAGTGCGGCCGCCGCGATGCAGCCGATGAACACCCCGTCGTTGCCGTCCCATCTCGCAGCGATCGTCAACAGTGCATACGACCAGGGCGCGGTCATGAGCATCGTCCACATGAGGGCGAAGTCGGCGGTCGGCTGGCCCCACCTGGCGATCTCCACGAAAGCCCACACGATCGACGCACCCACGGCCGTCAGGTAGATCCGCGCGATCCAGCTACCGACGAACCACCGCAAGATCTTCATCGGGCGACAATGACCGATCAAGCAGGCAAGCGCCATGGTCTCGCCTGCATCCTCAGTTGCTGACGCCGACTGACCGACTCAACCCGCCAGGAGATTGTATTGGGAGCTTTCAGGCGTGTTTCATGAGCCGGTCAGAGCCTCTCGCTGGTGACGGTGATGGTCAGGACGGCTTGGAAGCGGACGGCCAACTTGTCGTAGCGAGTGGCTACGCCGCGGTGGCGTTTGAGTCGAACGATGCCGTTCTCGACGGCGTGGCGTAGCCGGTAGAGCTTGGGGTCGAACTTCGGTGGGCGTCCTCCCTTGGAGCCCTTGGCTCGGTTGGTGCAAGCCCTATCGGCTGGTATCAGTGCCGGACGCGGCCGGGCCCGGCGCGAGGCTGGTCATAGAGTCCACGCTGACTGTCCAGTCGATGCGGCATTGGGCGTCGCCGTGAGCCTGCAACGCGGTGAGGATCTTGTCCCGGGTCCGTCGCGCTGCCATCGGCGAAACAGCCCGTAGACCGTCGGCCAGGGCGCGTACGCGGCCGGGACGTCATGCCAGGGTGCGCCGATCCGGATCCGCCACCGGATCCGTTGTTGACTGCCGTTCTCCCACGTCGGCGGACGACCGTTGCCCGGCGGGTTCTCGATCACCGTCACGCCGTGACCTTCGGGCCAGCCACCCACTTCCGCAACACGCCTCGGATCGGGCGTCTTCATCCGCCGCCGACAACGCGCGGTTTGCACCGTTCCGGTCGCGCCTGGATCACCGTGCGTCACACAGCATATTCGGCGCGGGTGCGCCGGTGAACGTGTCCGGATGGCTTCGGGTCGGAGCTGGAGGCTGAGCGGGTGCCTAGCGGATCATGAGGGCTTGCGACGGGTCCAGCTCGGACGGTCGCCCCAGATCGAGGATGGGTCCACGTACGGGCCGGCGAGCATGGTCAGCTCCGGATCCCCGCGCCCGTGCAGCTCCTCCTGCGCGATCGAGCGGACGGTGCCCGCGAGGATGTTGGCCAGCTGCACCCTCGGCTCGGACTCGGCCGCGGCCAGCCGTACCCGCTGCAGCGTCAGCCCATCCTCGCGCAGCGTGCGTTGCAACCCTGCCACCCGCCCGGCGGGCAGCATCGTCTGCCGGTCGTGGAGGATCGTCACCGGACGCCCGTCGCCGCCCCAGCGCGCCACCGCCCGCAGCAGCGCGGGGATCAACGGGTCGAGGACCGACAGCGAAGGATCCTCTTTCATCCGTAAGCGCAGAGCCAGCGCCCGGTCCCGCGCGGCAGCGGCACCCATGCCGTCCCCGAGCACGGCGAAGAAGGCGTCGACCGGACCGCGCACGTCCTGGCGCTCCTTGCCGCGCAGGAGGTCGTTCGCGGCGACGAGCAGCCGGTTCCCGGTGACCAGGTGGTGCAGCTCGCCGGCCTCCGTGAGCACGAGCGCGCCGAGCCGGCCGAGGAGGTAGCGCACCTTGTCGATGAGGAACAGGTGCGCGTTGCGGAACAGTGGGCTCGAAGGCCCGAGGAGCCAGACCAGCACCGCGCGGTGCTTCTCGCGCAGCAGGTGGTTGGCTTTGTACTCGGTAGCGGGGGAGCGGATCCGCCGCCGCAGCTCCCGTAGGCACTCCACCGCGACGTCGTCGGGCAGGTGCACGCCCGCGTGCGCGAAGACGTCGGTGGTGGTGCCCACGAGCCTCTCGCCCTCGTACCCGGACTCGTCGCACGCGATCTCGACCGCCTCCACCCGGCGATTATCCCCGGTCTGGAAATAGTTCTAGAACTCTCCTCGGAGATATGACATGCTCGTGGAAGAGTTATAGAACTTTGGAGGCCCATCATGACCCTCGCCCTGTCCCGTGCCATGCGCGCACCGGCGGCCGGCGGCCGCTTCGGCGCGTTCGGCGGGCGGTTCGTGCCCGAGTCGCTGGTCCCGGCCTGCGCCGAGCTCGAGGACGCCTTTCGCGAAGCGTGGGCCGATCCCGCCTTCCGGCAGCAGCTCGACACGTTCCGGGCCGTGTACGCCGGACGCCCGACCGCACTCACCCCCGCCTGGAACCTCTCCGCCGAGCTGGGCGTCACCCTGCTCCTCAAGCGCGAGGACCTCGCGCACACCGGCTCGCACAAGATCAACAACGTGCTCGGCCAGGCGCTGCTGGCCCGCCGGATGGGCAAGACCCGCCTGATCGCCGAGACCGGCGCCGGCCAGCACGGCGTCGCCACCGCCACCGCCGCGGCGCTGTTCGGCCTGCGCGCAACCGTGTTCATGGGCTCGCGCGACATCGAGCGGCAGGCCCTCAACGTCTTCCGGATGAACCTGCTGGGCGCCGAGGTCGTGCCGGTCACCAGCGGCAGCCGGACGCTCAAGGACGCGACCAACGAGGCGATGCGCCAGTGGGTGTCGTGCGTCGAGGACACCCACTTCTGCCTGGGGTCGGTCGCCGGACCCCACCCGTACCCGTGGATGGTCCGCGAGTTCCAGCGGGTGATCGGCGACGAGGCCCGCCGGCAGTGCGCGGCCGAGCTGCCGGCCGGCGCGCCCGACGTCGTGGTGGCCTGCGTCGGCGGCGGCTCCAACGCCGCCGGCACGTTCGCGGGCTTCGTCGACACCGGCGCGCGCCTGGTCGGGGTCGAGGCGGCGGGCGGTGCCGCGATGACCGACGGCAGACCCGGCGTGGTCCACGGGTCGCGGTCGATGGTGCTCCAGGACGACGACGGGCAGATCGCCGAGGCGCACTCGGTCGCGGCGGGCCTGGACTATCCCGGCGTCGGGCCGGAGCACGCCCACCTGGGCGACGCCGGACGCGCCGAGTACGTCACCGTGACCGACGACGAGGTGCTGGACGCGGTCCGGCGCCTGGCCCGGGCCGAGGGCATCATCTGCGCCCTCGAGTCCGCGCACGCCGTGGCATGGGTGCTGCGGGCGGCCGGCACGCGGGACCTGCCCCGCGGGTCGACGGTGCTGCTGACCCTGTCGGGCCGCGGTGACAAGGACATGGCGCAGCTGCGGGACATGGGAGGTCTCGGGTGACCGCGCTCACGGCCGCCTTCCGGGCCGCCCGGCGTCCGCTGCTCGTGCCGTACGTCACCGGTGGCCTGACCCCGGACTGGACCGGCTACGTCCTCGCCTGCCAGGAGGCCGGGGCGGACGCGATCGAGATCGGGCTCCCGTTCTCGGACCCGATGCTGGACGGCACCACGATCCAGCAGGCCTCCGACCGCGCGCTCGCCCGCGGCGCCACGGCCGAGGGCGTCCTCACCGACCTGGCCGCGGTGTCGGACCGGCTGCGGGTGCCGGTCATCGTGATGACCTACGCCAACCTGGCGCTGCGAGTGGGCGTGCACCGGCTCGCGCAGGCCGGCGTGTCCGGGCTGATCGTGCCGGACCTGCCGCTGGAGGAGTCGCCCGGGCTCGAGGCCGAGGCGGCCGCGGCCGGTGTCGACCTCATCCTGCTCGCCGCGCCGTCCACCCCCGACGACCGGCTCCGGGAGATCTGCGCCCGCAGCCGCGGCTTCGTGTACGCCGTCAGCGTCATGGGCACGACCGGCGAACGGGAGAGCCTTCCGCCCAGCGCCGCCGAGCTCGCCCGCCGCGTCCGGAGCGCGACGACGGCGCTGCCCGTGCTGATCGGTTTCGGGGTGTCGACACCCGAGCAGGCCGCCGAGGCGGGACGCGCCGGGGACGGTGTGGTCGTCGCGTCGGCGCTCATGCGTAGGGTGCTCAGCGGGGCCACGGCCGATGATCTCCGGCGCGACGTCGCGGCCCTGCGCGCCGCGCTCGACCTGGGGGTGCCCACTGGAACGCCGTACGCCGAAGTATCAGGCGATCGCCGACGACCTGACCGCGAAGATCCGCGCCGGTGAGCTGGCGCCGGGCTCGATGCTGCCGCCGCAGAAGGCCCTGAGCTCCACGTACGGCGTGACGCTCGCGACCCTGCGGCAGGCGCTGCAACGGCTCGAGGAGGAGGGGCTGGTCTCCCAGGAGCCGGGGCGCGGCACGTTCGTCGCCTCGCCCCGGCTCACCTACCGCCTGGACTCGCTGCGCGGCCTGGCCGAGGACCTCAAGGCCCAGGGGCAGGTGGTCACCACCCAGATCCTCGGCCAGGAGCTGCGCCGCCCGCCCGCCTGGGTGGCCGCGCACCTCGGTGTGCCGGCGACCCGGAGGATCCTGCGCTTGGAGCGGCTGCGCCTGCTGGCCGGCCGGCCCGCGGTGCACCAGCTGTCCTGGGCCCCGGATCGCGACGGGGTGGGGCTGGCGGGCCTGGACTACAGCGGCGC
Source organism: Actinoplanes sp. NPDC049548 (assembly GCF_040676695.1). Classification (NCBI taxonomy): domain Bacteria; kingdom Bacillati; phylum Actinomycetota; class Actinomycetes; order Micromonosporales; family Micromonosporaceae; genus Actinoplanes; species Actinoplanes sp. NPDC049548. Next base: position 91,339 of record NZ_JBFAPM010000013.1, read on the forward strand.
TTCCCTGTACGCAGTGTTCGCCGCCCACGGGGTCGTGGTGCACCGCGCGTCGGAGGCGCTGCGTCCGGCCCTGCTCGAGGAGGAGCTCGCCGGGCTGATGCGTCAGCCGGCCGGGCTGCCGGTGTTCGTCTCCGACCGGGTCACGCTCGGCCTCGACGACCGCCCCATCCTGTTCGACCGGGCCACCATCCTCGGCACGGTCATGGAGATCCGCACGGAACGCGCCGCTACGGGCGTCTCTCTGCAGTGGACCCGGCGCGGATCGCGGTGAGACCCCAGGTCGTGTATGGGAGCGTGACGACGCCACCCAGGTCGTCGACCGCCGAGCCGACGGCCGCCAGCACCGGTGCCAGGCGCTCAGCCGGCAGCCCGCTGAGCCCGCCCGACGTCGGCACGAGGCGCAGCAGCTCGTCGCGGGTGTACAAGCGCTCCCAGTCGTAGCGCCACAGCTCCGGCTCGCCGAACCCGCCCGCCTCGCGGATCCCGTCGGCGGCGCGGGCGTACAGGGCTCGGTAGCCGTCCCGGATGGAGCGGCCGTCGAACGCGATCGGCGAGGCCGGGTCGAGCCGCCGGTACGCCTCGGCCAGCGCCTGCGCCACGGTGGGCGGGAGCTCGAACACATGCCCGAACGGCGCCAGCACCCCGCCGGGCCGTAACACCCGCGCCGCCCCGGTCGCGCCCACCACCGGATCGATCCAGTGCCACGCCGTGCCGGAGACGACGGCGTCGAAGACACGTCCGGCAGGCTCCCACTCCTCGAAGGTCGCGACCTCGACCTCGACCCCGGCCGCCCGGGCGAAACCGGCCATCCGCGGGTCCGGTTCGACGCCGAGAACCGTGCAGCCGGCGGCCCGGAACTGGCGCGCCACGATCCCGGTGCCGCATCCCACGTCGAGGAAGTTCCCGCCCGGAGCGGCGGCCAGGATGCGCTCGATCACGGCGTCCGGATACGCCGGGCGAGCCTCGTCGTACCGGGCGGGATCGGCCCCGAACGACTCGGCGACGCGACGGTGCCGGTGCGGGGGCTCCGGTAGAGTGACCATGTGCCCACTCTAGTGGGCGACTGCCCACTAAAGCTACGGAGGTGCGCCCGGTGCCGACCGGCGTAGCCCTGCAGGACCCACGGCAGCAGCTGTTCGACGCCGCCGTGCGGGTGCTCGTCCGCGACGGCGCCACCGGCCTGACGAGCCGGGCGGTGACCACCGAGGCCGGCGTCGCCAAGGGTGTTCTGCACCGCCACTTCGCCGACTTCGACGCCTTCCTCGCCGACCTGGTGCGCGACCGCATCGCCCGGATCGAGGCCCAGGGGGCCGCCCTGCGTGACGCGGCCGGCAGCGGCACCGTCGCCGGCAACCTGACCCACGCCCTGGCCAGCCTCTTCGACCCGGTCACGGTGGCGATCGTCGTCCTCGTCATCGCCCGTGACGAGCTGCGGGCCCGGCTGCGCGCGGCCGGCACCGCCCGCTTCCCGCTCGTCGGAGAGGGCACGGCCATGGTCGCCGGCTACCTCACGGCCGAGCGGGACCTGGGCCGGATCTCGCCCGGGGCGGACGTCGGCACGCTGGCCCCCACCGTGATCGGCGCCGCGCACCTGCTGTTCACCGAGCACAAGGACGACCCGCCCGGCCAGGACGCCGTCCGCAGGGTCGTCACCACCGTGCTGGCCGGCTCCCTGCGCTGACCCCGCGGTCAGGGGCCGCTGGGCAGCTCGGCGTCGTGCACGAGGATCGCCACCTGGACCGGGTTGTTCAGGTCGAGATTGGCCGGCAGCCGGGACACGTGGCCCTTCACGGTCGGCAGGCTCATGCCCAGCTCGGCGGCGATCTCCGCATTGGACCGCCCCCCTGCCCAGCGCCGTGGCCACCTCGCGCTCGCGGTCGGTGAGCCGGTCCAGGCGCTCGCGAGCACCGTCGCGCCGCGGTCCCGCCGCAGGGTCGGCCACGTGGTCGATCAGTTGCCGGATGACGGCCGATCGTGATCGACGTGCCGCAGTACACGCTGCTGCAGAAGGCGCACACGCTGACCGCCGTGCCGTGCTTGCCCGGGCGCTCAGCTCGTGACGTCGCGTCCGGCGAAACGCGCCCAGGCCGCCGACAGGAACACCGCGATGTACGCGCCCGCCGAGAGCAGCCCCGGCCCGAGCGCCCCCCACGACACCGGATCGCGCAGCAGCTCCCCGAAGTCCTGCCAGTGCCGCGTCAGTAGGTACGGATGCAGCCAGTCCAGCTGCGGCACCTGCCCCAGCACCGCGCTCGCCACGGTGAGCATGGTCAGCGCGATGGTCGCACCCATCGGCTGCTCGGTCAGCGTCGACAGGAACAGCCCCACCGCCCCCAGCGCCGCCAGGCACACGCCCAGGTACAGGCAGACGGCGAGCAGCCGCAGCACCGCCGGGCCGAAGCCGATGGTGCTGCCCGACAGCGTCGTGACGTCACCGCCGCCGAACAGGAGCAGGCCGACGACCAGGCCCGAGACCGCCACCGTCAGCGGGGCCACGAATGCGCCCAGGACGATGCCCGCGTACTTGACCGCCAGCAGCCGGGTCCGGGCCACCGGCACGGTCAGCAGGTAGCGCAGGGTGCCCTGGTTGGCCTCGCCCGCGACGGCGTCACCGGCCAGCATGGCGATCGCGATCGGCAGGAACAGGGTGAGCTCGACGCCGAGCGCCGCCAGGGCGACGAAGAAGCCGTTGCCGGTGATCTGGTTGAAGAAGTCAGGCCCCTGGCCGCCCTCGCGCCCGCCGGGCGTGGTGACCTTCATCGCGACGGCGAGCACGACCGGTACGGCCGCCAGCGCCGCCAGCCCGACCTGGTTGCGCCGCCGCACCGCGATGAGGCGCAGCTCCGACAGCAGGAACCGCGGCGACACCTGCGTGTCAGTCCGAGACATCGAACCCCCTGCCGGTCAGCTGGACGAACACGTCCTCGAGGCTGGGCGCCTCCACGGCGAAGCCGCGGACGGCCACCCCGTCGTGCACCAGCGCCGCCACGACCTTCTCCGGGGCCACCGCGCCGAGCCGGCCGGTGGCATCCGACGCCGTCTCGGCGACCTCGGTCAGGCCGAGCGTGCGCAGCACCCGCGCGGCCTCGGCCGGCTGGTCGGTGAGCACCCGGGCCTGCGGCGCCGCGTCGGACCGCAGCTGGGCCAGCGGTTCCTGGGCCACGAGCCGGCCGCGGTGCATGACGCCCACGTGGGTGCAGATCTGTTCGACCTCGGCGAGCAGGTGCGTGCTGAGCAGCACCGTGGCCCCCTCGGCGGCGAGCGCGCCGACCAGGGTGCGGACCTCGCGGGTGCCCTGCGGGTCGAGGCCGTTGGTCGGCTCGTCCAGCACGAGCAGCTCCCGCGGCATGAGCAGCGCGGCCGCGATGCCCAGGCGCTGCTTCATGCCGAGCGAGAAGGTGCGGTACCGCTTGCCGGCGGCGGCCGCCAGGCCCACCCGGTCCAGCGCCGCGCCGATCCGGGCCTCCGCCGTGCGCCGCGGCGCCGTGCGGTCCGCCGCGTCGAGGCGCCGCAGGTTGTCCCGGCCCGACAGGTACGGGTGGAAGCCGGGTCCCTCGACCAGCGCCCCCACCCGGGGCAGCACGCCGGCGGCGCGGTCCGGCATGGCCTCGCCGAGCAGGTGGTGCCCGCCGGCGGTCGGGCTGATCAGGCCGAGCAGCATCCGGATGGTGGTCGTCTTGCCGGAGCCGTTGGGGCCCAGGAAGCCGTACACGGCCCCGCGGGGGACAGCCAGGTCGACGGCGTCCACCGCGACCTGGCTGCCGAACCGCTTGGTCAGCCCGTGGGAAGCGACCGCGAGGTCGGTCACTTGCCCGCTGCCTCGTACAGCTTCTCCGGGGCGACGGCGCCGACGAGGACCCGGCCGTCGTCGGTGAGCAGGGCGCTGAACAGGGCGCTCTGCAGCAGGCGGCCGCTGCCCCAGGTGCCGCTCACCTTCGGCAGGGCACCGGTGACCGCGTCCAGGTCCGGCGTACCCTTGCCGGCCTCGGCGCCGTCACCCTTCGGCAGCTTCGTGACCAGCACCGACGTCCAGCCCTTGCCGACGACCTTCGTGCCCTGCGGAGCCTCCGGCTTGCCGGGGGCCTCCTTCCGCGCCTTGTCGCGCTGCTTCTCCAGGTCGGTTCCGCTCGGGGTGTCGACCTTCGCGCCGGGCGGCGGGTTGAAGGTGAACTGCTCCGGGTCCGGCTGGGCGAAGCTGACCTGCTGGAACGCGATGCGGACGGCCGGCTTGGTGGCGCCCTTGGCGTAGACGTCCACACCGAGCGGGATGTGCTGCTCGGCGTCGATCGCCAGCCGCACCTGCCCCACCAGCGACGCCGTGTCGCGCGGCTGGAGGATCAGTTCGTACGCGGCGCGCCCGGCGACCTCCGCGGCACCGGTCGTGCTGACCGCCGTGGTCGGGTCGATGGCCGCCAGCGCGGCGTCCGCGGCCTCCTGCGGCGTCGACGGGATGCCCTGCGGCAGCGTCTTCTGCTCGTGCTTCGCGTCCGCGGGGATCGTGACGTGCGTGGCCGAGTTGTCGTTGCTGCGCCACACCCACACGTCGGAGCCGTTGCGGATGACGTCCGTCTCGCCGAGCGTGCCGAGCACCGCGAGGCGGACCTTGTCCTCGCCGGAGTACCAGACCCGCGCGGTGTTGCTGCCCGCGACCAGCTTCATGAGGTCGGCGTTGGTGCCGGCGCCGCCGGTGACGCCCGGCAGCGAGGGCAGGCCCAGGTCCGCGGTCTGCACGATCGTGCCCGACAGCCCGCTGATCTTGGCCGTCTGCACGTCCACCAGCAGTTGTGCCGCGCTGCGCTCGGGCAGCGTCGGGTCCGCGCTCGCGGCGATCGTGCCGGCCGCAGCGCCGCCCCCGATGACCACGACCGCAGCGGCCGCCGGAACCAGCCAGCGCAGCGCCGGCCTCGACTTGAAGACACTCACGATGTCCACCTCCCGTTGTCTGGAGCCATCGTGCTCGGCGGGTGCTGTGACGGCGCTGAGAGCGCCCCCTAAGGGAGCCTCAGGGGCGCGCGCAACCTGCCGATCAATAGTCTGTGCGCCTCTCCCTCGCCAACGTGAGCGTGAACGTCAAGATCCTCGCCGCCGTGCTCGTCGGCATCGCCGTGTCCCTGGCGGTCGGCGTCGTCGGGCTGGTGGCCCTGAGCCGGTCCAGCGACGCCGCCCAGGAGATCTACCGCAGCAACCTGGCCAGCGTCGACGCCCTGGGCCACCTGAACGCCGCCATGAGCCAGGCGCGGGTGGACCTGGCCAACCAGGCGATCTCCCAGGACGAGCCCACGACCGCGCAGTACACCAAGGCCTTCACCGACGACCTGAGCGACGTCGACGCCGCCTTCTCCGCCTATCGGGCCAGCGGTCCGGCCGGTGATCCCGCCACCGTCTCGGGGCTCGAGGCGAACTGGCGGGCGTGGGTGAAGGTGGCCAAGGAGAAGCAGCTGCCGGCCGGGGCCAGTGACGACTTCGGCGCGTGGCAGCTGGTCCGGGACACCTCGATCCAGCCGATCATCACCGACATCCACGCGGCTCTGGAGCAGCTCGGCAAGGCCGAGGCGGCCGAGTCCGCCCAGTCCGCCCAGTCCGCCCAGTCGGCGTACGAGCAGAGCCGGTGGATGTCCCTGGTCCTCATGGTGGTGGGCACGCTGCTGGCCCTGGGCGCGGGCCTGCTGGTGGCCCGGCAGATCGTCCGGTCGCTGAACCGGGTCAAGGAGGTCTGCACCGGCCTCGCGAAGGGCGACCTGACCCGCTCCACGGGACTGACCTCGCGCGACGAGGCGGGGCAGATGGGTGCCGCCCTGGACACCGCGATCAGCCGCCTGCGGCACACGATCAACAGCATCGGCGGTTCCGCCACGACACTGTCGGCGGCCTCCGAGCAGCTCTCAGCCGTGAGCACGCAGCTGGAGGCCGGTGCCGGCGACGCCGCGGAGAAGGCGAGCACCGCCAGCTCCGCCACCGAGCTGGTGAACGCCGGCGTGCAGACCATCGCCGCCGGCGCCGAGGAGATGAACGCGTCGATCGGCGAGATCGCCACCAACGCCTCCCGGGCCGCCGAGTTCGCCCAGCAGGGTCTCGCCGTGGCCGAACGCACCAACAGCCAGGTCGCCGAGCTCGGCAGTGCCAGCGCGGAGATCGGCGACGTCGTCAAGCTGATCACCAGCATCGCCGAGCAGACGAACCTGCTGGCGCTCAACGCGACCATCGAGGCGGCCCGCGCCGGCGAGCTCGGCAAGGGCTTCGCCGTCGTGGCCGGCGAGGTCAAGGAGCTCGCCCAGCAGACCGCCCGGGCCACCGAGGAGATCACCGCGCGGATCGCCAACATCCAGGCGTCGAGCGGCTCCGCGGCCCAGGCGATCAGCGAGATCACCGACGTGATCGGGCAGATCGGCGACTACACCACGACCATCGCCTCGGCGGTGGAGGAGCAGACGGCCACCACCAGCGAGATGGGCCGGCAGGTGGGCGAGGCCGCGCACAGCAGCGGCGAGGTCGCCCGGACCGTCTCGGCCGTCGCCGAGGTCGCCGGATCGACCGCGGACGGCGCCCGCGCGACCCAGCAGGCGGCGACCGACCTGACCCGCCTGGCCGCCGAGCTGACCGGACTGGTGGCCGACTTCCGGCACTAGGCCGGTCGCGTCAGCAGCTGACGCAGCTCCCGCAGCAGCGTGTGGGTGTCGAACGGCTTGCGGATGAGCGGCGCGTCGGGCGGAAGCTCCTGGCCCCCGGGCGCCGGGCCGCTGGTGTACCCGGACATGAACAGGACGGGGAGCTCGGGACGGTGCCGGCGCAGCTCGGCCGCGAGCTGAGTCCCGGACATGCCGGGCATGATGACGTCGGTCAGCAGCGCGTCGACCTCGAGGCCCTCGGTGAGACACGTCTTCAGCGCCTCCAGGGGGTCGCCGACGGAGTGGACCTGGTAGCCGGCCTTGTGCAGGATGCGGCTGACGATGTCGCGGACGGCCTCCTCGTCCTCGACCACGAGAATCCGTTCACCTGCGCCCCCGTCCGCCACCGGCGCCGCCGGTCGCTCGTCGGGCCCGGCGGTGGCACTGACCGGCAGGGTGACCCGCAGCGTGGTCCCGTGCCCGAGGCGTGACTCGAGAGTGATGGTGCCGCCGGCGTCGGTGACCACGCCGTACGCCGTGGCGAGGCCGAGTCCGGTTCCGCGGCCTCGCCCCTTGGTGGTGTAGAACGGCTCGAACGCGCGGGCGGCGACCTCGGGTGACATGCCGCATCCGGTGTCGGTGACGGTGAGGCCGACCGTCGGCGCGCCGGTGTCGTCGCCGGCCAGGGTCGTGGCGATGGTCAGGCGACCGCCGTCCGGCATGGCGGCTCGAGCGTTCATCACCGCGTTCATCAGCACCTGTTCGAGCTTGCTGCGATCCATCGTGATCGGTGGCAGGGCCTGGTGCAGGTCCGTGCTCACGTCGATGTCCTCACCCAGCGTGCGGCTCAGCAGCCGCTGCAGGTCCAGGACGATGGCGTTGAGATCGAGCACCTCCGGCTGCGAGGGTTCGAGCCTGCTGAAGATGAGCAGCTGACGGGTGAGCGCGGCCCCGCGGGCGGCGGCCTGTTTGATGCCGGACGCGTCGGCGTACGAGGGATGGTCCTCGGGGATGCCGTCGCTCAGCATGTCGGCGTATCCGGAGATCACCGCAAGGAGGTTGTTGAAGTCGTGGGCGATGCCGCCGGCCAGCTGGCCGAGCGAGTCCAGCCGTTCCGCCTGACGGAGCTGCTGCTCCAGCTCGGCGCGCCGCTGTTCGGCGATGACGCGGTCGGTCGTGTCCCTCAGGATTCCCTCGATCGCTGTCACCCGGCCCTCGGCGTCGGTCACCGCTACGGCCCGCTGCTCGGTCCACGCGACACTGCCCGAGTCCCGGCGCCAGCGCACGGTCAGCGTCCCCGGGATGCCGGACTGCCACGACTCCTCGAGCAGCGGCCGGTCCTCCGGATCGATGAGCCGGAAGATGAGCTCCGGGTCGGCGTAGAACCGCTCGGGCTCGTATCCGGTGACCGACCGCACCGCGGGACTGAGGTACTCCATGGCGGGCTCGGGGAACAGCCGGTACCTGAAGATGATGTCCTCGGCGTGCTCGGCCAGCATCCGGAACCGTTCCTCGCTGTCGCGCAGCGCCGCCTCGGCCTCCCGCCGCTTGCGTCGGTCGGCCGCCTCCCGCAGCTCCCGCTGCACGGCCGGAGCCAGCCGGGTGAGCCGGTTCTTCAGGATGAAGTCGCGTACGCCGGCGCGCATCAGCGCCGTCGCGATCTCCTCCCCGACCTGGCCGGACACCAGGATGACGGGGATGTCGGCGTCGCAGGCGCGGACCAGCTCCAGCGCTTCCTCCGCCTGGAAGCCGGGCATGTTGTAGTCGGAGATGACGACGTCCGGCCTGCGCTCCTCGAGCGCGGCCGCGACTCCCGCCGCCGTGTCCGCCCGTACGTGCTCGACCTGCAGGCCGGCCCGGGTCAGCTGGCGGACGATGAGCAGGGCGTCGTCGGGGTTGTCGTCCACGATGAGCGCGTAGATCGCTTCCACGCCGTCAGCCTCCGGGCCGCGTCGGTGCCGGCTCGTTGACCAGCAGCCAGTACATACCCAGTAGGTTGGCTGCCTTCAGGAAGTCCGAGAAGATCACCGGCTTGCGGACGTAGCTGTTCGCGCCGAGCCGGTAACTCTCCACGATGTCGCGTTCCTCGCTCGAGGTGGTGAGGACCACCACCGGCAGGGCCGCGGTGCGGTCCGCCCCGCGGATGCGGCGGAGCACCTCCAGACCGTCGACCTTCGGCAGCTTGATGTCGAGCAGGATCAGCGCCGGTCGCAGCGCCGCCCTGCCGTCCTCCGGGAACAGATGGTTCAAAGCCTGCTCACCGTCGGTCGCCACCACGATGTCGTTCTGGATGTGGTTCTTCTCGAAGGCGCGCAGAGTGAACATCACGTCATCAGGGTTGTCCTCGACGAGCAGAATGGGTCCCTCGCTCATGGCAGCTCCCACCCGTCCGGTGCCGGCATCAGACTGAACCGGAACGTCGCACCCTCACCCGGGACGCCGTGCGCCCGGATCCGGCCGCCGTGGCGGGTGATGATGCGGTGCACGATCGCCAGACCGATGCCGGTGCCCTCGAAGTCGGTGACGGCATGCAGGCGCTGGAACGGACTGAACAGCTTCTGGGCGTACTTCATGTCGAAGCCGGCGCCGTTGTCCCGGACGACGAAGACGTCCACGCCGTCGTGCTGCTCGGTCGTCAGAGCGATGGTGGCGCCGGACCGGTGCATCGTGAACTTCCACGCGTTGCCGATCAGGTTCTGCAGCACCAGGCGGATGAGATCCGGGTCGCCGTGCGCGACCAGGTCGTCCGCGATGCGGACGTCGACGGTGCGTTCCGGATGCGCCGCACGAAGATCGGCGACCACCTCGGCGGCGAGCGCCGAGACGTCGGCGCGCTCCCGGCGCAGCTCCACCCGGGTGGCCCGCGACAGGTCCAGCAGGTCGTCGATCATCTGCGCCATCCGCCCCACGTTCGCCTGGATGCGGCCCAGGTACTGCCGGCCCTCGTCGTCGAGCACATCGGCGTAGTCCTCCACCAGGACCTGACTGAAGCCCGCGAGGGAACGCAGGGGAGCGCGCAGGTCGTGCGACACCGAGTACGCGAACGCGTCCAGCTCCCGCGTGGAGGCCTCCAGCTCGGCTGTACGTTCACGAACCCGCAGCTCCAGCTCGTCGTTGAGCCGGCGTACCTGTTCCTCGGCGCGCTTGCGCTCGGTGATGTCGGTGGAGATGCCGCAGATCGCGTACGCGTGCCCGTGGCCGTCGATGAGCGGGAACTTCACGGTCAGGTACGTGCGCATCCCGTCGTCGCCGGGGGCCTGCTCCTCCATCTGCACCGGAACGCCTCCGGCCAGCGCCCGTTGGTCGTTGGCCCGGAACTCGTCGGCGACGTCCCGCGGGAAGAGGTCGTGGTCGGTGAGCCCGACGATGTCGTCGCGGTGCAGCTGGAACAGCCGCTCGTACTCGCGGTTGACCAGGAGATAGCGCCCCAGCGCGTCCCGCATGTAGATGACCGCCGACGTGTGGTCGACGAGCGCCATGAGCTGCTCGTGGCCGACCCTCATCATGGGCGGGTCGGGTGCGGCGACACGTGCCGCGCCGCTTGCGATCGAGTCCACCGGCCACCCCTTGGCGGTCACGCCACCAGCGCTACGGCTACCGATCCTGCTGGGGACATATCCGACGGTACCGTGTCCAATGGTTCGTCATCAGGCGTTCCGGAGGTCAGCACGCGACGCAGCGGCGCGAGCGGATGGTTGCGCCGGGCCCGCGTCAGCCGCTCCAGGAAGCTCTCGGTCATGCCGGTGGTGCCGGCCCGGTTGGACACCAGCACCTGGTCGCCCACGCCTGCCAGGTCCCGCTGGTACTGCGGCTTGAACAGGAACCTCTTGCTCAGCATGAGGTGCGCTCCGGCCGCCCGCGCGTGCGCGGTCAGCAGCCGGTACCAGTCCTGCAGCGTGGGGTTGTCCCGGAGCAGCCGGCGAAGGTCGGCGGGGCCGGCAGTCGCGAGCCGGCCGGCGTCGGTGGCGCAGGATGCCAGCAGCCTCTCCGGCAGAGTGGGCTGAGCCATCAGCCGGTCCAGTGCGGCGCGCTCGTCGTCGAGCAGCGCGGGGAACAGTCTCCGGACGTGCTGGTCGTAGTTCTCGATGTCGATGCCGAGGAGGAAGTCCCGTTTGAGCGCCTCCGGATCGAGGGCTCCGCTGGGAGGTACGTCGCCGGGTGACCAATGGACGGCGAACTGCCGGAAGACGTCCATGAAGTGATCCGCCGGCATGCTGCGCTCCGGGGGCTGGGCCGCGAAGTCGACGAACACCTGGCGCAGTGCGTCGAGCAGCCCGGTCGCCAGCCGGACCCGCGTCACGACGTCGGGCCCGTCGAGCCGGGTGTCCCCGTCCGCCAGCGGCTCGAGCAGCGTGTTGACGGCCAGCTCGAGCGCCTCGCTGCGTTTGACCAGGACGAAGAAGCGCTCCTCACCGCCCGTGCCGGTGTAGCTGCGGACCCGCCCGTCGTCGAACTCGCCGGGCAGCACCGCCAGGGGGCGGCCGTCGAGGCGGACCTCCACCGTGCCGACGTTCCACCGCACCAGGGAGGCGTAGGAATCCCGGTGACAGTGTCCGGTCCCGGTGCGATCGGTGAGGGCGGCGAAGTAGGTGAGGAAGGGCAGCTCCTCGGTGCCTGCCGCGAACCCGTCGAAAGCCCGCTCAGGATTCGCCTTCCCGTCGGGCATGCGCTCCTGATAGTGGCGGGCCGTCGAAGCGCCGATCAACCCCAGATGAACCACCTGCCGCCGGGCTTCCGACGGGTCCAGCCGCGCGGGATCCGGCAGCCCGGGAAGCACATTCTCCCGGATGACGGCGTTGAACGACTCCGCTGACGCCTCCCCGCTCAGAATTGCCCGGTTCCATGCCGGCAACTCGTCGAGAACCCACGCGCCCAGTTGCTGCAGTTCCATTGTCGCCACCACCTTCATAAATGTAGGGGCGGTATTCGAGGCTATATTTGCGCCCGCTCTCCCGGGCCCATTCGATGCATTCCCGGAAGCCGAGTGACGAATGGGGAAGGAGGGACTGCCGGCGTGCCCTGGCTGTGACGCGGCTGAGATCGGGTTCGTGATCCGGGCCGCCCGTGCCAAGGTGGACGGGTGCGGTTGCTGGTGGTGGAGGACGAGGCGCGGCTCGCGAGCGCCCTGCGGCGCGGGCTGCAGGCCGAGGGGTTCGCCGTGGACGTCGCGGCGGACGGCGCCGACGGCCTGGAGATGGCCCGGCACGGTGAGTACGACGCGATGATCCTCGACGTCATGCTGCCCCGCCTCTCCGGCTACCGGGTCGTGCGGCAGCTGCGGGCCGAGCAGAAATGGCTGCCGGTTCTCATGCTCTCGGCCAAGGACGGCGAGTACGACCAGGCCGACGGGCTCGACTGCGGTGCCGACGACTACCTGACCAAGCCCTTCTCGTACGTCGTGCTCCTGGCCCGGCTGCGCGCCCTGCTGCGCCGGGGCACCCCGCAGCGCCCGGCGGTGCTGCGCCACGGCGACGTCGAGCTCGACCCGGCGGTGCGCAAGGTCACCGTCGCCGGGGCGGAGGTGGTGCTCACCGCCCGAGAGTTCGCCCTCCTGGAATACCTGATCCGCCGCCCGGGCGAGGTGGTCTCGAAGACCGAGCTGCTGGACCACGTGTGGGACGCGGCCCTGGACACCGCGGCGAACGCCGTCGAGGTGTACGTCGGCTACCTGCGCCGCAAGATCGGCCGGGACCGGCTGGAGACGGTCCGGGGCGCCGGCTACCGGCTCGCCGTGGCCGGCGGCTGAGGATGCCCTGGCTGCGCCGGCTGAGCCTACGGGCGCGGTTGCTGCTGGTGTCCGTCGTCGTGCTCGCCGTCGGGCTGGCCGGCGGCGGGGTCGTGCTCGTCGCCACGATGAACTTCGCGCTGCTGCGCACCGTCGACACCGAGGCCCTGCAGACCGCCCGTCAGGTGGCGTCGCTGGTGAACACCAGCTCGCTCGCGGACCCGGTGCCGGCTGCTCCCACCGTACGGGTGCAGGTCGTCAACGCCGCCGACCAGATCCTGGCGGTCTCGAACGGGGCCGACCGGCTGGTGCCGATCCTGTACGCACGGGAGCGGGCGGAGCTGCCCGACGGCGAGGGCAGGTTCATCGACGGCTCCCGGATCGGCTTCGAGGGGCGGGTGTGGGTGGTGCGGCTCGCGGCCGGCCCTGCGGACAAGCGGGTCACGGTGCTGGTCGCCCGCTCGACCGACGACCTGACCCAGAGCGTGCACCTGCTGCGCACCACGCTGCTCGTGACGTTTCCGCCGCTGGTGGCCCTGCTCGCGCTGGTGGCGTGGCGGGTCGTCGGTGCCGCGCTGCGCCCGGTCGAGGCGCTGCGGGCCGGTGCCGAGGAGATCACCGGCGGGGCCCGGCCCGGCAGCCTGCCGGTTCCCGATTCCCACGACGAGATCCACCGGCTCGCCGTTACGCTCAACGACATGCTGCACCGCCTGGACGCCGCGCGGGTGCGGCAGCGGGCTTTCGTCGCCGACGCCGCGCATGAGCTGCGCAGCCCGCTGACGAACATGCGCACCGAGCTCGAGGTGGCGCAGCGGCTGCCGGACACCACCGACTGGCCGGAGCTCGCCGGCGACCTGCTGACCGACGTGCACCGGCTGAGCCGCCTCGTCGACGACCTGCTGCTGCTGGCCCGCGCGGACGACGCGACGACCCGCCCGGCCCGTCCGGAGACCGAGGACGTCGAGCTCGGCCGGCTGCTCGCCGAGGTGGCCGGCCGCTATCCCGAGGTCGCGTACGAGCGCCCGGCCGTGCCGTTGCGGGTGCACGGCGAACGGGACGCGCTGGGCCGGGTGGTGGCGAACCTGCTGGACAACGCCGTGCGCCACGCCCGCTCGTCGGTGCGCCTGGAGGTGGCGGCGGACGGCGCGTACCAGCGGATCGCGGTGGTGGACGACGGCCCGGGCATCCCGGCGCCCGACCGCGAGCGAGTCTTCGACCGGTTCACCCGGCTGGACGACGCCCGCGCCCGCGACGCCGGCGGCTCCGGCCTGGGCCTGGCCATCGTCCGCGAGCTGGTACGCCGCCACGGCGGCACGGTGACCCTGCGCGACGCCACCCCGCCGCCGGGCCTGCACGCCGAGGTGCGCCTGCCCGCGGCCTGATCCGCGTGACCCCTGGAACTTTCCCACCCCGGGTACCGACCAATGACCGTGTCCCGGCATCCCGCCGGGCCGAAGCGGAAGGTCCGAGATGTCCCTGTTGAAGCGTTCGGCCGTGGTCGGCGGCGCCGTTGCCGCGCTGACCCTCGCCCTGGCGGTACCGGCCGCCGCGCACGTGACCGTGAACCCGAACACCGCCGTCCAGGGCGGCTACACCAAGGTCACGTTCCGGGTGCCGAACGAGACCGACTCCGCGAACACCACGAAGCTGGAGGTCACCCTGCCGGCCGACGCGCCGTTCGCGTCGGTGTCGCTCAAGCCGGTGGCCGGGTGGACGATGACCGCCCTCAAGACGAAGCTGGCCACGCCGATCGAGGCCCACGGGTCGCCGATCACCGAGGCGGTCTCCAAGATCACCTGGACCGCGACGGGCGACGCGGCGATCAAGCCGGGCCAGTTCCAGGAGTTCGACGTGTCCCTGGGCCCGCTGCCGAAGGTCGACCAGGTCGTGTTCAAGGCGCTGCAGACGTACTCCGACGGCACCATCGTGCGGTGGATCGACGAGCCCACCACGGACGGCACCGAGCCGGACAAGCCCGCGCCGGTGCTCAAGCTCACCGCGGCCGCCGCCGGTGCGGCTCCCGCGGCCGCCACCGGTCCCACGGTGACGAGCGCGGCTGCCGGCGAGGCCGAGGGCGACGGAAACGGTACGTGGGCGGGTGTCGTCGGCATCGTGCTCGGGCTCGCGGGCCTCGTGCTCGGTCTGCTGGCCTACCGGCGCTCCGGGGCGCAGACGAGCGCCGAGGCGGCGAAGCCGGTGCCCGTGGGGGCCGCGAAGTAGCCGGATCTCACCCGCTGGTCGCGGGCGGGTCGTACTTGGGCTGGTAGAGCGTCAGCTGTCCGGCGCCCGGGACGGCGAGCTGGATGGTGACGCCCCAGCCCTCGTCCCGGACCTCCCCGTCGAACCGGGCGCCCTTGGCGGTCAGCTCGGCCATCGTCGCCTCGAGGTCGTCGCACATCAGCGAGATGTCGAAGCGCTGGTCGGTCGAGCCGGAGCGCCCGCCGTGCTCCCACGAGCGGGGATGGACGCCCAGCTCGCTCGGCCCGGTCTTGAAGATCAGCCAGCCGCCGCCGGTGTCGGTGGCGGGGAAGCCGAGCACGTCGCGGAAGAAGGCCCGGGCCGCGTCGGGGTCGTCGGCGTAGATGAGGGTGTGCACCGCGGTGATCACGCGGCTCATGCTAGCCCTCTCAGGCGCCGGTGTAGGCCGCGTACGTGCGGTCGGCGCTCGCCCGGGCCCGCTCCGGCTCGTCGCCGTCGGCGATGGCGAGCTCCATCCAGGCGTCGGCGCTGAGCCGCATGAACTCCTTGCCGTCGGGCGTCGCCATCCAGGCGGCGCCGTCCTCCGGGCGGATCGCCGTGGCCGGGTCGGTGAAGTGGTTGGCCAGGCCGAACAGGGCCGAGTCCCAGCCGATGCCGGTGGCGGCGGGCCCGTACTGCTCCCACAGCTCGGCGCTGACATGGGCGACGTGCTCCAGCTCGAAGCGCGTGCGCTCATCACCCTCCGGGGTCAGGCGGACCTCGATCCAGCTGACCTCCCCGTTGTACTCCCAGGTGGCGGCGAAGCCGCGCGGGCGTTCGCACCGGGTGATCGTGCCGCCGGCGTTGCCGTGCAGCTGGTACGTCCCGCCCTCACGCAGGTCGCCGCTGATCGGCAGGAACCAGCGCGGGATCCGCTCGGCGCTGGTCACCGCGTCCCACAGGTCGTCGATGCCGGTGTCGTAGACCTGGCTGATGGTCGCCACCTTCGCCTCGCCCGCCTCGAGCTGCCGGCTGCCGAGCGTCCGGCGAACGTCGCTGATCTGCTGCTTCACCTGGATCATGGGTTACCTTCCGGGTCGTCGGTCGAGGCGGCGAGGCGCCGCTGCCGCTTGCCGCGGGCCACCTCGGTGGCCAGCGCGTCGAGGTGCGGCGTCCAGAAGCGCCGGAACCGGCCCAGCCACGCGTCGGCCTCGCGCAGGGCGGTGTCCTGCACGGCGTACAGCCGCCGGGCGCCGTCGGGGCGCACGGTCGCGAAGCCGTTGTCGCGCAGCACCCGCAGGTGCTGGGAGACGGCGGGCTGGGAGATCCCGAACTCGGCGCGGATCACCTCCGTCACCGCCCCGGACGACTGCTCACCCTCGGCGAGCAGCTCCAGGATGCGGCGGCGCACCGGATCACCGAGCACGTCGAACGCATGCACACCGCGAACCTATCAGGTCTAGCTTATATAAGCCAAGCATGAAATCGGCGCGGACGGCCACGGAAGCTTGACAAACTCGGCGCATGCGACGGGTGGGCCTCCTGCTGTGCGGCTTGCTGCTGGCGGGGTGCTCGGAGTCCGCGCCTCCTCCCTTGCCGCAGGCGTCCCCTCGTGCCACCTCAGCCAGGCCCTCCTCTCCGGCGCCGTCGAAGTCCAGGCCGCCGCTGCGCCTGCCGGTCGTCACCGTCCCCGTGTTCACCGGCGGCTGGGAGGTGACGGTGTACTACACGGCGGTGGAGGAGTACCACTCCGGCGAGCCCGAGACCGTCACCGGGTGCACGGGGCTCGACTGTGCCGACGGCGACGAGGACCTCGGGGCGTACAAGGCGGACTTCGTCGAGGCGGTGCAGGAGGAGGGCACCGGGCGGACGGCCGAAGGCAAGTACCTGAACTGGTCCTACGACATCGGCTACTGGCTCGACACCCGTCCCCGCGACGCCGGCGGGCGGGCACTGCGGCCCTTCGTCTCCGCCGCGGCCGACCCGGGGGTGCTGCCGCGGGGGACGCAGTTCAGGATCGCCGACTGCGGGCACGCCGACGACGGTTCGCGCCCGGCCGCCAAGGTGTGTGCGGCGCTGCGGGATGCCCGGTGGACCGTGACCGACGAGTTCACGCCCGGACTGGGCGGCGACAAGCACGTCGACGCGTACATCGGGGAACAGACCGGCCCGGACTTCACGTCGTCGCCGTGGTATCTCACGCTGCGGGGGGCGACGCTGCGGCGCGGGTGAGGCTCAGGAGGCGTACCGCTGGCGGGCCCGCTCGCGCGCCTTGGCGGCCTCGATCTCGCGGTCGCGCGGCGGCGCCGCGGTCACCAGCTCCTCGAGCAGGACGCGCGTCGCGGCCGCCACGGCCTCGACCGCCTTGTCGAACGCGGCCTGGTTGCGCTGGGACGGCTTGGTCGACCCGGCGACCTTGCGGACGTACTGCAGCGCGGCGGCGTGCACCTCGTCGGGCGTGGCCGGCGGCTCGAAGTTGTGCAGCTGGCGGATGTTTCGGCACATGGGCCGAGCCTATCCCCGCCGGGTAGGTTTCCCCCGTGACCGTGGACCTCGAGGAGCGCGCGACCGACGCGCCGGCCGCCGCCCGACCCCGCCGGCGCTGGGTGGTGCCGCTGCTCGTGCTGGTGCTGCTCGGGCAGATGGCGGCCGCCATGGTGACCACGGCGGTGCAGCAGACGCCGACCATCGACGAGCCGGTGTACGTCGGCACCGCGGTCACCTACCTCGAGCAGCACAGCCTGCGGTACAACCCCGAGCACCCGCCGCTGGGCAAGCAGCTCATCGCCGTCGGACTGGCGTTCGCCTCGCCCCGGATGGATCCGGCCTTCCGCGGCGACCAGACACAGCTGGGCCGGCACGTGCTCTACGAGGCCGGCAACGACCCGTACCGGCTGATGCTCCTGGCCCGGCTCCCGATGATCCTTTTGACGCTGCTGTTCGGGCTGGTCGTCTTCGCCTTCGCCCGCGACCTCACCGGCGCCGCTGGCGGAGTGCTCGCCCTCGCGCTCTACGCCTTCTCGCCGGATGTCATCACCCACGGTTCGCTGGCGACACTGGACGTACCCGCGATCGGGTTCCTGCTGACCGCGGTGTGGCTCACCTGGCGGGCGCGCGATCGTCCGCGGGTGTATCTGCCGCTCGCCGGTGTCGCGCTCGGTGCAGCCATCGCCACCCGGGCGAGCGTGCTGCCGGCGGTGCCGGTGGTGCTGCTGCTCGCGCTGCTCGCCACGCCGGCGTGGCGCCGGGGCGTGCCGATGCGTGCCCGGCTGCGCGGTCTGGCGGCGGTGGCCGGGGTGGGGGTCGTCGCGGTGCTGGTCGTGTGGGTCAGCTACCTGGCCGTCGACCCCTCGCTGCGGTGGACCGAGCCCATCGGCACGCCCGTCGTCCACGGCGTGCGTGGCCTGCTCGCGGGCTGGCTGCCGCTGCCCGAGCCCTACCGCGACGGCATGCGCATCCAGTTCGGCTTCGAGGACTCGACCTTCAGCGGGTTCCTGTTCGGGCGTCACTACCAGGGCTCGCTCTGGTACTACCTGCCCGCCGCCCTGCTGGTGAAGACCCCGCTCGGGATGCTGGTGCTGTGGCTCGCGGGAAGCGTGGCGATGCTCGCCGTGCCACGCCTGCGTACCGCGGCCCTGTACGTGCTGGTCCTGCCGGCCCTGCTGCTGGCGGTGGCGATGACCGGCGCCCGTGACTTCGGCACCCGGTACGCGATCTTCATGCCGGTCTTCCTGGCCGTCGCGGCAGCGGCCGTGGTGACGCTCCGGTGGCGGTGGGCGCCCGTCGCCGCGGGGCTGCTGGCACTGTTCGTCGCGGTCAGCTCGGTGCGGACGTTCCCCTACTACCTGCCGTACTCGAACGAGGCCTTCGGCGGGCCGGCCCGCACCCACCTGCGGCTGCACGACTCGAACGTCGACTGGGGGCAGGACCTGGGACGGCTCGCCGACCGGCTGCGCGAGCGGTATCCGGGTGAACAGGTGTGGCTGGTCTACAAGGGCGCCGGGGTGCCGTCCGCGTACGGGATCAGCGCGCGTGACCCGCTGCGCGTCCCGCCGGGCGAGGTGCACGGCCTGCTCGTGGTCTCGGACAGCTCGGTCGCCAAGGCGACCGGCCGGCTGGCGGCGCTGCTGCGCACCAGCGGCGAGCCCGTCGACGAGGTCGGCCACTCGATCAGCATCTACCGGCGCCCCTGAGGGGATTGGTGCAAGATCGGCCGGGTACTGCCGGAGGTCATGAGTGGTGAACGACCCGACGAGCGCCGGCAGCGCGCGTCGGACCTCATGCACCTCAACGCGATGGCGTTGGAGGAGACCGAGCGGAGCCTGCACGACAACGCCGAGGATCGCGCGAACCCGGCAGCGGCGGAACGCCTGCACCGCCTCGCCGACTCGATGACGGACACGGCACGCGACATCGCGGACCGTGCCCGGGATCTCGCGGCGCGTGATCCGGAGCCCGAACGTCACTGACGCTGCTTCGGACCCGGACCGCGGGGCGGGCGCGCCCATTCAGCCCGCGGTGAGGTCGGCCCGCAGCTTCGCCAGCGACCGGGCGATCAGCCGTGAGATGTGCATCTGGGAGACGCCGATCCGCTCGGCGATCTCGGCCTGGGTCAGGTTGCCGAAGAAGCGCAGCGACAGGATGGTCCGCTCCCGCGCGTCGAGGGCGGCCATCGCCGGACCCAGCGCCACCCGCAGCTCGGCCAGCTCCATGTCGTGGTCGTCCTCGCCGATCAGGTCGCCCAGCGACGTCGCTCCGTCCTCGGTCACCGGGGTGGACAGGCTCTTCGCGCTGTAGGCCCGGGCGCCTTCCAGCCCCTCGAGCACCTCCTCCTCGGTGGTGTTCAGGTGGGCGGCGATGTCGGCGACCGTGGGCGAGCGGCCCAGCGTCTGCAGGAGGGTGTTGCTCGCCTCGGTGATCGCCATCCGCAGCTCCTGCATGCGCCGCGGCACGCGGACCGACCAGGTGCGGTCGCGGAAGTGCCGGCGGATCTCGCCGAGGATCGTGGGGACCGCGAACCCGGCGAACTCGATGCCCCGGCCGGGATCGAACCGGTCGATGGCCTTGATCAACCCCACCGTGGCCGTCTGCAGCAGATCGTCCTCCGGTTCGCCGCGCCCGGCGTAGCGGTGCGCGAGGTGCTGTGCCAGGGGCAGCCACGCCCGTACGGCGGCGTCGCGCAAGGCGGCCCGCCGCGGCCCGGCGGGGGCCGAGGCCATCTCCCGCAGCAACTCGGCACCGTTGTGCGGCACCCGCTTCGTCATGGTGGTCATCGCCCGTCCTTTCGCCGACGCGAACGATGTCTACCCTCCTCCTCGAGGCCTAAACGACGCAAGAATCGACGCAACTTGTGTGAGCATGATCCCGGCCCGCCGGGGTACGCGCCACCCATGACCGTGCACGCCAGCGTCACCTTCGTCGGCAACGCGACGACCGTGTTGCGCCTCGGGGACTTCACCCTGCTGACCGACCCCGCGTTCGGCCCGGCGGGCAGCCGGGTCTACCTGGGCAAGGGCATGTGGACCAGGCGCCTGGTCGACCCGGCGCTCGAGGTGCTCGACATCGGTGCGCTGGACGCCGTGCTCCTCTCCCATCTGCACGGCGACCACTTCGACCGGTTCGCGCGCCGCGACCTGCCGTACGAGCTCCCGATCGTCACGACCGTCCAGGCGCAGCGCAGGCTGCGCCGCAGCCGGTTCACCGCGGCGCAGGGCCTGCCCACCTGGGAGAGCACCGAGTGGACCCGCGGCCCGCAGCGGCTGCGCGTCACCGCCGTACCCGGCAAGCACGGCCCCGGCATGATCGACAAGCTCCTGCCGGACGTGATGGGCACGGTCGCGGAGCTGGAGGTCGACGGGCAATGCCGGCTGCGCCTCTACATCACCGGCGACACCCTCTACGGCCCCCACCTGACCGAGATCCCCCAGCGGTGCGGGGCCATCGACGCCATGCTCATCCACCTGGGTGGCACCAAGGTGCTCGGCATGCTGCTGACCATGGACGACCGCCACGGCGTCGCCACCACGCAGCTGATCCGCCCGGGACTGACCATCCCCATCCACAACGACGACTACAAGGTGCAGAAGATGCCGGTCTCCACCTACCTGCGGCGCGCCCGCGAGGAGGGCCTCACCGGTATCCGGCCCGTCACGCGCGGGGAGACGTTGGAGCTTCCGGTACGGGCGGATCCGCTGCGGGGCTGAGCCCTTCCCCGCGACGACTATCGTCATCATCATGTCCGCACTCGCCGCCGTGGAAGCCGCCGGCCTCACCCACTCGGTGGTCCGGCACGGCCCGGTCGGCAGCGTCGCCGAGGCCGCGGCGGCCCGCGGCGTGGCCGTCCAGGACCTGGTCAAAACCCTGGTGGTACGCCGCGCCGACGACGACTACCTGTTCGTCCTCGTGCCCGGCGACCGCCAGATCTCCTGGCCCAAGCTGCGCGCCCTGCTCGGCGTCAACCGGCTCTCGATGCCGGACGCGGCGACGGCCAAGGACGTCACCGGCTACGAACGCGGAACGATCACGCCGTTCGGCTCGGCCCGCCCGTGGCCGGTCATCGCCGACGAACGCCTGCGCGGCCGGCAGATCAGCCTCGGCGCGGGGGAGCGGGGTGTCGCCCTGCAGCTGGCGGCCGACGCGGCGGTCGGCGCGCTCGGCGCCACGTACGCGGACGTGACCGACCCTTCGTGAGCGCTGCGGGTCCGATGCGGCGTGCGTACGCGGCGCTCGCGTTCTGGTACGCGCTGCTCTGGTGCCTGCCGGGT
This sequence comes from Actinoplanes sp. NPDC049548, assembly GCF_040676695.1. NCBI lineage: Bacteria > Bacillati > Actinomycetota > Actinomycetes > Micromonosporales > Micromonosporaceae > Actinoplanes > Actinoplanes sp. NPDC049548. The sequence goes on from NZ_JBFAPM010000013.1 coordinate 112,611, forward strand.
GCGCTGGCGGTCCTGGCCAATGGCCCCGGCCCGGGCGACCGGCCCGGCTTCTCGCCCGGCGGCGACCGGTGGCAGGAGTGCACCGGGCACTTCGGATGCCCCACGGAACCGATCGACGTCGGCGGCGTCCTCGGGGTCGCGGTCCTCGTCCTGGCCCCGAGCCTGCTGGTGACGGTGCCCCTCTGCGGATACCTGGCCCGCAAGTGGAGCAAGCCGGCGTGGGCCGGCTTCGCCGCCGCCGCGGCCGGCGTGGTGCTCTCCTGCGCGGGTGGCCTGATCTTCATGGCCGCCTGAGCGATCTGCGCGCCGAGCGAAGAACGATGCAAACAGAATCCTCACACCAATAGTTGAAAATCGCTGCGTCAACGCACAGGCCGGGCGAAGGCGAACGCGTGGAGGTTTCGTTGCGAAAAGCAGTGGTCGGGTTGCTGGGAGCCACGGTTGTCGCGGGATTCGGTTTGACCGTCCCGATCCTGGCGTACGCCGAGACACCACAGAAGCCCGTGGCCGGATCCGCAGACGTGGAACGAACACGGCCGGATGACCGGCCCACTGCGCGAGAGCAGCGGCGGCGCGCACTACGCGACAAGGCGGTCAACGGTGTTCTCCGCGGCAAGATCAAGCCGGTGCAGCGTGGTGGAAGCACGGTCGCCGAGCTCACCGGCTCCAAGAAGGGTGGCGCTCGCGACTATGTGGAACTCGCCCGCGAGAGAACCGACCGCGCTTTCGCGATCCTGGTGGAGTTCGGCGACAAGCGGCACCCCGACTTCCCGGATGTCGACAGCGAACCCGACGTACCCGGCCCCACGGTGTTCGACGGGCCTCGGCACAACAAGATCCTCCGACCGGACCGCGCCGTGGACAACACGACGCTGTGGCGTGCCGACTACAACCGCGAGTTCTACCAGGATCTACTGTTCGGCTCCTCGGAGAACTCGCTGAAGTCGTACTACGAGAAGCAGTCCTCCGGGCGGTACAGCGTGACAGGCGAGGTCGCCGACTGGGTTCAGGTGGATTACAACGAGGCGCGGTACGGGCGCGGCCCGGATTCGGACACGGGCTTTCTGGTGAAGGACGCCATCGACAAGTGGGTGGCCGGGCAGAAGGCCACCGGGCGTACCGATGCTGAGATCAAGCAGCACCTTCAGTCGTTCGACACCTACGACGAGAACGATGCCGACGGTGACGGCGTGTTCAACGAACCCGACGGCGTCATCGACCACTTCCTGATGTTCCACGCGGGCGGCAGCGAGTCCCGCCAGGATCCGCAACAGGGCGAGGACGCGATCTGGTCGCACAACGGGTCGGCGGACGTGAAGATCGGTGACACCGGGCTGAAGATCGAGGACTACACCGTCCAACCGGAGAACGCCGGCATGAGCGTCGTCGCGCACGAGTTCGGCCACTCCCTCGGCCTGTCGGACGCCTACGACATACTCCACGAAACCCCCCACGACAACATCGAGTTCTGGAGCCTGATGGGCAACAACCGACTCGCCGGCAAGGGCGAGGTACCCGGCACCCGCCCCGGCGATCTCGGCGCCTGGGAGAAACTGCAACTCGGCTGGCTGGATCATGAAACCGTCAAGTCCGGCGGGAAACGCACTGTCGAACTCGGGCCGCAGGCCTACCACACCGACAAGCCACAGGCCGTCGTCGTCACCCTGCCCGACAAGCAGACCCCGACAGACATCGGCAGTCCCGCGGCCGGGGAACATCAGTACTTCTCGGGCAACAACGCCAACGCGGACACCGCGATGATCCGCACGGTCGATCTCAGCGGCGCGTCGGCCGCGACGCTCGCCATGAAGGCCCGCTACGACCTGGACAGCGAACTCGAGTTCCTGAGCGTCGAGGCGTCGACGGACGACGGTGCGAGCTGGACCGCCTTGGACGGCACAACCGGTGGCGCCGCGTTCGGTAAGGATGCCGACGGGCATCCCGCCGTGACCGGGTCCACCGACGACAAGTGGGTCGACCTCACCGTCGACCTCACGAGGTACGCCGGCGGTACACCGCAGCTACGGCTGCGCTACCGTTCCGGCGCCGCCACGATCGGCTCCGGTTTCTTCGCCGACGATCTCACCATCACCAAGGACGACACCGTTGTGCTGACCGATGGCGCCGAGGCTGACACCTCGTGGACACTCAAGGGCTTCGTCGTCGAGGACAACACCGGCGTGGAGCTGACTCCCCAGTCCTACATCGCCGGATATCGCGCGGACGTGTCGTACGACAGGAATCTCGCGTCCGGTCCACATCAGGCCGGTTGGGCGTCGAGCAAGCCGCGATTCGTGGAGCACTTCCCGTACCAGCACGGTCTGGTGATCGCGTACCACGATGAGTCGAAGCCGTGTAACTGCATCGGCATGTACCCAGGTGGGGGTAACAACATGATCATCGACGCGCATCCCGCGCCACTGAAGGCGATCGACGGCAGCAACTGGGGTTCCCGCGTCGCGATGTACGACGCTCCGTTCGGGCTCAGGAAAGTCGACTCCCTCACGCTGCACCTCGACGGCAAGGAGTCACCCGTCACGGGAGCGCCGGCCCAACCCCTGTTCGACGACACCCAGCAGTACTACTTCGACGGCATGCCGTGGGGCGTGAAACTTCCGAAGGCCGGCGTGAAGATGAAGGTCGTCACGCAAACGCGGACCACCATGACGGTGAAGATCTCCTGAACCCAGGTTCGCCTTCCCGACCGGGTACGAGTCCTTCGTATCCGGCTGCCGGGTTCAGCCGACGATGCAGATGACGCCGATGAGCGTCAGGCCCACACCGGTGGCCTGGGTCCGGCTCAACCTCTCGCCGAGCCGGGTGTAGGCCAGGGCGACCGTGAGGACCGGGTACAGGCTGGCGAGCACGGCGATGAGCGAGAGCAGCCCACGGTCGCTGGCCAGCGCGTACGCCAGGTTGGCGCCCGTGTCGAGCAGCCCGACCACGGCGACCTGGGGTAACCAGCGTGGCTCGATGGCCGGCCGGCGCAGCAGCGCCACCATCCCGACGAGGACCACGCTCGCCAAGCGGCTGGCGGCCACGCCCGAGAGCGCGTCGGTGTGCCCGGCGCCGTCGAGGAACACGAGCTGCAGCCCCAGCAGGAGGGCGGCCGCGACGGCGAGCACAAGGCTGCGGCCGTGGTCGGCCGGGCGCGCGGTGCCGGGTGATCGGCTGGCGGCGAGCACCCCGGCGAGCGCGACGCCCATGCCGATCGCGGCCAGGGGCGAGGGCCGGTCACCCCGGACGAGCCCGACCAGGACCGGGACCGCGGCCGAGGTGGCGACGACCGGGGCCACGACGCTCATCGTGCCGACCGCGAGTGCCTGGTAGAAGCACGTCACGGCGGCGACACCGACGACGCCGGCGGCAACTCCCCACCAGGCTGCCCCGGTCGAGACGCCGCCCCGGACGGCGAGCACGACGGCCATCGCGGCCAGCCCGGCGGCCTGGGAGACCAGCGTGACGGTCAGTACCGGTACGCGCCGCGAAGCCTGCCCGGCGAGAAAGTCGGCGCTGCCCCACAGCCCTGAGGCGGCGAGGGCGAGCAGAACGCCGATCATCGGTGCAGCGTAGTGCAGGCGTCGGGTACGGTGCCGCGCATGGCCATGGACACCACCGGGCAGTACTGGCGTGGCGAAGACGCGGCGGACCTGGTCGACTATCTGCGGGAGTTCCAGGCCGGGGGCTATCCCGTGCGCGACGTCATCGGATCGGTCTGCTCCGGTTGCGGCGGGGAGACGTTCCGGGTCACGGCTGATGACGAGGCGAGCTGCGTGCAACGCGTCTGCGTCACCTGCGGCATGGCGGCATACCTGGCGGACAGCGCCGAGTACGCGGCCGGCGCCGACCTTCAGCCGTGCGAGTGCCCGTGCGGCGGTGAGAGGTTCGAAGTCGCGGTGGGCTTCGCGTACCGCTCCGACGCGGAGGTGCGGTGGGTGAGCGTCGGCCTTCGCTGCCTGGCCGACGGTGTCCTGGGCGTCTACGCCGACTGGAAGATCGACTACTCGCCGACGGCCCACCTGCTGACCAGCGTCTGACCGGCGCCACAGTTGCCCGTTGTGCCCAGGTGCGGGTGCCGGGAGCGCCGTACCTGGCGTCGGCTATTGACCCCGTTTCGGCCGAACCGTTGAATCGGCGCAGTCAGGTTCTCGAGGCTGGGAGTTCGCCGTGGTCACGCGTACCGTTTTCGCCGTCGGCACCGCTCTCGCTGCGGCCGTCGCCACCACCGTGTTCGCGCTGCATGCCGACGCCGCTTCCGTACCGGCCGCGGAGGCGGGTTTCACGCTGCCGCCGGCGAATGCGGCCTTCGACTATCAGATCGGCGGCGCCTACGCGCCGCCGTCCGGGGTGACGGTCGTCAGCCGGGACAGGGAGGCGCCGGTCGCCGCGGGGATCTACACCATCTGCTACGTCAACGCGTACCAGACTCAGCCTGGTGAGGCCGCGTGGTGGCAGGCTGAGCACGACGACCTGCTGCTGCGCGACGACAACGGCGAGTACGTCGTGGACGGTGAGTGGGACGAGATCCTGCTGGACATCTCGACGCCGGAGAAGCGGACGGCCGTCGCGGCCGTCGTCAACGGTTGGATCGACGGCTGTGCCCGCGACGGCTTCCGGGCGGTCGAGCCGGACAACATCGACTCGTACGACCGCTCCGGTGGCAAGCTGGACATCGAGGACTCCGTCGCGTACCTGACGCTGCTGGCGCCGCACGCGCACGCCGCCGGGCTCGCGATCGGCCAGAAGAACACCACCGACCTGGGCACCCGCGGGCGGGATCTGGGACTCGACTTCGCGATCACCGAGGACTGCGGTCGCTGGGACGAATGCACCGACTACACCGACGTGTACGGCGACCACGTGATCGACGTCGAGTACAGCGACAGCACGTTCCGGAAGGCGTGCCGGGCCGTCGGTGCCACCGTGTCCGTCGTCCGGCGCGACCTGAAGGTGACCGCTCCGGGCAGCGGCACCTACAAGTACGACGCCTGCTGACCGCGGGTCCGCACCGTGACCGTGGCGACCTCCGTGTCGCCCTGCCGTGCCGTCACCACCACTTCGTTGTCCGCCGTGGCCGTCCGGGCGCGCAGCTGCACGGGCACCTCCAGCTCCGCGAAGGCGTGGAACACCGCCGTCATCCCGGTCATCACCGCGTCCGCCGGCTTCGGGCTCATCGTGGTGCCCAGCTGCCGGGCCGCCTCGACGAGCAGGCTGCCGGGGATGTGGTCGAGCGGATGGTCGAACAGCCCGGCATGCCCGCCCGGCACGAGCACCCGGGCCTCGGCGCCGTCCCCGGTGGTCCGCAGGTCCGCCAGCAGCACGTCGGCGGGATCCACCCGGCCCACCTCGGCGGGCGGGACGGCGCCGGCCCGGTCCGGGTCCGGCAGCTCGTCGGAGTACGAGGGCGGGCCGCTGCGGCCGCGCTGTCGCAGGGCGGCGTAGGCGGCGGGGGAAGCCAGCGAGGCGCCCACCTCCACACGGCCGATCTGCACGTCGCCGGCGCTCAGCGCGAACACCGGTGCCAGCGACCGGACGCGGCGCCCGGTGCGCTGCGCCGCGACGTCCAGGACGGCCATCGTCAGCTCGCACGCTCCGGTGGCGGGCAAGCCCCGGTACGCGTCCGCCGAGATGTCCAGAGCGCACGTGTCGAGCAGGAAGCGCGTGTCCAAGGGAGCCTCGCAGACGGTGTGTCCCAGGTAGATCAGGCCTTGCCGGCACGCCTCGAGCAGCAGCATGGGGTCGAGCCGCCGGTTGCCCTCGGCCGTGTGCGCCGCGTAGTACGGGTGGTCGTCGGGCGCCACGGCCGTCGCGACGTAGCCGCCCGTACCGCTGGGCTGGACGCCGGTGAGGAAGACGGTGTCGGCGTTCCGGCGGTGGACGACCACCGGGTCGACGAGGCTGTCGGAGCGCAGCGGTAACCGGGTGTCAGTCATCAGCGAGCAGTCCTGTCCGAGCGATCGCGGTCAGTGCGCCGAGGTGGTCGGCGAGGGAGGTGAAGCCGGCGCCGAGCGTGCTCACCGCCAGGTGGTCGGCGCCGGCGTCGCGCCAGCGCCGGGCCGCGTCGGCGACCGCGGCCGGCCCGCCCTCGGTGAGACGGATACGCCCGTGCAGGCCGATCGTGTCCGGGGACCGTCCGGCAGCCTCGGCGGACCACGCCACCACGGCGCGGGCGGCGTCCAGCTCGGGACCGGGCTGCAGCCGCGGCATCCAGCCGTCGCCCACGCGGCCCGCACGCCGGTAGGCCGCCGCCGAGGAGCCGCCGACCCAGATCGGGATCGGGCGCCCCGGCAACGGGTTGATCCCGGCCGCCACCAGCCGTTCCTCGTCGGTGGCGCCGGTGACGGAGCGTTGCTGCCACAGGGCCCGCAGCAGGCGGATCTGCCGGTCCAGCCGGTCGCCGCGGGAGCGCATCGGCATGCCGAGGGCCTCGTACTCCACGGCGTTCCATCCGATGCCGACGCCGAGGCGCAGCCGCCCGCCGGACAGCAGGTCCACCTCCGCCGCCTGCTTGGCGACCAGTGCCGTCTGCCGCTGCGGCAGGACCAGCACGCTGGTCACGAGGTCGAGGTCGCAGACCGCGGCGAGGTGGCCGAAGAGCACGAGCGGCTCGTGGAACGGGTCGTCCACGTCGTACACGCCGCGCCAGCCCGGGTGCCCGTCCGGGTCGGCGCCGAGGACGTGGTCGTAGGCCATGAGGTGCCGGAACCCGAGCTCCTGCACGGCGACCGCGAACTCACGCAGAGCCGCCGGGCCGCCGTGCAGCTCGCCCTGCGGCAGCACCACGCCGATGTCCATCAGGCCAGCACCCCGCCGAGGATCAGCGCCGCATAGAGGACGACGAGGAACAGCATGGCCGTCGCCTTGGGCCAGGCGCCGGTCCGGCCGCTCAGATAGGCGCCGGCTCCGAATACCGGGAAGACCAGCGACAGGTACGGCACCAGCGACGCATCCCGGGGCCGGGTGACCGCCGCCAGCACCGCACAGGACAGCAGTGCCCAGCACAGCGTCACGACGGCGCTGCCGGTCGGGCCCAGCCGGGTGGCCGAGTACATCCGGGAGCCCGGGGCCGGCCGGCGGACCGTCTTGCGGGCGAACTCGAAGTGCAGGAAAGCGGTGGCGAACACCAGCACGAGCAGCGCCGGCCGCAGTCCTGCCCGTACCAATGCGGTGCCCACTGTGGACGCGTACAGGTAGAGGCCCGCCGCCAGCTGCACCGGATAGGCCACCGTGAGGTACGCCAGCGGCCGGTCCCGCAGCGCGGGGAACCGGAGCACCAGCCGCGCGAGCAGCTCGGCGTACCCGAAGAGCGCCGCCGCCACGACGGCCGACCACGGCGCGAGGGGGGCGTTGGCGGCGATGACGAGGGCGGCCACGACCCATCCGGCGCGGCGTAGCTCGGTCACGGTGACGAGCCCGGTGACCAGCGGGCGGTCCGGGTTGTGCACCCGGTCGTACGGCTCGTCCATGCGTTCGTCGACGAGCCTGAGGAAGAGCAGCATCGCGATGAGCGTGGCGGCGCGGATCACGGACGAGGCCGTCGGGCGCCACGGCTCGCCGGCCGCCGTCGCCTCGTACGCGAACGCCCACAGCACCCCGTAGGTGACGTGCACCCTCGGCGCGAAGACCGCCGTGACGAAAGCGCGACAGCGAGCCGGCGCGTGCCCGGCGATCGCGGTCACAGGGCGTCCGCCGCGACCGGCGACCGCCAGCTCTGCGGGTCGGCGCCGGACAGCAGCTGCCGGTACTGCGGGCGGGAAAGTGGCAGGGCGGCGTTGCCCACGACGATCGGATCCCACCCGGTCACCGGCAGCCCGGCGGACCAGATCAGCTCGATCAGCGGCCCCCAGCTCACCGGTTCCGCGGTGGTGCCGGCGAGCCGGTGCCGTAGCGCCGCCCGTACGTGGTGCGGCAGCGTGGACCCGTCCGCGAGCAGGCGCTCGACAGCCTGGCGCAGGCGCGCGGTGGCCGGACCGACACGCAGGTCGTGCGGCGGACAGTCCGCGTACAGGTCGTGGGCCAGACCCAGGGCCTCGTCGTAGCGGTCGGTGCCGTCCAGGGCCTGGTGACACAGGTCGCTGCGGTCTGCGTGCTCGAGCAGGATGCCGAGCTCCCGGACGAGGTCGGCGGGTTCGTCGGAGGCGTGCACCAGGTTCAGCAGGAACCCGAAGTCGCCCAGCCGGGTACGCAGCTGCCCGGGCCGCCGCCGGGCCGGGTCGGCCGGTCCCTTGCGGACGCTCAGCGCCACGGTCGCGGGCACGTCGGTGTGCGCGCCGGACCGGAGCAGGAACACCAGCGAGTCGCCCTGACCGCAGAGGGCGTCGGCGAGCAGGCACCGCTGGGGTGTCGCCCGGTTCAGCTGGTAGTGCCACATCGCGCGGACCGCGCCGCGGCCCATCCGCAGCCGCCGCGCCGCCACGATGCGGAAGCCGGAGTCGCGCAGCCAGCCGACGATCCGCTCGATCGAGCGCGAGGCGACGGCGTCCGGCTTCATCAGCAGCAGTGCGTGCCGGTGCGCGAACGCCACCGGGTCGCCGGTCAGCGCCGCCAGCTGCTCGTACGCCTCCAGGAAGTAGCTGTCGGTGCCGAAGTACCGCTGCTTCTGCGGGTCCTGGGTGAGCCCCGCCGGGAAGGGCGGCCCGTACGCCGCGGCGTCGCTCATCGCCGGACGTCCCGGATCGGGGGCGCGCCGAGGTAGCCGGCCCGCACGGCATGGTCGATGATCGTCCGCAGGTGGGCCTCCCCGGCCGCCAGCCGCCGGTGCGTACGCAGCTCGGCGGCGGCGCTGTCGTCGAAGTACTGTCGGCGGCGGAAGTAGCTCTCGTAGAGCGACAGCACCCGGTTCCAGTAGCTGCGTTCGCGCTCCGGCAGGTCTTCCGGGTCGAACGTCGCCGGGGCGAGGTAGCGGGGCACGTGGAAGGACGGGTACTCGGCCAGCACGTCGGAGATGTGCCGCATCCGCACCGCGGCCCCGACCGCGTGCAGGGTGCGGTCCCGCGCCCGGTCGAAGTCGACGACGGCGGCGGTGATCAGGGCCGCGACGTGGTCGACCGGCACGAGGTCGATCGTGGCGTCGAAGAACCCGGGGATGGCGCCGACCCGGCCCTGCGACAGCAGCTTCAGCACCACGTAGATGTTCTTGAAGTCGCGCGTCACGCCAGTGCGCGTGGCGCCGACGACGACGCTGGGCCGCACGGTCACGGCCGGCAGCCCGTCGGCGGCGGCCTTGCGCACGAGCTGCTCGGCGGTGAACTTGCTCTCCTCGTACAGGTTGCCGAAGCGCTGACCGGTGTCGAGCTCGGACTCGAGGATGGTGCCGTCGCGCTCGCCGCAGACGTACGCGGTGCTGACGTGCACCAGCCGCGCCGGGCGCTGCCTCGCGAGCTCGAGGACGTGGGCGGTGCCGTTGATGTTGATCGACTCGTAGACCTCCGCGGGCCGGCCGAAGTCGGTGGTGGCGGCGGTGTGCACGATCAGGTCGACGTGCCCGGCGAGCAGCTCCCACGTCGCGTCGTCGAGGCCGAGCCGTGGCAGGGTGACGTCGCCGCTGACCAGGCGTACCGTTCCCGCCCGGCCGTCATCGGAGCCGGGGATGGCGCGGCCGTCGTTGGCGACCAGCTCCCGGGTCCGGTGGACCAGGCCGAGGACCTGGTGGCCCGCCCGCAGGAGGCGGGCGCAGACCTCGGCGCCGACGAGGCCGGCGGCGCCGGTCACCAACACGGTCCTGGGTCTGCTCATGACGCCTCCTGCAAGCGGCCGCCGGCCGCGACATGGGGCTGCACGCCGCCGCTGGACAGCAGGTCCTGCGCCTCGTCGAGGGGCAGCTCCTGGTCCAGGTACGCGCCGAGGCGCAGCCAGTCGTAGCCGATGTCGAGAGTGCGCTGCCAGCCGTCGGGGGAGTCGAACGACGACGGGAAGGCGCCGCCGCCCGAGGCCGCGCGGACCTCGGTGACGAAGTCCTGCAGCAGCCGGATGTCCGGCATCGCGCTCGCGTACAGACGCTCCGCGAGAACGCGGATCCGGGCGGGCGTGACGGGCACCAGGTCGAGGCGGTGCAGCAGCTCCGGGTCGGGCGGCAGGGGACTCACCCCGTGGGCGCTCAGCAGCGCGCGGAGGCCGCCGTTGACGGCACGGGCGGTGGTCAGCGCGGCGACGCCCCACTGCTGCTGGTCGAGGGCGCCGCGCAGGTCCTCCACGGCGTTCTCGATCATGACGTTCGCCCAGATCAGCGCCATCGCGGCGGCGGCGAACCGGCCCGCCGGCACGGGCAGCAGGTCGATCGAGCGTCGGTGCGCGGGCAGCGCCCCGGCGATGGACAGCACCGGCGTGGCGGTGGACGGGGCGGGCGTGATGGCTCCCAGCGGCGCCGCCATCGGCAGCCTCGGGCCGATCGGCGTTCCCTGCCAGGTGACCCGGAGCAGGCCGTAGCGGTGGAAGGCCGAGACCAGCTCGCCCGCGTCGGGCACGCCCAGCCGGTCCGCGTCAGCGAGCAGGTCCACGACCGGGCGGCCCCAGACGACCCGTCGCCACACGCGGGCGGCGTCCTCACCGAGCACGAACACGTCCCGGCGGTCGCGTACCAGGTGCACGCGGTCGTCGATCTGCCAGGTGGTCACCTCGTTGCCGCGGGCGACCACGAGGCGGTGCGGGTCGTCGGCGCAGCCGGTCACGCCGAGCTGCGCGACGAGGTCGAGGTGTTCCCGGATGTTCCCGGCCTGCGGCACGGCGGCGAGCATCGTGCGGCACCGCCCGGCGAGGGGGTCGTCGTCCAGCCGCTCCAGTTGCAGGGACAGCCACTTCGGTTCGAGATACGTCTCCCCGCGCCGGGCGGCCCAGCTCTTGGCGGCCTGCTGCAGCGCGGCTGTCGCCCACACCGCGGCGGAGCCCGGCTCACCGAGGGTGGTCAGCAGGACGGCGTGCCGCGCGGACTGCCGGGCATGCTCGGCCCACCACCGGGACATGACGGTGGCGAAGTCGTCATGGCTCAGGTTGCCCCGGACCTCGGCGACGAGCTCCGGCCGGTGGACGACGTACGCGTGCAGCAGCCGCTGGCAGCGGTTGAGCAGGTGCTCGTCGAGCGTGGCGATGCGCCGCGCGCTGCGGCCGGCGTACCCGGCGACCTCCCGCAGGTGGCCGGCGATCTGGCCGACCGACCGGGTGCGGATCTCCACCCGGCGGCCGTCGATGAAGAAGATGGTCGGCATGGTCGGCATGTCGGCGTCCTGGTCGGCGACGAGCAGGAAGTCGACGTCGGACCGGCTGTTGCCGAACCCCTCGGCGATGGAGCCCTCGAGGACCAGCGCGTACCCCGGTGGGGGAGCCACCCGGGCGAGGGTCCGGTCGGCGAGCGACGCCACCTGGGCCTCGGTCAGGATCATGAGCCGGCCTCCCCGAGGATCGTGATCCGGCCGGTGCCGCCGTCCATCCGGATCGTCATCCCGGTCTCGAGCTCGCGGGTGGCGCCCTTGACCTTCACGACCGTCGGCACGCCGAGCTCGCGGGCCACGATGGCGACGTGGGTGAGCGGGCTGCCGCGCTCGATGATCAGTCCGGAGGCGGACGGCAGGGCCGCGACCCACCCCGGGTCCGTGCTGTAGGTGACCAGGATGCCGCCGTTCACGTCGTGGGGGCGGTCCGCGACGACGACCCGGCCGGTCACGATCCCCGGCGCCGAGGCCGTGCCGCGCAGCTCGGCGGCTCCGGTCCGCGCGGCCTGCCCGGGCACCCAGCCCGCGGCCTCGAGGTTGCCGTCCCAGTAGGGCGCGCCGTACGTCCGGAACCGCGGCGGCGCCGACATCTGCTCCTGGCGGTGCTGCGTACGGCGGCGTACCGCCACGATCTCGCGCAGCTCGTCGTGCGCGATCCGGCCCTCGTACGCACCCGCCAGCTCGTCCAGGCGCAGCAGGAACACGTCCTCGAACCGCTCGATCGCCCCGGCACGCGCCAGATGCCGGCCCAGCGCGCGCAGGATCTGTTTGGCGGAGCCGAACGCGCGGGTCCGGCAGAAGCGCAGCCGTTCGCGGTGGGCCAGCGACCGGGACGCCTTGCGGCGGACCAGCTCGTAGAGCCACCGCTTCGGCCCCCGCAGGTGCTGGTCCAGGTACTCCTGGGCCTCGTCGGTCGTGGCCGTCTCGGGCGGGGCCTGCAGGGCGTCGCGCAGCATGAGGTACAGGCTGGCGGGGTCCTCGCGCAGGTCCGGCACCTCGAGCTTGAGCTCGTCCGGGCTCCGGTAGCCGTGCGCCGCCACGTACGCGTCGACCGCCGCCAGCAGCCCGGTGTGGCCGCCCTCGGCCAGCGCCGCGCGCACCGCCGCCGGTTCCGTCTCCACCACGATGCGGCGCAGGTCGTCGTCGGCCGTGACCATGGCGGCGAGCGCGCGCAGGGCGCGGGCGGGCTCGGCGGACTCGACGTCGGCGCCGGGCCGGGCGGCCGCCCAGGTCAGCCACTCCGGCGCGGCCGGCATCCACCTGCGGCCGAGGGCGCTGAGCACGCCGAGCGACAACAGGATGGTGGAGTCGAGCATCTGCATGGGCCCCCACCGCTGCAGCAGGTCGCGCTGCAGGTCCTGCAGGGCCCGGTACGCCCGGTCGGCCGGCATCGCGGCGTAGTCCTGGTTGTCGAAGACCGCGTACGACTCGTAGAAGTACGCCGTGAACCTCCGGACGTCGCGGCCCATGCGGAAGTACTTCCAGAAGAACGTCGCGCCCGTGACGAGCCGGGCCCGGCGCCGCTCCCAGGCGGAGTCGAACTCGTACGGGAACAGCGTCGCGGCGATCTCGTCCGGCAGTGGCTCGTCGACGCCCATCGCCACTTCGAGGAGCTTGCGGTTGACGTCGTAGAACGGCGGGATCCGCTGCAGGCGGTACCAGTTCACCAGGTTGTAGTAGACCCGGCCGTGGAAGCTGCCGAGCAGCGTGGGCAGCCACGCCTGCATCTGCCGCAGCTGCTTGCCGGGCACCCGCAGGGACCGGGCGAAGCTCTCGTACACCACGCCGTAGACCATCGATGCGAAGGTGAACGTCAGCGGCGAGGTGACGCCGCGGAAGCTCTCCACGATGTTGGAGTTGTCCCAGATCCGCAGCTCACCGGTGGCCGGCGGCCGGGACGGGACCGTGGTGACCGGACGGCTCTGCAGGATCCACAGGCGGCCGTCCGCGACCGCCCACTCGATGTCCTGCGGCGCGCCGAACGCCTCGCTGATCGTGCGGCCGGCCGCGTGCAGGGCCGCGAGGTCCATCTTGGCCAGTGAGGAGGCGTCGCGCTCGGCCTCGGGGACCTCGGTGACGGTCACGCCGCCGCCGGGCGCGTAGTCGTAGCGCACGGTCTTGTCGCCGATCTCGGCCTCGAGGACCGCGCCGGTGGCCGCGTCCAGGATCGCGGTGTCCGCGTCGACGGCACCGGAGACGATGCCCTCGCCGAGCCCGTACGCGGCGCTGACCACGTACTCGGCGGGCGAGCCCGTGGTGGGGTTCGCGGTGAACAGCACGCCGCTGACCTCCGAGGCGACCATGCGCTGCAGGAGCACGCCCATGCCGGACGGTCGCAGCGCGAGGCCGTGGGTCCGGCGGTAGGTCAGGGACCGGGCGGAGAACGCGGAGGCCCAGCAGTCCTTGACGCGGGCCAGCACCTGCTCCACCCCGGTGACGTTGAGGTACGTGTCGAACTGTCCGGCGAACGAGTGCTCGCCGCCGTCCTCCTCCAGCCCCGAGGACCGTACGGCCACCCGGCCGCCGCCCACCGCCTCGTACGCCGCGCGAATGGCGTCGGCGAGGTCCGCCGGCAGGGCGGTCGCGCGGATCGAGCCGGCGATTTCGGCGGCCGCGCGATCCGGGTCGTCCGCCGCCAGGAGCAACGACGCGTCCAGCCCGGCAATATATTTCAGAAATGCTTCGAATATGTCACTGGGAACGGCACTCCACGGTGGAACGTCGTGCATTTCCTGCAGGGCGGCCAGGTTCGACGCCTTGGCGCCCACGCTGCGCCGGCTCTCGGCAATGCTTTCCTCGGCGATGACGGGCACCATTCCTCCACCATTGAGCTGCGTCGATGGAAGATAGCCGAAGCGGATCTTGCGCACAATGACCTGTTTCACGCGAGGGTGAATCAGTGCAACAAATCGGCGAGGCGGTGCACAGCTGGGTTGGTGGTGTCACGCGGATAGGCCAGAGCGATGTCCACCGTGGGCGTCGGCGCGGCGAAGCGGCGCAGCCGCACACCGGGCACCTTGAGCGCGCGGGCCCGGCCCGCCGGCACGGCCGCGATGGCGGCGCCCTCGGCGACCGCGCGCAGCAGCTGTTCGTCGTCAGGTTCGTGCCGGACCAGGTGGAAGCCGCCGCCGGGCCACACCTGGGCGATGATGCGGTCGTACATGCCCGCGGCGTTCTCCCGCGGCCACATCACGGCCGGCTCGCCGAGGATGTCGGCGCGCTGGATGCGCCGGTGCCCGGCGAGGCGGTGGTTCTCCGGTACGGCGAGCAGCAGCTCCTCGCTGTCCACGTGCCGGCAGACCAGCGACGCCTCGTCGATCGGCGGCCGCACGAACGCGGCGTCGAACCGGCCGGAGAGCAGGCCCGCCACGTTCGGGGCCGTCCAGGCGGTCTCCGGCACCACCTCCACCTGGGGGTGCAGCGTCCGGAAGCGTGCCACGATCGCGTCGACCCGCCCGCCGCGTGCCGAGCGGGTGTACGCGAGCCGCAGCCGCCCGTCACGCCCGCGTACCGCCGCGCGGATCCGCGCCGCCGCGGCGTCCACACCGGCCAGCGCCCGCCCGGCCTCCGCGGCGACCAGGCGGCCCACCTCGGTGAGGGTGCAGCCGCGGGCGTCGCGGCGTACCAGATCGGTGCCGAGCTGGCGCTCGAGGGCGCGGATCTGCTGGCTCAGCGCGGGCTGGGTCAGGTGCAGCCGGGCCGCGGCCCGGGTGAAGTGCAGCTCCTCGGCCAGCACCCGGAAGGACCTCAGCCGGTCGAGCTCGGCCCCGGTCATCCGTGCGTCCACCATGTCGCCGAGCGTAGGCGGGCGCGGGCGCGCGTGGCATAGGCGCTTCTTATCGCCGATGCGTCAACGGCTATTGGCCCTGCACGCGGCCCGCTCCGCACGATGCGAGGCATGACGGATGTAACCGTGCTGGGCGGCGGCATCATCGGGCTGACCGCCGCCGTACGCCTGCAGGAACGCGGAGCCCGGGTCACGGTGGTGGCCGACAGGCACCCGCTCGACACGGTGTCGGCGGTCGCCGCGGCGGTCTGGTACCCGACGCACACCGATGGCGACGAGCGGGTGCTGCGCTGGGTCGCCCGTACGCGCGACGAGCTGCTGGCCCAGGCGGCGGCGGGAACGCCCGGGGTGCTGCTGCGCCACACCCGGATGCTGCTGCGGGCACCGATCGCCGAGCCGCCGTGGTGGGCTCCTGGCGAGGTGTCCCTGCAGGCGGCTCCCGAGCCGTACGCCCAGCAGCTACGCTTCGCCGCGCCGCTGGCCGAGATGGACCTCTACCTGCCGTGGCTGCAGCGCCGGATCGTGGCGGCGGGCGGCCGGTTCGTGCACCGCCGCGTCGCCCGGCCGGAGGAGCTGCTGGCGGACACCCCGGTGGTGGTCAACGCGACCGGTCTGGCGGCGGCCGACCCCGCCATGGTTCCGGTACGCGGGCAGATCGTGCTCGTCGCCAACCCGGGCCTGTGCGAGTCGGTCCGCGACGAGGACCACCCGGACGGCCCGGCGTACGTCCACCCGCGCAGCCGCGACGTCGTGCTGGGCGGAACGTTCGAGGTGGGGCGTTCGGACCTGGCCCCCGATGCGCAGGCGCGGGCCGCCATCGTGCGCCGCTGCACAGCCCTGGTGCCCGAGCTCGCCTCCGTGCCGGTCCTGGGCGACCGCATCGGGATCCGGCCGGCGCGGCGCGGAGGGCCCCGGGTGCAGGCCGAGGAGGTCGGGGGCGGGCGGATCGTGCACGCGTACGGGCACGGGGGAGCGGGCGTGACGATGTCGTGGGGCTGCGCCGACGAGGTCGCGGACCTCGCGGGGTCGTGAACGAGTGGCGGAGGCCACTTTCCGATACGAGACTGTTCCGTATTGCTGGAGGCGGTCGTAGGGTCGTCCAGAGATACGGAACAGTTCCGTATCGCTATTGGGACTCGGGGGAAACCCA
Source organism: Actinoplanes sp. NPDC049548 (assembly GCF_040676695.1). Lineage (NCBI taxonomy): Bacteria > Bacillati > Actinomycetota > Actinomycetes > Micromonosporales > Micromonosporaceae > Actinoplanes > Actinoplanes sp. NPDC049548. The sequence continues at coordinate 128,752 of NZ_JBFAPM010000013.1, forward strand.
CATGGACGTTCCGCAAACGGGACACCCGAGGCGCTGGGCCATTCTCGGCGTGCTCGTGATCAGCCTGCTCGTGGTCGTGCTGGACAACACCGTCCTCAACGTCGCCCTGCGTACCATCGCCGACCCCGGAGCCGGCCTGGGAGCCAGCCAGGGCCAGCTCGAGTGGGCGATCAACTCGTACACCCTCGTCTTCGCCGGCCTGCTGTTCACCGCCGGCATCCTCGCCGACCGTCTCGGCCGGCGCATCACCCTCACCGTCGGGCTGGGGCTGTTCGGCCTGGCGTCGCTGCTGTCGGCGTACGCTCAGTCGCCCGACCAGCTGATCTGGGCCCGCGCGCTGATGGGCCTGGGGGCGGCGGCGGTCATGCCGGCCACCCTGTCGATCATCGCGAACGTCTTCGAGCCGCACGAGCGCGGCCGGGCGATCGGCGTCTGGGCCGGCGCGGTCGGCCTCGGCGTCGCGATCGGCCCGATCGTCGGCGGCATCCTGCTCGAGCACTTCTGGTGGGGTTCGGTCTTCCTCATCAACGTCCCCGTGGTCGTCGCCGGGATCGTGCTGGTCAGCGTCCTGGTCCCGGAGTCGCGTGACCCGCGCCCCGGCCGCATCGACCTGGTCGGCGTGCTGCTGTCCATCCTCGGCCTGACCCTGGTCACCTACGGCGTGATCGAGGGCGGCGAGAACGGGTTCGGGCGGCCCGAGGCGTGGGGCGCCCTCGCCGGGGGAGCCCTGGTGCTCGCGCTCTTCGTCCTCTACGAGCGCCGCATCCCGTTCCCGTCGCTGGACGTACGGCTGTTCACCAACCGGCAGTTCTCCGCCTCGACCGGCATGATCGGCCTGATCTTCTTCGCGGCCATGGGCTCGATGTTCTTCAGCGCCTTCTACCTGCAGCTGGTCCGCGGGTACGGCCCGCTCGCCTCCGGCGCGCTGTTCGTCCCGTTCGCGGTGGGCCAGATGGTGTTCGCGCCCCGCAGCGCCGCCATGGTCAAGCGCTTCGGTCCCAAGGCCGTCAGCACGACCGGCCTGCTGCTGGTCGGCGTCAGCCTGGCCGGCTGGCTCTTCATCGGCGCCACCACCCCGATCTGGATCGTGGGCGCGCTGTTCTTCGTCATGGGCGTGGGCATGGCCAACGTGATGCCCCCGGCCACCGAGGCGATCATGGCCGCGCTGCCCCGGGAGAAGGCCGGCATCGGGTCGGCCGTGAGTAACACCGTCCGCCAGGTCGGCGGTGCGCTCGGCGTCGCAGCGCTCGGTGCCGTGCTCTCCGCGGCCTACCGCGACGACATGGCCGGGGCCACGGCCGCGCTGCCCGCCGCCGCCCGGGACGCGGCGAGCGAGAGCATCTCCGGCGCGTACGGGGTGGCGGCCCAGGCGGGACCCGCGGGGCCGGCGCTGGTCCAGAACGCCAACGACGCCTTCATCTCGGCGATGCACTACGCGTCCATCGGCACGACGGTGTTCGCGCTGCTCGGCGCCCTGGTCGCGGTGATCTGGCTGCCCGGCAAGCGGCCCGCGCAGGCACCCGAGCCCACCGGCGCCGAGGGCCTCGCCGAGCAGCAGGCTGTAGAACTGGTCGAGGCGTGAGGGTCGCCATGGCCACGGCGTGAAAGCTCGGTGACAATGGAGCTCATGACGACGGTCAGCGTTGACGCGGGAGCCGGGCAGGGCCGCAAGGCACCTGGCCGGCCCCGCGATGCCCGGGCCGCGGAGGCCATCCTCGACGCCGTGACGGCGCTGCTCGGCGAGGGGCAGAGCGCCGACGCGCTCTCCATCGAGGCGGTCGCGGCGAAGGCGGGCGTGGGCAAGGCGACGATCTACCGGCGCTGGCCCAACAAGGAGGCGCTGCTCATCGACGCGGTGGCCCGGATGAAGGGCCCGTTGCCGGAGCCGGCCGGCGAGTCGGTCCGCGACGACCTGGTCATGCTGGTCGCCGGCGCCCGCAGCAAGCGCTCGGAGCAGTACGGCCGGGTGACCGCGTGCCTGTTGCCGGAGATGGTGAAGAGCCCGGCGATGCACGCGGTCTACCAGGCCGTGATCGAGCCGCGCCGCGACGTCATGCGCCAGGTGCTGCGCCGCGGGGTGCAGACCGGGGAGCTCCGCGCCGACCTCGACATCGAGCTCACCCTGCTGATGATCAGTGGCCCGTCGATCGCCCAGAACATGCTCGACTGGAACCCCGCGATCCCCGTCGAGGGGTATGCCGAAGCACTCGTCGACGCCGTCCTGCGGGGTGCCGCCGCCTGATCTTCACATCCCGTTCTGGCGCCGTACGTGGATGACTATCTATGTTGAGCGTCATGAATCTCCGAGCCCGCGCGGGCCTCAGCACCGTCGCTGCCGTCACCGTCGCCCTCGTCCTCGCCGCCCCGGCACCCGCCTCGGCCGCACCGGCACCCACCCCCGCCGTCGTCGCCCAGGCGCTCCCGCCGTACTCGACCTGGATCGCCGACGTCACCGCGGTCGCGACCCAGGCCTCGGGCTACCTCGGCGACGTGCTGCCGAACCCGTCGGCCAGGCCGGCCATCGTGCTCGACATCGACAACACGGCGCTGCAGACCACGTACCGGCCGGGCCTGACGTCCCCGGCGACCGGGCCGATCCTCGACCTCGCCCGCCAGGCCCGCGACGACGGCGCGGCGATCTTCTTCATCACCGCCCGCCCGGAGATCCTCGGCTGGCAGACCGAGGTGAACCTGCGGTCCGTCGGCTACCCCGTCGAGCGCATCTACCTGCGGCCCTGGTTCAACACCCAGCCGGACGCCGAGCTCAAGACCGACGCCCGCAAGGCGATCGAGGCGCAGGGCTACCGGATCGTGGCCAACATCGGCAACAGCCCCAGCGATCTCTCCGGCGGTCACGCCGACCGGACGTTCAAGCTCCCCGACTACGACGGCCAGCTGGTCTAGGCGCCGCGGAACGGTCCCCGCAGGGCGGCCCACTGCAGGAGCATGACGGTCTTCGCGTCGGCGATGCGGCCGTCGTACGTCATCTCCAGCGCCTCGTCGAACGGCAGCTCCACCACGTCGATGTCCTCGCCCTCGTGCGCCAGCCCACCGCCGGAGGCCGTCCGGGCCTCCGGCGTGTAGGGCGCGGCGTAGAAGTGCAGCCGCTCGGTCACCGACCCCGGACTCATGAAGACGTCGAAGACGTGCTCCAGCTCGCCGACCGTCACGCCGAGCTCCTCACCGGCCTCGCGGCGGATCGCCGTCTCCGGATCGTCGTCGTCGAGCAGCCCGGCGGCCGTCTCCAGCAACATGCCGTCGGGATGACCGTTGACGTACACGGGAAGGCGGAACTGCCGGGCCAGCAGCACGGTCCGCCGACCGGCGTCGTACAGCAGGATCGTGGCGCCGTTGCCCCGGTCGTACGTCTCCCGCTGCTCGGTCGTCCAGCTGCCGTCGGAATGCCGGTAGTCGAAGGTCGTCCGGCGCAGCACATGCCAGCCGCTGGCCAGCAGCTCCACATCCCGGACCACCACGTCGGGATTCCCGGTAAGGTCCCGCCCCACCCGGTCGAGCCCCACCCGGCCGCGATGGTCCGGCACGTCGACGCCCGGCACGGGCAAGATCGTCGAGTCCATGCCGCGAGGCTATCGCGCCACCAGGCCGCGCAGGGCCCGCACGACCGCGGCGGGCGCCTCCTCCGCCATGAAATGCCCGCAGGTCACCGTCTCGTGCACCAGGTCGTCCGCCCACGCCCGCCACACCGCCGCAGCGTCGTACCCCAGTGCCGCACCCCAGTCCTGCTGCAGCACCGACACCGGCATGCCCAACGTACGCCCGGCCGCCCGGTCCACCGCGTCGTGTTCGACGTCGACACCGGCCGACGCCCGATAGTCGGCGACGATCGACGGCACCGCCTCCCGCGACGCCCGCAGATACTCCGCCCGGACCGGCGGCGGGACGGCCGACGGATCGCGCGACCACGCATCGAGGAAGAAGCCGAAGAACGCGTCCGCGGCCCCACCGATCATCGCCTCGGGCAGGCCCGGCGGCTGCGCCATCAGGTACAGGTGGAACGCGACCGCGGCGTCACGGCCGTGCAGCACGTCCCACATGTCCAGGGTCGGCACGACGTCCAGCAGGGCGAGATGCGTGACGGCCTCCGGATGGTCGAGCCCGGCACGGAACGCCACCAGCGCGCCGCGGTCATGGCCGGCGAGCGCGAACCGCTCGTGGCCCAGAGCGCGGGCGAGAGAGACGACGTCGGCCGCCATCGTGCGCTTCGCGTACCCCTCGGAGGGTTTGCTGCTCCGGCCGTAACCGCGCAGGTCGGGACAGATCACGGTGTGATCGGCGGCGAGGTCGGCGGCCACATGGCGCCACATGAGGTGGGTCTGGGGAAAGCCGTGCAGCAGCACGACCGGCTCGCCGCCGCCGCCGACAGCGGTATGCAGTACGACGCCGTCAGCTACCGGGACGTCACGGTAGGCGAATCCGGGAATGGTGATCGTCATACGGTCGAGGGTGACGCGCGGTGATCAGTGGCCGATGAGTGTTCGATGAGCGGCCTACCATGCCAGCATGACGGCGTTCTCCGTGCTCGGGCCGGTCGGCGCCGGAGCCGTCGCGCTCAAGGGAGCACGCCAGCGTGCGGTGCTGGCCCGGCTGCTGATAGCCCGGGGGCACGTGGTGCCGGTCGACCGGCTCGTCGCGGACCTGTGGGAGCACCCGCCGGAGGGGGCGATCGGAGCACTCCGAACGTTCATCGCGGACCTGCGGCGGGCGCTCGAACCCGACCGGCCCCCGCGCGCGCCGGCTCAGCTCCTCGTGACCGAACCGCCGGGATATGCGCTGCGTGCGTCGCCGGAGACCGTGGACGCCTGGCGGTTCGAGGCGGCGGTCGCGCGGGCCGGTGCACTGCTCGCGGACGACGCAGGCGCTGCGCTGGCGCTGCTGGACGAGGGGCTGGCGTTGTGGCGCGGGCCGGCGTACGCGGAATGCGCCGCCGAACCGTGGGCCCGGGCGGAGATCGACCGGCTCGACGAGCTGCGGATGCTGGCGGTGGAGCGGCGCGCCGAGGCGCTGCTGGCTCTGGGGCGCTCGGGTGAGGCGGTGTCGGAGCTGCAGGCGCATACCCGTGAGCAGCCGTTGCGTGAAGACGCGTGGCATCTGCTCGCTCGGGCGCTGTACGGGTCCGGGCGGCAGGGGGAGGCGCTCGGGGCGTTGCGGCGGGCGCGGGACGTTCTGGTGTCGGAGTTGGGGGTTGATCCCGGGCCGCGGCTCCGGCGGCTGGAGGCGGACATTCTCGCTCAGGCCCCGCACCTCGACGGGTCTGTCGCTGGGGCGCGTCTGGACCGGGCGGCTGTGGTGGCTGCTGGGCCGTGCGTGGCGGGGACTGCCTTTCCGGCTTCCGGTTTCGATTCGCCCGGACCGCCTCTCGCTTCGCCCGGATCACCTCCCGCGTCCGCTTCGTTTTTCGGGCGGAGCGACGAGCTGGGGGCGCTCGACGCTGCGGCCGCGCTCGCCGAGAAGCACGGCCGGCCGGTGGTAGCGCTGGTGGCGGGCGAGGCGGGCGCGGGTAAGACGGCGCTCGCGGAGGCGTTGACGCATCGGCTCACCGGCCACGGATGGGGCGCGGAATGGGTGCGCGGCCCGGAGTTCGAGGGCGCACCGGTCGCCTGGCCGGGGGACGGCGACGGCCGTGAGATCACGACGGGCGAGACCGTGCCGCCCGCCGGGGCCGGGGATGCGGCTGTGGAGCGGTTCCGGCGGCATCGTGCGGTGGCCGCCGGGCTCGCCGCCCGGGCGCCGGTCGTGCTGGTCGCCGATGATCTGCACCGGATGGACGAGGACAGCCTCGAGGTGCTGACGGCCCTGGTGACGGGCGCGTCGCCGGTGCGGGGGACGGTGCTGGTGCTGGGGACGTACCGGGCGGAAGAGATCGGTGTGCCGCTGACCGCGACCCTGGCGCGGCTCGCCCGCAGCGAGCCGGTCCGGGTCTACCTCCCGGGGCTCGGCGAGGCCGCGACCGCGGAACTGGTCGGCAGCGTCGCGCGGCGCAAGGCTCCCGCCGATGCCGTACGCGTCATCCACCGGCGCAGCGGAGGCAACCCGTTCTTCGTTCGTGAGCTGGCCCGGCTGTGGGCGGCCGGGGCGGCGCTCGGCGACATCCCGGCCGGTGTCCGCGACGTCATCCGGCACCGGCTGAACCGGCTGCCGGAACCGGCTCGCACGGTCCTGCAGCAAGCCGCGGTGCTGGGCCTCGACATCGACCCGGAGGTGCTGGCCGCCATCGCCGGCGACCAGTCGCCGGACGCCCTCGACGCCGCGCTGGAGGCAGGCTTCCTGACCGAAGACGATCAGCGACTGCGGTTCACCCACGTCCTGGTCCGGGACACCCTCTACGACGACCTGTCGGTCCTGCGCCGGTCGCGCTGGCACGCACTGGCCGGGAACGCGATCGAGCGCCTGAGCCCCGGTGACACGGTCGCGCTGGCCCGCCACTTCTCATCGGCTTCGGGTACGGGCGCAGCGGAGAAGGCGGCCCGGTATGCCACTGAGGCCGCCGAACTGGCCGAACGCCGGAGCAACCCGCACGAGGCCGCGAGCTGGTGGCGGCACGCGGTCGCGGCCCATGACCGGCTGGCGGCAACCACGAGCTCCGGCGGAGCGGAGCGAGGGCGGCTGGTGGCCATCATGGGCTTGGGGCGCGCGCTGGCCGTGACCGGGCATCTCGAGGAGACCCGCACCCTTCGCGCCGAGGCGCTGGATGCGGTCGGCCGGCTCGGCGATCCGGTCCTGGCGGCGACCGTCGTGACCGCTTTTGACGTACCCGCGGTCTGGCCCCGCAACGACGACCCGGCGCTGTCCGGCCGGATCGTCGCGGTGGTCGAGGAGCTGCTCGGCACCGCCCCGCCACAGCTACGCGGACGCCTGCTCACCACGCTCGCGCTGGAGCTACGGGGCAGCCGAGGCGACCGTGGCCGACGGGCGGCGGAAGAAGCGGAGACGATCGCCCGCGCGGACCGGAACCCGGTGCTGCTCGCACTGGCGCTGAACGCCCGGTACATGCACGCGCTCGAGCGCTGTGGCATGGCCGCGGAACGGGCCCGCATCGGGGCGGAGCTGGTCGAGCTGGCGGCGGAGAACGGCCTGGTGACGTACGAGGTCCTGGGGCATCTGATCCTGCTCCAGTCGGCGTGCGCGATCGGCGATCTCGCAGCCGCCGACGGATACGCGGAGGCGGCCGACCGGCTGGCGGAGCGGTACGACCTGCCGTTGGTGGGCGTCTTCACCCAGCTCTATGCGGCGTTGCGCCTCGCCATGACGGGGGACGGGCGGGCGGAGGAGGTATACCGGGCTGCCTGCGCGCGTCTTGCGGCCGGCGGGATGCCGGGTGTGAGTGAGGGGCTGCTCGGTCTCTGCCTGTTGTCGCTGCGTAACGGCGGTGGCCGCAGCGGAGCCGGCCGTTCCGGCCGGCCGGCCGCCCAGCGTTCGGGCGGTGTTGGTTCGGGCGGTGTCGGGTCGGACGGTCTCGGTGCGGGAGGCTTCGATTCGGCCGGCATCCCCGATCTCGGGCCCTACGAGCCCTGGGCCCGGCCCGGGCTCCTGCTGGCCGCCGGCCGGGGCGACGAGGCAGCCGCGGCGCTGCGGGAGCTGCCGGAATCACCGCACGACCTGCTGCGGGAGGCGCGTCTCTGCCTCGCGGCGGGCGCCGCTGCCGAGGTGGGCGATCGCGAGGTTGCCGCTCGCCTGTATGCCGAACTACTTCCCGCTGCGGGTGAGCTTGCGGGTGCGGCCAGTGGGGTCCTGTCGTTCGGTCCGGTGGACGCCTTCCTCGCCCGGCTCCGGCCGCTTCTCGGGCTGTAGTCCGGCTGTCGCCCGCTCACGGGCTTGCAGTTGAGCGGCGGTTGCTCATCGGGCGGGGACGGCTGAGCAGCCGTCTGTCGGATTGCGGAGGGCGGCCTGAGCTTCGGCTTGTCCGCGATGGGCAGGGCGGTCTGGTGGGTCGTCTCGCCGGTGGAGAGGGCGCCTGAGCTGCGGCTTGTCCGCGACGGGCAGAATGGGCCGATGATCGGATTACGGGCTCGCCGCTTCGCTGTCCCGCTCATGCTGGCGGCGCTGCTCGGAGGCTGTGCCGCGCCGGGCACCTCGCCCGTTACGCAGCCGCCCGTGGTTCCGTCGGATCCGGTGCCGTTCCCGTCCGGGCGCCCCAAGCCGTCGGCGAGTGCCGTGACGTGCCCGCCTGAGGGTGTTCGCCTCGGTGTGGGCGAGGGGGACGCCGCGATGGGGCTGCGGGTTCTCAGCATCACGCTGGTCAACTGCGGGTCGCGGACCTACCGGCTCAACGGTTACCCGGCTGTGCGGTGTCTCGACGAGCTGCGGGCGGCGCTGAAGGTCCGGGTCCTGCACGGCGTGAAGCAGATCGTCGGCACGGACCTGCCGTGGGACGGACCGCCGGAGCCGGTGGTGCTGCGGCCGGGACAGTCGGCCGGTACGGGCGTTGCCTGGCGCAACACCTACGACGACATCCGGAAGCCGCCGGTGACGGTGCGCTTCCTCGACATCGCCCCGGTGGCCGGCCGCCCCTCCCAGGTCGTCGGTCCTGAAGGTGGCCTCGACCTGGGCAGCACCGGCCGCATCGCGGTCAGCGCGTGGCGCCTCATCCCGGACCCCGGCGCCACGGCATCCCCGCCCGCCTCGCCGGTCCCCGGCGCATCCGCCTCGGACCCGGTGGAATCCCCGGGTCCTCTGCCGTGACCGTGCCACCCCCCTCCTAGAGCACCGCGTCGTCGAGGTCCGCCAGCAGCGTGTCGCCGCTTGCCAGCAGGTCGAGCCAGGGGCCGATGCGCGGCAGCTCGTGGTCGAAGAAGTACCGCGCCGCGAGGCGCTTGCCGTCGTAGAACGCGCCTTCCTTGCCCGCCGCAGCGATCGCCTGTTCGAGCCACATCCAGGCGATGACGATGTGGCCGGCCGCGTCGAGATACGCGGTGGCGTTCGCCAGGGCCGCCTCGGGGTCGCCCGTGGCCCAGAGCTTCCGGGTCACGTCCGCGAGTCGGGAGCAGGTGGTCTCCAGCGTGCGAGCCATGCCGGTGAGCTCCGCCGGGGCCGCCGCGATCGTCGCGCCGATCGTGCGGAGCAGGAGGGTGAGGCCGGCCCCGCCGTTCATGGTGACCTTGCGGCCGAGCAGGTCCAGCGCCTGGATGCCGTCGGTGCCCTCATGGATCGGGTTGAGGCGGTTGTCGCGGTAGAACTGCTCGACGGGGTACTCGCGGGTGTAGCCGTAGCCGCCGTGGACCTGGATCGCATAGTCGTCGGCCTTGAGGCACCACTGGGACGGCCAGGCCTTGACGATCGGGGTCAGCGTGTCCAGCAGCAGTGGTGCGTCCGGGGTGTCGTCGTCGAGCAGCTTGGCCGCGTACAGAATCAGGGCGAGCGCCCCTTCGACGTAGGTCTTGGAAGCCAGCAGCATCCGGCGCACGTCGGGGTGCCGGATGATCGGCACCGGCGGCGCCGACGGGTCCTTGTCGGCGACCGGGCGGCCCTGCAGCCGCTCCCGCGCGTACGCCAGCGCGTGCAGGTAGCCGGTGTACCCCAGCGCGACCGCGCCCGCTCCGACACCGATTCGCGCCTCGTTCATCATGTGGAACATGTACGCGAGGCCGCGCCCCTCCTCGCCCACCAGGTAGCCGACCGCGCCGGCCGCACCGAGGGGAGTGTGCGTGCCGTCGCCGAACGCCAGCACGGCGTTGGTCGTGCCGCGGAAGCCCATCTTGTGGTTGAGCCCGGCGAGGACCACGTCGTTGCGTTCGGCGGGCGCGCCGTCCGGGCCGAGCAGGTGCTTGGGGACGATGAACAGCGACAGCCCCTTGACCCCGGCGGGCGCCCCCGCAACCCGGGCCAGCACCAGGTGCACGATCGTCTCGCTCAGCTCGTGGTCGCCGGCTGAGATCCACATCTTGCTGCCGGTCAGCCGGTAGACGCCCTCGCCGACGGGCACGGCCCGGGTGGTCACGTCGGCCAGCGACGACCCCGCCTGCGGCTCGGACAGGCACATCGTGCCGGTGAACCGGCCCTCCAGCATGGGCCGCACGAAGGCTTTGACGTGATCCTCCTTGGCGTACGCCAGGAGCAGGTTCACGTTGGCCATGGTGAGCATCGGGTACGCCGACGTGGCGATGTTCGCCGCCTGGAACCACGCGAAGCAGGCGCGCAGCACGACGTGGGGCAGCTGCAGCCCGCCGACCTCCTCGTCGAGCGCCCCGCCGAGCAGCCCGGTGTCGCTGAACGCCTTCAACGCCGCCTTGACCTCGGGGATGACGGTGACGCGCTCGCCGTCGAAGGTGGGCTCGTGCAGGTCGTTCTCGCGGTTGTGGTTCGCGAACTCCCGCTCGGCGATCCGCGCGGAGACCTCGAGGAAGGCGTCGAAGGTCTCCCGCGAGTGCTCGGCGAACCGGGGACGCTCGGTCAGCGCCTCGACGTCGAGCCACTCGTACAGCAGGAACTCGAGATCGCGCTGCGACAGGATGCGAGACATCAGCCGAGCCTAGTGGGTGCGTCCGCGGCGAGAAGCCGGGCGAACTCCTCGGCGGGCATGATGCGGATGCCCAGCTCTTCCGCCTTCGCGGCCTTGGAACCCGCCCCGTCCCCGACGACCACGAGGTCGGTGCGCTTCGATACCGAGCCGGAGGATCTGCCGCCGAGACGTTCGACGGCCTCGTTGCCCTCGGTGCGGCTCAGGCCGGGGACCGAGCCTGTCACCACCACCGTCATCGGACTGCCGTCGTCCTTCTGCAGCGGCAGGCGGGCAGCGCCGGCGGACCTGGCAGCGGAGGGCAGGTCCGGCTCGCTCATGGTGACGCCGCGGGCGGTCAGCTTCGCGATCACGGGAGCGAGCTCGGCCAGCTCCGCGGCGATCGTCGCGGCTCGCTCCGGGCCGACGCCGTCGACCCGTTGAAGATCCTCGACCGTCGCCGCCTGCAGGGCCGGCATCGTCCCGAAGTGCCGGGCCAGGCGGCGCGACATCGACCGGCCGGTCATCCGCACGCCGAGGCCGGTCAGGACGCGCGACAGCGGCTGGGCCTTCGACGCCTGGATGGTGGCGACGAGCTTCGTCGCCGACGTGCGGCCCAGCCGTTCGAGCTGGGACAGTGCCTCGGCGTCCAGGTCGTAGAGGTCGGCGGGGTCGGTGACCAGGCCGGCCCGGACCAGCGCCGCGATGACCTTGTCGCCGAGGCCCTCGATGTCCATGGAGTCGCGTGCCGCGAAGTAGGCCAGCGACTCCTCCGCGCCGCACGCTCGTCCCCGCACGCATCGCCAGCGCTTCTGCGACCGGTCGATGTCACCGCCGCAGCGCGGGCACACCTCCGGCGGGGTGAAGGCCGTGGCGTCGGCCGGCCGCGCGTCGAGCAGTGCACCGGTGATCTCGGGAATGACGTCACCGGCGCGGCGGACGAAGACCGTGTCGCCCACCCGCACGTCCCGGCGGACCAGGTCGTCGAAGTTGTGCAGGGTGGCGGAGGTGACCACCACGCCGCCCACCTGCACCGGCTCCAGCACTGCCACCGGCGTGATCAAGCCGGTCCGGCCCACCTGCACCTCGATGCCGACGAGCTTGCCGGTGCGGGTGTCGGCCGGGAACTTGTGGGCGATCGCCCAGCGCGGCGCCCGGCTCGAGAAGCCGGCCCGGTCCCGGTCGGCGGGGTCGTCGGCCTTGACCACGGCCCCGTCGATATCGAACCCCAGGGTGCCCCGGGCGGCGCCCAGCGCCTCGATGGCGGCGAGCACGTCGTCGATGGTGGCGCACCGCGCCATCCCGGCCGGCGATCCCGCCGTGGTGGCCACCCCGAGCTCCGCGACGGCGGCCATCGCCGCGGAATGGGACAGGCCCTCACCGCCGGGCAGGTCATGCACCGCGTAGGCGAAGAACGACAGCGGCGCCTCGTACGCACGATCCTGCGCGCGCAACGTGCCCGCCGCCGCGCTTCGCGGATTGGCGAACGCCGCGCCGCCGTGCCCGGTCCGCAGCTCGTTGGCACGGGCGAAGTCCGCGTCGGTCATGAAGACCTCGCCCCGTACCTCGACGGTGACCGGTCGCGCGAGCTGCGGCGGCAGACCGGCGACCAAACGGGCGTTGACCGTCACGTCCTCGCCGGCCCGCCCGTCGCCGCGGGTGGCGACCTGGGCGAGCCGGCCGTCGGCATACCGGGCGGCGACGGCCATCCCGTCGATCTTGGGTTCGACGGTGTACCCGTTCGCCGGGCGGCCGAGCAGCCGCTCGAGCCGGGCCGCCCACGCCGCCAGCCCCTCGCCGTCGAAGACGTTGTCGAGGCTGAGCATCGGGGTGCTGTGCACGATGTCACCGCCGGCGATCCCGGCGGCCACCGTGGTGGTCGGCGAATCGGCCGCTGCCCAGTCCGGCTGTGCCCGCTCGGTGGCCGCGACGCGGGCCAGCAGCGCGTCATAGATGGCGTCGTCCATCACGAGGCCGGCACCGGCGTAGTAGGCCTCGGCGGCCGACCGGATCCGGCCGATGGCCGCCACGTACTCGTCGCGGGTGGCATAGGGCTCGGCGTGCGCGGCGTCGACCACCGGCGCGACCTCGTCAACGGCGGACATGTGGTTCCTTCCCCTCGTGATGGGTCAGTTCTTACCGGAGGGGTCCGACAGAATGCGGGAGGTGATCTCGACGCCCGCGGTGCGGAGCCGGTCGACCAGGGCGTCGCCGAGCCCGGTGGCGGGTGTCAGCACCCCGCCCTCGGTGGCCGGCAGAGTCTCCCGGTCGACCGCCAGCGCCAGCGCCGCCTCGCCGAGCATCAGCGCCGTGGCCGCGTACCCGGGATCGCCCTGAGCCCGGAACCGGGCCGTGTAGCGTGCCCCGGTCGTGGTCCGCGTATAGATGTCGATCGTGAAGTGGCCCTCGCGGCGGGTGCGTTCGCTGGGCCCCTCGCCGGGCTTGGGCAGGACGCGGTCCAGCACGAACCGCGTCGGCGGCAGCGACAGGCCGGCGACCAGGGCGGCCAGACCGGCCTTCGTGCCGGCCGCGATCAGCGGGGACAACGGCGAGGTGCCGACGCTCATGGCCTCGCGGTACCGGAAGCTCCGCCCGTACGCGAAGTGCCGCAACGCGTTGCTGCGCCGCACGATCCGCGTGTTGTAGGAGGCCATGACGAACGGCGCGAGAGTGCCGCGCAGCGCCGGATCGACGTCGGCGCCGCGGAGCGAGCCGTGGTCGGGCTGCCGGCCGAGGTCGGGCTCGGCCGCCCGGTCGGGGCTCAGCGAGTACGGGCTCGCCGCGATCCGCCGCAGGTCGTGGTCCCCGCGCACGGCGTCCAGCTGGTGACGCATCGAGTCGATCGTGCCGCCGCTGAACCCGCCGCGCAGGCTCGTGACGACGAGCGTGGTGTCGGTCAGCTTACCGGCACCGTCAGCGCTCACCCGCTGGTGCAGGACGTGTACCCCGAGATCGGACGGGATGGAGTCGAAGCCGCAGGAGTGCACGATGCGGGCGCCGGTCGAACGGGCCAGCTCATGGTTCTCGTCGATGCTGCGCCGGACGAAGAGCACTTCGCCGGTCAGGTCGGCGTAGTCGGTGCCGGCGGCGGCGCAGGCATGAGCGAGGGTACGGCCGTACTTCGCGTACGGTCCCACGGTGGTGACGACGACTCGAGCGGACGACGCCAGCCCGGCCATGGCGTCGGGGTCGTTCGCGTCGGCGACGATGACCGGCCAGTCCACACCGAGCCGTCGCCGCACAGCACCCAGCCTGTCCGCGGACCGGCCGGCCAAGGCGATGCGGAGGCCGTCGGGGGAGTGGCCGGCCAGATACTCCGCGAGGAGCGCGCCGACGAAACCCGTGGCGCCGTAGACGACGATGTCATGATCCCTCATGCCGGTCGATTGTCCGGCATTCCCGGGCAGGCGGCACGCGTTCCCTCCGAGGCCGCGGTGTCGCGCAGACCGACGCAGTCGTGATCCCAGAAAGTCGCCGAGTACACCAAGGTGCCCGTCATCCACGGCTGGTAGGCGGGCAGCCGCCGCACCTGGAACGCCGCGTCCGGGATGCGCAACGACGGCTTGCGGAAGCCGTGACTGCCGCCCGCGGTGAAACCCAGGCGCGAGTAGTACGCGGGATCGCCCTCCAGGAACACCAGCGGCACGCCGCGCTCCGTCAACAGCCGCACCCCCGCCTCGACCAGAGCCGTCCCGATGCCTCGCCGCTGGTACGCCGGCCGCACCGCGAGCGGACTGAGGACCTGAACGTCGACGAGCCGGCGCGGTGCGTCGAGGAGGCTCCGGCTGAACATGACGTGCCCCGCGACGGCGCCGTCGGCGACAGCCACCAGTGACAGGGCACCGGGATCGTCGCGGCGCAGACCATCGACCAGTCCCGCGACAACGGTCCCGTGGTCGCCGAACGCCTGCCGGTGCACCGTGAGCACCTCGGCGTCGTCGCCGGGCACCTCGCTACGCACGTCCATGTCCGCGGACGCTAGTGATGGGCGCGCCGGCCGACCAACGGTTTACCTCCGGACCGTCAACCGGGCCACAGGGAACTTGCGGTCCGTCTTCTTCTCGTATTCCAGGGCGTCCGGCCAGTAGTCGCGCCAGATCCCGTAGAGGCGTTCCCACTCCGGCTCTCCGGGGCGGACGACCGTGTGGTCGGCGCTGAGCGTTTCGGCACCCAGCTCGATGGTCACCGGCTCGGTCATGGCTTCCAGGTTGGTGACCCACTGCGGGTCCTCCGGGGCCCCGCCGAGGCTTCCACAGACCACGTAGGAGTCTCCGTCCGGTGCTGCCACGAGAGGATTGACGTACTCCTTGCCGGAGCGGCGCCCGGTGGTGTGCAGCAGCACCAGCGTCTTGCCTTCCCAGTGGCCGCCCATGATGCCGTTCTGTGCACGGAACGTCTCGATCACTGTGTCGTTGAACGATGCCATGCCGGTCTGCCTCCCGCCGAGGGGGAAATCGCCGTCGCGAAGTCTTCATGCTATCGGGAGCAGGAGGGCCCCGGCGGCCAGCGTCGTCGCCGCCAGCGCGGTCAGCAGCAGCACGACGCGGTGTGGTGTTGCGCCGCCGCGGTGTCGTAGGGCGATGGCCAGCGGGCCGATCGGGAACGGACGACGTGACTTCATCTCGGCTCCTCGGGAGTGGGGGACGGCTGCTCGAGCTCGGTGCGTTGCCGCAAGAGCCGGGCCCGGTGGGCGCGAGCCCTGGTCAGAACCCGGCCGGCACAGGCGATCAGCGCGATGCCGACGACCGCGCCGGCGATGGTGACGCCGATCTTTCCCCGGGCGGCCGCGATGACGACGGTGCCGGCCGCCGTGATGCTGCAAGCGACCACGCCGAGCCAGCCGGCTACCACGCGGTCCAGAGCGAAGACCGGCCCCCGCGACCACACCCAGCCGGCCCAGGCCGCCCAGCCGAGGCCGATCATGATGAGCACTGCGAACGCAGCCTGTGTGCGAACCGGCAGTCCGGCGGGTTCGGTCGCCCACAGGGTCGCGACGACGGCGGCGCCCGCTGCACCGGCGAGGCCGGTGCAGGTTTGAGCGATTCGCCGGTGCAGCGACATGCCGCTCAGCAGCCGGTCAAGGTGGTCAGTCATGCGTGTACCCCTTGCGTACGAGCTGATCGCGCATCATGCGACGCGCGCGGTGCAGGCGGGACTTCACCGTTCCGACCGGCACGGCGAGAACCTGGGCGCACTCCTCCAGCGCTAGGTCCTGCAGGTAGAACAACGTCAACACATCCCGTTCGGCCGCCGGCATCGCTGCGAGCCCCTCCGCGACCTGCGCCCGGTCGAGCACGGCGGCGACCTCGTCCGCTGAGCCTGCATCGGTGGACTCGGCCGCTGCGGGCTCCGCGTAGCGGTCGCGCAGGTGGTTGAGGACCGCGCGACGCACGATGGTGAACAGCCACGGCCGGAACCGCTCCGGTTGCTCCAGGCGAGGCAATGCCCGCAGCGCTGCTGCCCACGCCTCCTGGCTCACGTCCTGGGCGGCGCCGGACCTCCCGACCATGCTGCGCACGTACCGCGACACCGGCTCGTGCCATCGGTTGACCAGCTCGTGCAGGGCCGGCCGCTCCCCGAGCTGGGCCCGGACGACGAGCAGCGCATCGGTGCCTGCCTGCATGTCCACCGCATCTTCGGTCACCTCACAACAGTCGCGTCCGCGCGCCATCAGGTTCGCGAACCCGCGCACGGAATGGGCCTGCTTTCCAACCGGCGCGGTGGAGACCTTGAGCGGCAACTGGACCGCGGCCGCATCTCCCGCGCCTTAGGCGTCCCCACAGGCGGTTCATCGGCGCGGATCCCAGGCGAAGGCCCGTACCGCGAGTGGCGCCACCACCAGACTGAGCGCTGCGACCACCGTGATCGCCCCGAGCACCCCCGATCCGCCTTCCCACGCCGCTCGGGTCAACTGGGTCACCGACACCCCCGGCACGGCGAGCATGGCCCACGAGACGTCGTCCGCAGGCGTGCGCACAGCCCAGAAGCCCCCGCCGAGGAAGGCGATCGCAATCGGCGAGGTCGTGAGCTGAGCCAGCTCCGGGGCGGGCGTCACCACGGCCGTCACGACCGCCAGGACGCAGCCGGCCGCCGTACCGGTGACGGCCGCCGCCACGAGCAGCCAGGGCCGGGAGGGACCACGCCCGGCCGCGACCAGAATGCCCATGAGTACCGCCGTCTGCACGAGCGTGAGCGCCGCCAATGGCAGCAGCACCGCACCCAGGATCGTCGCGTCCCGGGCTCCCGACATTCGCAGGCGCTTGAGGACGAACTGCTGGCGCCGGGCAGCCAGGGTCGTGGTGCCACCCGTGTACGCGGTGAAGGTCACCAGCGTCACCAGCAGGAGCCCGGCCGCACCGCCCCAGCCGGCCCGGCCGGTGTCCTGCTCGGCCCAGACGATCAGCATGCCGACCGCGGCCGGCAGCAGGCCGGCCATCACGATCGCGAAGGGACTGCGCGCCAGGAGCCGGAACTCGGCGCCGGCCAAGGCCCTCATCGGACGACCTCCTCGACGCGGTCGGCGTGCGCGGACGCTTCGTCGAGCAGATGGGTGGAGAGCAGGACCGCCGTCCCTTCGTGGCGCCGGTGCCGGAGCAGGTCCCAGACCAGCTCCCGGGACTCCGGGTCCAGGCCCGTCGTCGGCTCGTCCAGCACCAGCAGGCGGGGCTTTCCGATGAGGGCGACCGCCAGGTCCAGGCGGCGCCGCTCACCGCCGGAGAGCTGCCGCACCCGTACGTGTGACCGGTGCCGCAGATTCAGCTCGGCCAACGGGTCGTGGTCCCTGGAGTGCTGCCGCTGCAAGCGCTGCCACATCCGTACGGTCTCGGCCACGGTGAGGTCCGGGGCACAGCCGCTCTCCTGGAACACCGCCCCGACGGCGTGGGCGAGCCGGCGCCGCTCGCGGAAAGGCTCGCGGCCCAGGACGCGTACCGTCCCTGAGGCGGGCCGCCGCAGGCCGAGCAGAATCTCGAGCAGGGTCGTCTTCCCGGCTCCGTTCGCCCCGGCGAGAGCCACGAGCTCGCCGGGCCGCACCTCGAGGTCCACGCCCTGCAAGGCGTCGTAGGGACCGTATGAGAAGCTCACGTCGCGGCAGGCCACCGTTGTCGTCATGAGCCGAGTCTCGGGCTCGGGATGCCCTGGCCAGAAGTGGGAAAGCTCAGCACCTTTCATGACAGATGTCATCTCGGCAAACCCCGGGCCAGGCAGCATGATGGTGGCGTGAACGCGCCCCCCGACGGACTTCCCCTGCTGCGCCGCCTGACGTGGTGGACGCTTATCGGCTGCCTTCTCGCGGTCGGGGTCGTCGTGGTCGCGGACGCCCAGACGCTGCCGTCGTTCGCGGCGGTGACGTCATTCGCCGCGACCGCGCTGGCCCTCACGGTGGCGGGTGTGCTCTTCGCCCGCCCGGTTCCCCACGCCATGCTGGCCGTGGGCGCGCTCGCCGGCGCCGTATTGGTTGCCCTGGGCCGCGCGCACGATGTGGGCGGCTTCCCCTGGGTGCTTCCGCTGGGCTGTGTCACCGCGGCGGCCTGGCCGACCTGGTCCCGGCCGACCGTGCCCGTCGCCGGCTCCGCCCTCGCGTTCCTGGCGGCACTGGCCGGGTCGGGCGGTTCCGTGATCGAAGCATGCGTCGACGCGGCCACCACGGCCCTGTGCGCCGGCGGACTCTACGCGCAGATCTGGGTCCTGCATGTCGCCGAACGGCTCGAGCGGGCTCGCCACCTCGAACGGGCCGCCGCGGTGGCGGAGGAGAGACTGCGGTTCGCGTCAGACCTGCACGACATCCAGGGCCACAGCCTGCACGTGATCGCGCTGAAGAGCGAGTTGGCCGGGCACCTCGTCGCCGACGACCCGGTCCGTGCCGCCGCGGAGCTTCGCGAGGTTCAGGCCCTGGCGCGGCGGGCCCTGGGGGAGACCGAGGAGGTCGTCAACGGCTACCGGAAGGTCACCCTGGACAGGGAGATCGCCAACGCGGCCCGGGTGCTGCGCTCGGCAGGGATCGAGGTTTCCGTCACCGCGCAGCCAGACGGCATCAAGGAGCCGGCGCGGGACCTGTTCGGCCTGGTGGTCCGCGAGTGCACCACCAATGTGCTGCGGCACAGCGAAGCGACGCGCTGCGAGATCAGCGTCTCCGGCAACGACGCCCGCGCCGAACTGCGGTTCGCCAACGACCGTCCGCTCAGCCCGGCACCCGGACCCGCGGGCGGTCTGACCGGACTCACCGACCGGCTCGCGGCCGTGGGCGGCACCCTGGACTACTCCGGTACGCCCGGCGGCTTCACCGTGCACGCCACCGTTCCGGTGAGCGCATGATCCGGCTCGTGCTCGCGGACGACGAGGACCTGATTCGCGGGGCCCTCGCGGCGCTGCTCGGCCTCGAGCCCGACCTCGAGGTCGCCGGCGAGGCGGCCGACAGCCAGGCCGCGGTGAGCGTCGTCCTGCGGGAGCGCCCGGACATCGCCGTCCTCGACCTCGAGATGCCCCCCGGCGACGGCCTGACCGCGGCGACCGAGATCCGCAGCCGGCTCGGCATCCCGATCGTCCTGGTGACGCGGCACGCCCGCCCCGCGATCCTGCGCCGGGCGCTGGAGGCGGGCATCGCCGGCTTCGTGCCCAAGACGACGCCGGCGGCGCAGCTCGCGGAGATCATCCGTACGGTCCACGGCGGGCGCCGCTACGTCGATCCGACGATCGCGGCGAGCGCGATGACCGAGAACCCGTGCCCGCTCACCGACCGGGAGCTCGAGGTCCTGCGCCACGCCCGGACCGGTGCCACGGTGGCGGCGATCGCCGCGACGGTGCACCTCGCCCCGGGGACCGTGCGCAACTACCTGTCGAACGCCATGGCCAAGCTGGACGCGGCGACTCGCCACGCCGCCGCGCATCACGCCTGGGAGCAGGGATGGATCTGAGGGAGACGGGGGTGGTTCCGGCACGAGCTGGGTAAGCAGGTGAGCACGCACCCAGTTCACAGGGAGATCAGACACATGTTGTTCGCACTGCTCCGCCGCTACGTCGTGATGGCCGTCGCGATCCCGCTCGCCGCCGCGGGCGCCCGCAAACTGAGCGATGCCGTGGAGGCGCGGCGTGGGCCGAGCCGCGGCACCCGGCTGCTGCGCCGCGGCGCCGACACGCTGCAAGGCCACTTCGGCCGGCAGAAGAAGCGCCGCCGGTTCGCCTTCGGCCGCTGACGGCGGCAGCTGCAAGCCGCAGCGGGCAGCCAGCCCGCCGCGGCCGCACGGGCACCGCGGCAGCACGGGCGTCGCGCCCGGGCGGCCCACGGGAGGACCGGTTCCCGGGCGGCCTCCGAGGCTCCTCGCGATGGGGCGGAATAGGTGGCCGGTCGGTTCCACGGTCGGCCGGCTTCGGTGGCTGGTCAACCTTGCGACGCATCCTCGCGAGCAGGCTGCAACGATCAGCTGTCCCGCGCGGTCTCCCCGCTCTCGACCCGCGCAATCAGCGCCTTCAACCGCCCGATCTCCTCCGCGAGTGCCTGCTGACCGGCGGCTGTCAGGGTGATCCAGGTTCGTCCGCGCCGGCCCGCATACCCCTTCTCCACCTCGATCAGGCCCGCGGACTCCAACACCCCGAGATGCTGGGACAGATTCCCGGCGGTCAGCTGCAGCTGCGTCCGCAGATACCCGAACTCGACCCGTCGCGCCTCGTGGGTGATCGTGAGGACGCCCAGCCGAACCCGCTGGTGGACCACGTCGTCCAGCCCGGTGACCGGATGGGCCGGCGACTCAGGGACATCGGCCTCCGCGGTCATCGGACCCGCCGGTGGGCCATCGCAAACCAGGCCGCGCCCAGCAGCAGCACGATGCCGTTGACGAGCTGGGGGACCAGGAAGCTCGAGAGGTACCCGAACGGCGGAACCCAGGCGGCGTCGAGCGGCATCAGCACCACCGCCAGATATCCGAGGGTGAAGACCAGCAGCGCGACGTGCCGCTCCAGCCACGCCAGTACCAGCAGTGCGACGCCGATCGTGCCGGCCGGGGCCACGAGGCCGTCGATCACCATCATCCAGGTCGGCAAGGGGTTCACCGGGACCGGGTGGCTGCGCCAGTACAGGGTGGCGAACAGCCAGGCTGCGGCGGACAGGACGGCCAGGGCGACGCCGGTCAGCACGTATGGCAGGACCCGGGCGCCCAGCCCTCGCGCCCGGGCGGCCCGTACCGCGTAGCCCGCGATCGCCGTGTATGCCAGCAGCAGCGCCGGCAGCCAGTAGTACGCCCGGTTCAGGCGCCGGATGTGGCAGGGGCCGTCCGCGCCCCCGCAGTCGGCGTCGAGGGACAGCCAGTCGATCGGGATCGCGACCAGTGTCACTGCGGCCAGGAGGAGCAGGGCGAACCAGGTCACCCGGCGGTCGAGCCGGACGCGGTGGGCGAGGGCGCGTATGTCCGTCAGCAGCCGACGGGGATCGTCGCCGGCCGGTAGCGCGTTTGCTGTCATGCCAATAGGTTTCCATAACAAACCAGTTGGCGCTAGTGGGTTGGTGGGTCCAAGGGGCGGCGCGTTAGGGACAACGGCCCACGGGTACACCCGCGGCGCATCAATGTCGTGGGAGGAGCACCGGAGTGTCGGTCATGCGGACCAAGCCCATCGAGGACGTCGTCGCTCAGGGTGGTGACGACGAGGGCGGCGGGCCGCGGCTGCGCCGGCGGCTCGGGCCGCTCGACCTGATGGGGTTCGGGATCGGCATCGTCATCGGTACGGGCATCTTCACGCTGACCGGGATCGAGGCGCGCGACCACGCCGGCCCCGCGGTCATCGTCTCGTTCGTGCTGGCGGGCGTCGCCAGCCTGCTCGCCGCGCTGTGCTACGCGGAGCTCGCGTCCAGCGTCCCCACCGCGGGCAGCGCCTACACGTACGCGTACGCCACCATGGGTGAGATCATCGCCTGGATCATCGGCTGGGACCTGGTGCTGGAGTTCGCCCTCGGTGCGGCCGTCGTGGCGCGCGGGTGGTCCGGCTACCTCGCCGAGCTGCTGCATCTGCCGGGTTCGATGTTCGGCGAGAGCAGCACCGTCAACCTCGGCGCCGTGCTCATCACCCTGGTGCTCGGCGGTGTCGCCACGGTGGGGATCCGGCAGTCGTCGCGGGTCACCAACGTCCTCGTGGTCGTCAAGGTCGCCATCTGTGTCTTCGTCGTCGTCGCCGGGGCGTTCTTCGTCACGGCGGCCAACCTGACGCCCTTCGTGCCGCCCGCTCGGCCGGCCGGTGAGGGGGAGTCGGGGCTGACGCGGCCGCTGTCGCAGGTCCTGTTCGGGCTCGAGCCGTCCGCGTTCGGTATCGCCGGGGTGCTGACCGCCGCCGCCGTCGTCTTCTTCGCGTACACCGGGTTCGAGGCGGTGGCCAATCTCGGCGAGGAGACGCGCCGGCCGAAGCGGGACCTGCCGCTGGGGCTGTTCGGCACGCTGGCGATCTCCGCGCTGCTGTACGTGCTGGTGTCCTTCGTGATCGTCGGCATGGTGGACTACCGGCAGATCGACCCGGGCGCGCCCATCGCCTCCGCCTTCTCGTCGGTCGGGGCCGGGTGGGCCTCCGCGCTGGTGTCGATCGCCGCCGTCGCCGGGCTGACCAGCGTCATCCTGGTCGACATCGTGGCCATCGGGCGGATCGGCTTCGCGATGTCCCGCGACGGCCTGCTGCCGCCGGCGGCCGGGGCGGTGCATCCGCGATGGGGTACGCCGTACCGCACCACCGTCGTGGTCACGGTCGGTGTGGCCCTGCTCGCCGGGTTCGTGCCGCTGTCGTCCCTGGCCAACCTGGTCAGCATCGGGACGCTGTTCGCGTTCGTGATCGTGTCTGCGGCCGTACCGATTCTGCGGCGCACGAAGCCGGGCCTGGAGCGACCGTTCCGGGCGCCGTTCTCGCCGGTCGTGCCGGTGTTGTCGGCGCTTGCCTGCCTCTATCTGATGACGAACCTGTCGGTGGAGACCTGGCTGCGTTTCCTCGCCTGGATGGTGCTCGGCCTCGTCGTCTACGTCGGGTACGGGCGGCGCCGCAGCCACGTGCGATGAGCAGCCCTCAGGCGTCCGGGTCCGTCCGGGAAGCCGCCGGCGACGACAGGTCGGTGAAGGGGGTGGCCGATGAGGACAGGTCCGTGGGGGAGGCCGGCGCCGACAGGTCGATGCGCCAGCTCTGCACGCCCGTACTGTCCACAAGCTCCACGTGGCTGATCGCGACGGTGCGCCGAGGGCCGCCGCCGCCGGCGGGGACGCCGTCCTGCCGGGTGGCGACGGTGACCTCGTCCCAGACCGGCGGGGCCAGGCCGGCGCCGCGCTCGCACGGCGTGTCCCATTCCCGGGGCAGCTCGGCCAGGGCCGCTCGCAGCGACTCGCGGGCCGGCTCGTCGCCGCGGGTTGCGGGGTCGAGCGGGCACACGTACGCCGCCAGCGCCGCGGCGAGGTCCGGGTGTTCCCGCAGCTCCTGCGCGCAGGCCGGCACGGTGGCGATCCGGTAGACGGGTGCGTCCTCGTGGCAGAGGATCACGAGGCGGCCCAGGAAGCCGGGGCGGGGCAGGCCTGCCAGGTGCAGGGGTTCCGCGGCGACCGGGAGGCCTTGGCCTCGCAGGTCGCCGGTGAGCGCCTCGCGCGGACCCTGGTCGCGGGGGTCGGCGAGCAGGTCGGCGATCGCCTGCCGGACGTCCTGCCGTTCGAGGGCAGCGCCGAGGCCGGCCGGCGTGGTTCCGGCGCGGGCGACGAAGCGGTTGACCGTCACGTGGCGTGGTGACCGCGGGCCGGGAACGCCGGCGACGCCGATGCGGCGGTCCACCGCGGCGAGCAGGCCCGCGCGGCGGCCGTCGGGGTCGAGGTCGGCGGACTCCCAGCCGTCGCCGAGCGGGAGGTCGGCCGCGGCGGGTCCGAAGGGGTCACCTGCCAGCGTGACCCGGGGCGTGATCACGCAGGGGCCGCCGGGCGCGGCGACCAGCTCGGCGCTGATGTCCGCGAGGGGGCGGATCAGGGAGCGGACGATCTGCTCGCGGACCGCCGGCAGCTCCCGGTCGGTCACGGCGGCGAGGAAGAACGGCCAGAGCAGGAAGGGCACCGGCTCGCCCGTGACGACGCGTCGCCATTCCGCGTCGGCCTCCTGCAGAGCGCCTGCGGTGGCGGCCTCCGGGGAGATCTCCTCCGAGCGCCAGAACTCGTCGGTCGTCTCACCGGTGGCGCGGTCGGTGACCGTGCGATGCAGGAGGAGCCAGCCGGCCGCGCTGCCGTGCGGCACCCACACGAACCGCGTCGTGACCATGGTGGACCCGTCGCCCCGGCTCATCCGGCCTCCTCGGGGAGTCGCTCATCGAAGCAACTTAGCGCCGTGGGGCGGCCCCGTCACCGTACGCAAGACTGTTGATCTTCTCCGGCGGATCAATGGCCGCGATCTCTCGGGAGAGAGCGTTCTCTCGTTCTAGGGTGGAAACGCCGGAACTTCCGCAGGACCCGGGAGGACAGATGCGCATCAGCGACGTACTGCGCGACAAGGGTGACCGAGTCGTGACCGTGACCCCCCAGCTCACCGTCCAGGAACTGCTCAGCACGCTCGCCGAGCATCGCATCGGTGCCGCCGTCGTGTCCGCCGACGGCGTCTCCGTCGAGGGCATCGTCAGTGAGCGCGACATCGTCCGCAGCCTCGCCGAGCACGGTGCCGCCGTGCTGACCCGGCCGGTCTCGGCCATCCACACCACCCGGGTGCGCACGATCGGCCCCGAGGCCGACGTGGCGGAGGTGGAACGGCTCATGACCGAGCACCGCTTCCGGCACGTCCCGGTCATGGCCGACGGCCGGCTGGCGGGGATCGTGAGCATCGGGGACGTGGTGAAGAAGCGCATCACCGAGCTGGAGGTCGAGCGGACCGCGCTCAGCGGCTACATCACCGGCGAGCGCGCCTGAGCGTGGACGAGACCGATCTGAAGCATCTGCGCCGCTGCGTCGAGCTGGCCGCGCAGGCCCTCGCGGCCGGTGACGACCCGTTCGGCTCGGTCCTCGTCGGCGCGGACGGCTCCGTGCTGTTCGAGGACCACAACCACGAGTCGTCGGGCGATCCCACCCGGCATCAGGAGTTCGAGATCGCTCGATGGGCGGCCCAGCACCTCGATCCGGCCGAGCGCGCCGCGGCGACGGTCTACACCTCCGGGGAGCACTGCCCGATGTGCGCCGCGGCCCACGGGTGGGCCGGTCTGGGCCGCATCGTGTACGCGACCTCGTCCGCCCAGCTCACCGAGTGGCGCCGGGAGCTGGGCCGGCCGCCGGGGCCGGTGCTGCCGCTGGCCGTGCGGGACGTGGTGCCCGGTGCGGTGGTGGACGGTCCGGCGCCCGAGCTGGCGGAGGAGGTCCGCCGGCTGCACGCCGCCAACGCGCAGTGACGCCCGGCGAGACCCGCGAGGGCCACGCCGGGCGGCGTACCCGTGCTCAGGAGTGGTCGTCGGCGGTCTTGCCGCCCGGGCCGTACGGTGACGCCTGGCCCTCGGGGACCGGCCGGCCCGCGGACGTGTCGTGGCTGCCGTGCGGCGCCTCGACCGGCGACGCGTCCTCCGTACGCTGCTTGCTGGTCGGCGATTCCTCGCTGCGCCGCATCTCCGGTTGCTGGACGTTCGTCATGGTTTCTCCCTTCGGCGCGACCCGGGTACCCGCTACCGCGCCGGATATGTCAGCGATCGCACTCGTTAGCCCCGCGGCGAAACGGGTAGCCGCGTGGCGGAGCAGCCGAGTCTGAGGAGGACGCCATGGGCGACGAGACGCGCAGCACCGGGCAGCCCGCGGAGCGAGGCGCCGCCGAGGAGGGCTACGGCGTGCCGGTGACGCAGACAGAGGTCGACGCCGACCGCCGGCCGCCGTCGGTCGGTGACAGCGACACGGTCACCGAGGACGACGGTTCCGGCAGCGCGGGGGGCTCGTCGGGCGGCAGCGGCGGTGGCTCGTCGATGCCGGGTCACCCGGACGCGGCCCGGTAGCGTCCCGGCGGAGGCGGCGTTTGCCCGGATGCCCGGCGGGTAGACGGCCCGCCGTGACCAGCGAGATCCACTCCTTCCTCAACGCCCACCGCGACCAGCTCGCCGAGGAGCTCCTCGGATGGCTGCGGCTGCCGTCGGTCGGCGGCATGCCCGAGCATGTCGCCGACGTCAACCGCTCCGCGCACTGGCTCGCGGGCGCCCTGCGCGGGATCGGCTTCCCGACCGTCGAGATCTGGCCCGCCGGGGACGCCCCGGCGGTGTACGCCGAGTGGTGCGCCGCCCCCGGCGCCCCGACGGTCCTGATCTACAGCCACCACGACGTGCGGGCCGCGAAGGACGAGCAGTGGGAGGAGACGGCGCCGTTCGAGCCGGTCGTGCGGGACGGCTACGTCTACGGGCGCGGCGCCTCGGACGCCAAGGGGCAGGTCGTCGCGCACCTCTGGGGACTGCGCGCCCACCTCGCGGCCACCGGACGCGACGCGCCCGCGGTGAACGTCAAGATCCTTGTCGAGGGTGAGGAGGAGACGGGCTCCGCGCACCTGGAGGGCCTGCTCGAGGAGCACCGCCCGCAGGCCGACCTGATCGTCTTCTCCGACACGTTGCTGTGGCGCCGCGACCATCCGGCCGTCTGCCTGAGCATGCGCGGCACCATGCTGGGCGAGCTCGAGGTCTACGGCCCGAACCGGGACGTGCACAGCGGCGCGGTGTCCGGCCCGGCGCCGAATCCCGTGATCGAGCTGGCGAACCTGATCGCCGAGCTGCACGACGACAAGGGCCGGGTCACCCTGCCGGGGTTCTACGACGCGGTCGTGGAGCCCTCCGAGCAGACCCGGGCGGAGCTCGCCGCGCTGCCGTACAGCGACGAGGACTGGCTTTCCCGCTCCGACACCCGCAGCATCGGCGGCGAGGAGGGCTTCACCGTGCTGGAACGGCTGTGGGCCCGGCCGTCGGTCGAGGTGCTGACCGTCGCCGCCGGTGACCCGGTGGGTCCGTCGCGTGCCGCGGTCCCGGCCGTCGCCACGGCGTCGCTGAGCATCCGTACGGTGCCGGACCAGACGATCCCGGAGGTCGCCGAGCAGCTGCGCCGCCACATCGAGGCCACGATCAGCGACACCTTCGAGTACAAGCTCACCATGACCGTGGATGGCGGGCAGGAGCCGTACCGGACGCCGCGTGACCTCCCCGCGGTGGAGATCCTCGCCGCCGCCATGGAGGACGGGTTCGGCGTGCCCGCCGGGCGGATGGGCAACGCCGGCGGCGGGCCCGCCGACCTGCTGGTGCGCATGGTCGGCGCGCCCCTGCTGTTCTTCGGCACGGGCCTGCCCGAGGACCGCTGGCACGACAGCGACGAACGCGCCGGCCTGGACGTTCTCATCGCCGGCGCCGCCACGATGGCCTCCTTCTGGGAGCGGCTCTCCCACTCCCGGGTGACTTCCGAAGTGCCGGACTACGGCGAAAACGGCACGGTTGCCGGAGGTACGCCGCGGGTAGCCGACCAGCCGTGACGGACTTCAAGGACGCAGGTACGCCCGCTGCCACCCGCGTCGTCTGCGCTGACAGCCTCGGCGCCGGCCTGCTGGAGGCCACGGCACGGGCGGTGGCCGGGCACGACTGCCGGGACATGAACCGGGTGCCGATCCTCGGGCAGCGGCCCACCGTCCGTGAGGACGTACGCCAGGACGCGCTCGCGTACGACGCGGCCGAGGAGGCGCTGCCGGTGGGGCTGGCGGCCCGGCTCGACGCCGACGCGGTCGCCTCGTGGATCACCGCGCAGTACCCGGCGGACGCGTACCCGGGGGTGCTGCTGGGCTCGGGGCATGGTGCCGTCACGCACCTCGCCGCCGCGCTCGGGGCGCCGTGGCTGCCCGACGGCTTCACCGTCACGGTGCCGTGGCCCGGCGGGGCGGTCGGGGACTGGGAGACCGCGATGGACTGGGGTTCGGTCGTGGCCGACTCCATCGTCGCCGCCAACCCCGACGTCTCGGTTCGCCAGGTGCACGACCCGGTGCAGCGCGGCAGCCTCTGCGGCACCACCATCACGCTGCATGTGCGCTGGCGACGGCTGCCGGCGGCGTACCGAAGCTTCCTGCGCTCCCGGCTCGAGCCGGGAGCGCACGCGCTGATGGTCCGCGACGTGCGCACCTGGCCGGTGCTCGAGCTCGCCCCCGGGCACAGCTTCCAGCTGGGCAGCCCGGTCAGCGGCTGGGAGCCGGACGACTACACGCTGGACAATCCCGCCCTGCGCCGCACGCTCGCCGCCCTGGACGAGGTGCGGTGGGCCGCGCCGTACCCGGACGTGCCGCGGGCCGTCGCCGAGGTGGCGGGCGACCCGGACTTCGCCACCGACCTGCGCCGGTGCGCGACCACGCCGTCGCGGATCCGCTACGCGCGGCCTTGGGCGCTGAGTGCGTTCGTGGCCGGGCTCTACCGGCGCTGGCTGGCGGCCGAGCGTGGCGGCGGCGAGCACTGCGTCATCAGCTCCGGCACGCTGCTGGACCCGTGGCTGACGCTGACGGCCGGGCTGGTGCCGTACTGGCTGGAGTCCTCGGCCCGGCCGTCGGTGGAGGCGGCCGAGTGGTGGCTGGCGGGGAGCGCGGGCTTCGACACGGTGACCGTGCTGCCGCAGCCGCCCGGGTCACGGTCCGAGGCGTACGCGCCGGGCGCGCAGTGGCGGTCGCTGGCAGCCTTCGCGCGCCTGCGCCCGCACGTCGACTCGCTGGCGATGAGCCACTATCCCCTGGTGCCGCTGCCGGCCGCCCATGCGTCCGCGGTGCTGTCCACCGCGTCGCCGCTGGGTGCCGTGCCGCCGCCCCGGCTGACGGCCGGCGAGGTGCTGGCCGCGCTCAGCAGCACCGGCGCGGCGCTGGGGCTGCTGGTCAGCTGAGGTCCCGCTGCTTCCCGGGCGCCGCGCCACGACCGGGCATAGGTTGGCGGTATGGAATATCGCCAGCTCGGCCGGTCCGGCCTCAGAGTCTCCGTCCTCACCATGGGCACCATGACGTTCGGCGGCAAGGGGAACTTCGCCGCCGTCGGCGCCACCGGCGTCGACGAGGCGCGGCGCCAGGTGGACCAGTGCCTCGACGCCGGGATCAACCTCATCGACACCGCCGACGTCTACTCCGAGGGGATGTCCGAGGAGATCGTCGGCGAGGTGCTCGAGGGCCGCCGCGACGACGTGCTCGTCGCGACGAAGGTCCGCATGCCGATGGGCCCGGGGCCCAACGACGCCGGTCTGTCCCGGCAGCACGTCGTCGCCGGGTGCGAGGCGAGCCTGCGCCGGCTGCGGACCGACCACATCGACCTCTACCAGGTGCACGAGTGGGACGGCCAGACCCCGCTCGAGGAGACGCTGGAGGCCCTCGACCTGCTCGTGCGGCAGGGCAAGGTGCGCTACGTCGGCGCCTCCAACTACGCGGCCTGGCAGTTGATGAAGGCGCTCGGCACGGCGGAGCGCATCGGCGCGCCCCGCTTCGTGAGCCAGCAGATCTACTACTCGCTGCAGGCGCGCGACGCCGAGTACGAGCTCATCCCCGCCGCCGTCGACCAGGGGCTCGGTGTCCTGGTCTGGAGCCCGCTCGCCGGCGGGCTGCTCTCCGGCAAGTACCGGCGCGGTCAGCGGCCGCCGGCCGGGTCGCGGCAGCTCACCGACTGGAACGAGCCTCCCGTGCACGACCAGGAGCGGCTCTACGACACCGTGGAGGTCCTGGTCTCCATCGGGCAGGACCGGGGGGTGTCCGCGGCGCAGGTCGCGCTGGCCTACCTGCTCGGCCGGCCGGCGGTCACCTCGCTCGTGATCGGGGCGCGCAACGCCGAGCAGCTCGCGGACAACCTGGCCGCGGCCGAGCTTCGGCTGAGCGACGAGGAACGCGCGCGGCTGGACGAGGCGAGTGCCGCGCCGTTGCTGTACCCGTACTGGCATCAGGCCAAGACCGCCCGCGACCGGCTCTCGCCGGCCGACCTGACCTTGCTCGGCCCTCACCTCTGACGACGCCAAACGCCGGCGCAAATGGTCGGCAATGGAAGATCGATGGCCGTCGAAAATGGCAATGCGAATGTGTTTCGCCACCGGAGACGGTCATCGATCGAAAGGTCTGGATCACGAGCGGTGACGCGCCGGTAATCGTCCGGAAAGGACGCGGTTCAAGGAAAATGGCCATCGCCATTGACCGTTCGTACGATGCGCGCGGTACGTTCGTCGACATCGGATGATCCACGCGTATCCCCTGGTACGAAGCTCGGCGAACCGGCCATACCGGCAATGATCACCCCATGTCCGATCCCGCGGCAATTGCCGTGGGCTATCCGCTAATGCGGCGGTCGATGTGACGCAACTGTTTCCTGGGGCCGTCCATCGAGGAAAAGATTCCCCGAACGCTGTAAAAAAGACGTCAGTCGGCTTGGATATGCGACGCGCTTTTCCGCTATGGTTTGCCGCGCTGGGCTCCGAATGGGACCCGCCATATCGCGAAAGGCAACGTCCTTGGCCGCCGCCGTCATGATCCTGGTCTCCCTGGTGCTCGCGGCCTTCGCCGCGGTCACTCTCTGGTGGACGATGCACGCCTGGCGCACGCCGGAAACGCTGGCGTCCACCCGCTTCGCCGCACCCGACGGCGAACACGAGCTGACGTTCTCGCTGCTTGTGCCGGCACGCCACGAGCAGGCTGTGCTCGAGCACACGGTCGCCCGCCTGCTCGAGTCCACCCACAGTGGCTTCGAGATCATCGTGATCGTCGGGCACGACGACCCCGAGACCGCCGAGGTCGCGCACCGGGTCGCCGCGAGCGCGCCCGGCCGCATCCTGGTGGTGACCGACCACAGTGAGCAGAAGAACAAGCCACGCGCCCTCAACGCGGCCCTGCCGTACTGCCGAGGCGACGTCGTCGGGGTCTTCGACGCCGAGGACCAGGTCGACCCGCTGCTGCTCGAGCACGTCGACCACGCGTTCCGGGCCACCGGCGCCGACGTGGTCCAGGGCGGCGTCCAGCTGATCAACTTCCACTCCAGCTGGTACAGCCTGCACAACTGCCTCGAGTACTTCTTCTGGTTCCGCAGCCGGCTGCACCTGCACGCCGGCAAGGGGTTCATCCCGCTGGGCGGCAACACCGTCTTCGTCCGCACCGAGGTGCTGCGTGAGGCGAACGGGTGGGACGGCACATGCCTCGCCGAGGACTGCGACCTGGGCGTGCGGCTCAGCAGCCGCGGCAAGAAGGTCGTGGTCGCGTACGACTCCTCCGTGGTGACCCGGGAGGAGACGCCGCACTCCGTGACCGCCCTGCTCAAGCAGCGGACCCGGTGGAACCAGGGCTTCCTGCAGGTCTACCGCAAGGGGGAGTGGCGCAAGCTGCCCGGCTTCGGCCAGCGGATGCTCGCCCGCTACACCCTCACCGGCCCGTTCCTGCAGGCCTTCTCCGCCGTGGTGATCCCGGTCGGCATCGCGATCGCGGTCTGGGCGCAGCTGCCGGTCTTCGTCGCGCTGCTCACCTTCGTGCCGGTCGTGCCGATGGCGGCCAACCTCGTCTTCCAGACGGTCGGGCTGCGCGACTTCGGCAAGCAGTACGGCCTGCGCATCCGGTGGCACCACTACGCCCGCCTCATCCTCGGCGCTTTCCCCTACGCGCTGGTCCTGTCCGTCGCGGCGCTGCGCGCGGTCTGGCGCGAGTACACCGGCAAGCGCAACTGGGAGCTGACCGCCCACGTCGGCGCCCACCTCCAGACCACCCCGGCGAAGAGCGAGGTCGCGGCGTGACCACTATCGACCTCCTGAAGCCCAGGACACCGGCACCGGCGGAGGCGCCTGCGCCCGTACCGTCGAAGCGGGCCGCCTTCACGCCGCAGCGTGCGACGCGGACGGACCGGTATCTCGCGGGTGGCCTCGCGGCAGTGGTCCTGGTCCTGCTGGCGTGGAACATCACCGGCTTCCCGATGGCCTCCGACGACGAAGGGACCTACCTCGCGCAGGCGTGGGCGGTCCAGCACGGGCGGGGCCTCGCGCACTACACCTACTGGTACGACCACCCGCCGCTCGCCTGGGTGCAGCTCGCCGGACTCTCGTGGATCCCCGCCCTGCTCGCCCCGAAGCTGCTGGCTGTGGCGGGCGGCCGGCTCGCGATGCTGCCGATCGAGGCCGCGGCCCTGCTGCTGGTGTACGTCATCTGCCGGCGGCTCGGCTTCACCCGGTGGGCCTCCGCGCTGGCGCTGCTCGCGTTCGGACTGTCCCCGCTGTCGCTGACCATGAACCGGCAGATCTACCTCGACAGCTTCGCCGTGACGTGGATGCTCGGGGCGCTGGCCCTGGCGCTGTCGCCGCGCAAGCACCTGTGGCACTACGCCGCCGCCGGAGCGGCCGCCGCGGTCTCCGTACTGTCCAAGGAGACCATGGTCATCACGATGCCCGCCGTGCTGGTCGCGATGTGGCAGAACGCCGCCCGGTCCTCCACCCGGCCCTGGGCGTTCGGCGCCTTCACCAGCGGCCTGGTCCTGGTCGGCGTCTTCTACCCGCTGTACGCGATGCTGCGCGGCGAGCTGTTCCCCGGCGAGGGACACGTCTCGCTGATCGGCGCGTGGCAGTTCCAGCTGCTGAACCGCTCGGGATCCGGCAGTGCCTTCGACTCCAGCTCCGGCTCGGGGGCGCTGATCGGCTCCTGGTTGTACTACGACGCGGTCATCCTGCTCGCCGGTCTGGCGGCCACCGCCGTGGCCCTCTTCGTGCGGCGGCTGCGCTCGCCGGCGCTCGCCGCCCTGATCCTGGCCGTGGTCGCGCTGCGGCCCGGCGGCTACCTGCCCGCCATGTACGTCGTGCAGATCCTGCCGTTCTTCGCCATCGTCATCGCGGGTGTCGTCGAGACGGGCGTGCTCAAGCTGCGGCCGCGCGAGCACTGGTGGCGGTTCGCCGTCCTCGGTGCCGCAGTCGTCGTCGCCCTCGCCGTCGTCCTGCCGCGCTGGTACGTCGGCGACCGGCGGGCACTGGTCACCGACGACAACGCTCCATACCAGTCCGCGGCGACCTATCTGCGCGACGAGCTGCCGGATCACGCCCGCACCACCATCGTTCTGGACGACGTGCTGTGGCTCGACGCGGTGAACGCCGGCTACGAACCGGAGCACGTCATCTGGTTCTACAAGCTCGATCTGGACACGGCGGTGGCGGCCCGGCTGCCCGCCGGGTGGCGCGACGTGGACTACATCGTCTCCAGCCCGGCTCTGCGCCAGGACACCAGCACCCTGCCGACAGTCGCCAAGCTGCTCACCAACTCCACGGTGGTCGCCTCGTTCGGGCCCGCGTCGGGGCCGATCGAGATCCGCCGGGTCGACAAGGAGAAGCCATGACCCTCGAGATGACCCGTCCCGCCCGGCTCATGCTGGCCGGTGAGCTCGGTGAGCTCCAGGTGCCGGCCACGCTGCGGCAGACCGTGGTGATCCCGACGTTCAACGAGCGCGAGAACATCGCCGCCCTGCTGGAGCGCCTCGTCGCGGTGCTCCCGGCGGACGAGACGGAGCTGGTCTTCGTCGACGACAGCACCGACGACACCCCGGAGGTCATCCGCGCCGCCGCGGCGACCTGCCCGATCCCGATCACCGTGCACCACCGCGAGCACGGCACCGGCGGGCTCGGCGGCGCGGTCGTCGAGGGCATGCGGCTGGCGCGCGGCGCGTGGGTCGTGGTGATGGACGCCGACCTGCAGCACCCGCCGGAGATCGTGCCAGACCTCATCGCGGCCGGCATGCGCGACGGGGCGGACCTCGTCGTCGGCACCCGGTACGCCGGCGGCGGCCGCACCGACGGGCTCGCCGACGGCTACCGGCGGTTCGTCTCCGGCGGCTCCACGCTGCTCACCAAGCTCGTCTTCCGCAACTCGCTGCTGCGCGTCAGCGACCCGATGAGCGGCCTGTTCGCGGTCCGTACCAGCTCCCTCGAGGTGGACGAGCTGCGACCGCTGGGCTTCAAGGTGCTGCTCGAGCTGGTCGTGCGCAACCGGCCGGGGCGCATCGTCGAGGTGCCGTACACGTTCCAGCAGCGCCACGCCGGGGAGTCGAAGTCGACGGTCGCCGAGGGTGTCCGCTTCCTCAAGCACCTGGCCATCCTGCGGTTCGGGGCGCAGCGGACCCGGATGCTGGCCTTCGGGCTCATCGGCGTCTCCGGCCTCATCCCGAACCAGCTCGCGCTCTGGCTGCTCGCGCACGTCATCGGCGTGCACTACGTGCCGGCGGCGATAGCGGCCAACATGATCGCCGTCGGCTGGAACTTCGCGCTCACCGACACCCTGCTCTACCGCAACCGCCGGCACCGCAGTCTGGCCGGCCGGCTCGCGCGGTTCTTCGTCATGGGCAACGCCGACCTGCTGCTGCGGATCCCGTTGCTGGCGCTGCTCGTCGACGGCCTGCACGTCGGCGTCCTGATCGCCAACCTCGTCACGCTCGTCGCCTCGTTCGTCGTGCGCTTTCTCATCCTCGACAGGGTCATCTACCTCGCGGAGGCGAAGGCATGAGCCGGACCAGACCGTTGCCGCTGTTCAGCCGCAAGGACCGGGTACGCATCGCGCAGGTGCTGGTTCTCGCCCTGGTGCTCGCGCTGCTGGTGCCCGGGCGCTCGTCGGCGGCCGCCAACCTGCTGAGCAACGGCGGCCTCGAGAGTGTCGACGCGACCAGCTTCCCGGTGTGCTGGGAGAAGTCCGGCTGGGGCGACAGCGCGCACACCTTCGAGGTGACGCACACCGCGCCGCACAGCGGACGCAACGCCATGAAGATCACGGTCAGCGCCATCAGCAGCGGTGACCGCAAGGCCATGATGCTGGAGAACCCGTCCTGCGCCCCGAACGTGACGCCGGGACACCAGTACGACGCCTCGGTCTGGTACAAGACGACCACCGCGAACACCGTCATGACCGTGTTCCGCCACGATGTCGCCCAGGGCTGGGTGTACTGGACCGACCTGGCGACGCTGCCCGTCACGAGCGCGTGGACGCAGAAGACCGTCCGTACGCCCGCGGTCCCGCCGAACACCGACCAGATCGTCTGGGGCGTCACCATCTACGGCGTCGGCACCCTGCAGACCGACGACTACGCGCTGACCGACGCCACCCAGGCCGCCCCCGGCACCTCCTGCAGCGCCGGCGCGGCGTGCACCGCCGGGGCGTGGCAGGTCATGCCGTTCGACTCCCCGGTCCGCGGCATCCATGCGGTGGTGCTCAAGAACGGTGACGTCCTGCTGGTGGCCGGCTCCGGCAACGACCCGGACGCCTTCGCCTCGGGCACCTTCAAGACGGCGGTCTACCGCCCGTCCACCGGCACGTTCACGAACGTGGCGACGCCGGCCGACCTGTTCTGCGCCGGGCACGTCCAGCTCTCCGACGGCCGGGTGCTCATCATGGGCGGCAACAAGGACTACCCGGCCGCCGACGGCAGTCACGGGTACAAGGGCCTGAAGGACTCGTACATCTTCGACCCGGACACGAACGCGTACCAGAAGGTCAACGACATGTCGGCCGGCAGCTGGTACCCGTCGGCGACGGTGATGGGCAACGGTGACGTCATCGCGCTGGGCGGGCTCGGCGAGGACTCCTCCGGCACCGTCGCCACCCAGTACTTCAACGCCGCGCAGCAGCGGTGGCTGGGCATCGGCGAGGCGAACCAGACCTGGAGCTTCTGGGGCCTGTACCCGTCGATGATCCTCATGCAGGACGGCCGGCTCTTCTACTCCGGCAGCCACGTCTTCGGCAACGGCCTGCCCGGAAGCGGCGCCTCCATCTACCACTACGGCACCGGTGCGATCACCCCGGTCATCGGGCTGCAGCGCAAGGACGAGCGCGACCAGTCGATGAGCGTGCTGCTGCCCCCGGCCCAGGACCAGCGGGTGCTGACCCTCGGCGGCGGCAACATCGACAGCAACCCCGACGCCAGCCGGCTCACCGACCTCATCGACCTCAAGCAGGCCAACCCGGTCTACCAGCCGGGCCCGCTGCTGCCGACCGGCAAGCTCACCGGCGGGGTCCCGCAGACCGCCACCCAGGGCAAGATGTACGTGTCCGCGGTGCTCCTGCCGGACGGCAAGGTCTTCGAGACCGGCGGCGGCCTGCACAACCGCGCCGACCCGGTGTACGAGGCGTCCATGTTCGACCCGGTGACCAACAAGTTCACCGCGGGCATGGCCACCGACCCGGTGCCGCGTACCTACCACTCGTCGGCGTTCCTGCTGCCCGACGGGCGGGTCATGGCGGTCGGGAACAACCCCGGCGACGGCTCGTTCGACATGCGGATCTCGGTGTACTCGCCGCCGTACCTGTTCAAGGGCGGCCGGCCGCAGATCCTCACGGTCGCGACCAGGCAGTGGGCGTACGGCAGCACCAACCAGATCACCGTGGACGGGCCCATCACCCGCGCCGCGCTGATCCGGCCGGAGGCCGTCACCCACTCCAGCGACCCCAACCAGCGGTACGTCGACCTGCCGATGTCGGTGTCCGGCACCACCGTCGGCCTCAACCTGACGAGCAATCCCAACCTGGCCCCGCCCGGCTGGTACATGCTCTTCGTGACCGGCGCCAACGGCGTGCCGTCGGTGGCTCAGTGGGTGCACGTCGGATGAGCCGCCTCAAGCTGATCCTCGGCGTCCTGGGCGGGCTCGGCGTGCTGGTCGTCGTCGGCGGCCTGGCGGTCGCCGCGCTGGCCGGCCCGGACTCCGCGGCGCCTCGCACGATGGTGGCGGGGGCGCCGCGGCCCAGCGACAGCACCTGGCCGCTGAACGCCCCGCCGCTCGCACCGTCCGCCCCCGCGGGGACCTCGATGTCCCCGGCCGCCCCGGCCGCCACCGGGGCGGCCGGGGCCGGCACGCCGGAGGCGCCGCGGGACGGGGGAGCGGCACCCTTCGTCCAGGACTTCGCCCGGCAGCCCGGAGTCAAGCCGTTGCCCCGGAAACCCTCACCGAAGGCGAAGCTCAGCATGCCGGCGTTCGCCGACGGCTGCGATCACGCGTACGGCGACCGCAACCAGTGCATCCCGCTGGTGTTCCCGCCGGGTACGACGGACAAGTGCGCCTGGCTGGCGGAGCACGGCTTCAAGGACGTCGCGGTCGTCGGCAGGGACCGGCAGAGGCTCGACCCCGACGGCGACCGGATCGCCTGCAACTCCTAGGAGCCGGAGACGGAGAACCGGTCGACGATGGCGCTGAGGCTGCGTGCCGTCTCGCGCAGCGTGCCGGCCATCTGGCGGGTCTGGGACGCGCCGGTCGCGGTGCTGCCTGCCGCCTCCGTGACGTCGCTGACGTCGGCCACGATCGCGTCGCAGTGGCCGGCGGTGCCCCGCACCCCCGCCCCGATCTCCCGGGACGTGGCGCTCTGTTCCTCGACCGCGCCGGCGATGGTGCTCTGCAGCTCGCTGACCCGGCCGATGAACTCGCCGATCTCGCTGATCGCCTCGGCCGCGGCGGCGCTGTCGGTGCCGATGGCGGCGATCCGGGCGCTGATGTCCTCGGTGGCCGTAGCGGTCTGCAGAGCCAGGTCCTTGACCTCGCCGGCGACGATGGCGAATCCCTTGCCCTGCTCGCCGGCCCGGGCCGCCTCGATCGTGGCGTTGAGCGCCAGCAGGTTGGTCTGCTGGGCGATCGCGGTGATCGCGCGGACCACGTCCTGGATGGCCGCGGTGCTGGCGCCGAGCCGGGCCACCGTCTGGTTGGCCTCGGTGGCCGTCCGCACGCCCTGCGCGGCGACCTCGGCGGCCGTGGCCGAGCTGCGGGCGATCTCGGCGATGCTGGCCTCGACCTGCTCGGCGCCGGCGGCGATGGACGCGACGCTGGCGGTGGCCCGGGCGGCGGACTCGGCCATGGCCGAGGCGCGGCCGGAGGCCTGGGCGGCGTCACCGTCGAGGTCGGTGCTGACCGTGCCGAGGCGGTCGGCCGACTCGACGAGCTCGGCGGCGTTGGTCCGCAGCGCGCCGATGGACTCGCCGAGCAGCTCGGTCAGCTCGTTCAGCGACCGGGCGGTCTGCGCCACCTCGTCGCGGCCGGCGACCTGGATGCTGCCGCGCAGGTCGCCCTCGACCAGGCGCGCCATGAAGGAGCGGATCTGCTGGAACGGCAGCGTGATCGCCCGGGCCGCCCACAGGACGACCAGGAAGCAGAATACGACGTTGCCCACCCCGAGCAGGGCCATCCGCGTCACGAACCCGGACGGCGCCGGTCCCTCGTAGAGCAGGGCCGCTCCGAGGGTGAGGAAGAACGAGGCGTTGGCGCTCAGCGCGATCGCCAAAAAGATCATGAGGGCCCGGATGCTCGGGAACATCCGGAACGGGTTGAAGCGCTCCACGCAAGATCCGTCGGCCGCAACGGGCCGAAGTTGAGCCCGAAGGCGCTACAAGATGGCAACGAGATGTTCATCGTTGATCTGGAACGTCCCTCTTTATCGGTCTCGAGCACTTTGGCATACTTCTGCGGGAGCCGGTCATGCGGAGCGGCACATCCGCATCCCGGCTCCTCGAGTACGCTTCCTGCAATGATGTCCGGATCCGCCGCAAGCGGGCAGGCCTCCGTCGGAGGTTCGCATGCGTGACCGGGCCTCGCCCGCTACGCCGCTGGCGGCCGAGATCTCCACGATCGCCTTGCGCGCCACCGGCCTCGCCGAGCGCGCCGAGGCCGTGCTCCGAGCCCTGCGCCCCGTCATGGCCATCGACGCCGCCTGCGTCACGCTGCTGCGTCCCGACCGGCGTCGTCAGCCCCCTCTGGTCAGCTTCGGGTACCCGGGGCCGGTGGTCGAGCACCTGGCCACCCCGGACTTCCTGGGCAGCGTCGAACAGCTCGGACTGCATCGCTACCGGCTCCCGCTGCGTGTCATGGACCTGCCGCAGCCCGCCGCGGAGATTCCCGGCTGGGCCGACTACATGGCCCCGGCCGGGTTCGGCGAGGGGATCGGCGTTCCGCTGCACACCGCCGACGGGCGCTACCTCGGCGTGCTGGCCACTCACACGTACAGCCGGACCCCGGTCAGCGACGCCACCCGCGAGCTGCTCGCCGGCCTGGCGCCGCTGATCGCGCACGCCCTGGATCCGATGCGGACCGTCAGTGCCCTGGCCGGGCTGGTCGGCGACGCGCTCGCGGGCGTGGTGCTGACCCAGGACGACACCCTCGCGCCCGTCCCCGGGTTGCCGGGACACCGGCTGCTGACGCGGGGTTCCCCGGTGCTGGCCGAGGTCGCCGCGTGCTACACCGACGGCGACAGCCAGGCCACCTTCCACGTGCCGCAGTCGCGTCAGGAGCCGGCCCGCTACCTGCGGGCGACCATGCTGGCCTGCCCCGACCAGCCCCCGCACCACGTGAGCGCCGTCGTGGTGCTGCGGCCGCCGGATGACCTGCACCAGCTCGACCGGCGGGAGATGACCGTCCTCGGCCTGCTGGTGGCCGGCTGGCCCACGGCGCAGATCGCCGCCCGGCTGAGGGTGAGCGTGCTCAGCGTGCACGCGATCCTGGACCAGGTCCGGAGCAAGCTGGGCACCCGCAGCACCGCCGCCGCCGTGATGCGCGCCGCCGACCGGGGCCTCTACCTTCCCCCGGCCCTGGTGCAGGATCAGGGGCCGTCGTAGGGGATCCAGCCCAGGTGCGCGGCGCGTACGCCGGCCTGGAACCGGGTCTCGGCGTCCAGCCGGACGAGCAGCTCCCGCAGCCGCCGCTGGAACGTGCGGTAGCTGAGCCCCAGCTGCCGGGCGATGACGACGTCGGGCATGCCCGTGGTCAGCAGGCTCAGCAGGCGCCGGTCATCCCGGGTGGGACCGGCGTCCACGGCGGTCTGCCCGGCCTGCAGGCCGAGGGGCAGGGCCCGGGCCCACAGTGACTCGAAGAGCGCGCCGAGCGCCTCCAGCAGGGCGGACGGGTGCACGACGATGATGCTCTCGATGGAGGCGGGTGCCGCCTGCAGCGGCAGCAGGCCCAACCGGTCGTCGGCGAGGATCAGCTTCGTCGGTGCGGCCAGGACCCGGGCCACCTCGCCGCGGGCGGCGTTCTGCTCCAGGTCGGCCCGCAGGTCGTGGAAGTCCGTCAGCCCCTGCGGGTCATAGATGATCCGGTACTTCACGCCCCGGGCAAGCATCTCGGGCTCCACCGGGTTGCGGTTGGCCGACGGCACCGCGTACGGCGGCTTGTCGATGGCCCGGATCTCGTGGCGGGCCCCGCGCTGGATCTGCTCGAAGCGTTCCAGCACGGCCATCCGCCCGGTGACCACCTCCACCAGCGACGCGGGGTCGTCGCCGGCGTGGGCGCGGCGGTGCCGGGCGGCCAGCTGGTGCGCGTGCAGGCGGGCCCGCTGCAGCCGGGCCTCCTGGCGCAGCAACAGCGCCTCGAGGGCCACGTCCGGCGCCGCAGCGGTGTGCCGCTCGGGGTGGCCGGCGCCGCGGCCGACGAGTCCCGCCTCCTCGAGGTGGTCCAGCGCGACCCGGACCAGCTCCTCGGCCAGGCGGGTGCTGCGGGCGAGCTCGGGCACGGTGGCGGGACCGTCCATCAAGGCCTCGTAGACGGCTTCGTCCTCGGGTCCCAGCCCGGCTACGGAGAACACCTGACTCATGGTGGCGGGGGAACCCCCCGTCCGGCTGGCGCTGTGCCGTCAGCGGCGAGTTCGCGCCAGGGCGGAACCGTTCCGCCATGCCTCACCGGACGTCATCCTTTTCATAAGTTGTTAGCGGCTGGTTCATCTGCACCGCCCTAGCGGCCCACCAGCACCGCGCCGTGCACGACATGGCGCGGTGCTGCTGCTTTCGCCATCCGGACGAAAGGACGGTTCCATGAGCCCCAGCCACAGCTCCGGCGCTGCCCGCCGCGGGCGCATCCGGGCCACGGCCGCCGCCGTGGTCCTCGGCGCCGGCGCGGTCCTCGCGCCGACCGGCGCGCAGGCTCAGCCGCCGGCCCCCGGCCGACCGGCATCGACGCCGGTGGCCGCCGACCACACCGTCACCCTGCTCACCGGCGACCGGGTCCGCTACCACGACCTGCCGGAGGGGCGCGCCCAGGTCACCGTCCAGCCCGGACCCGACCGGACCGGTATCACCTTCGCCACGACGGTGCGCCGCTCGGCGGCCGGCGGCCCGGCGCTCTACATCGTCCCGTCGGACGCCGAACCGCTGCTCGGCGCCGGCGTGCTGGACCGGGAGCTGTTCAACGTGCGCGGGCTCACCCGGCAGGGGCTCGACGACAGCCGGTCGGCCACGCTGCCGGTCATCGTGACGCACCCGCGTACCCGGAAACTCGCTGCCCTTCCGGCCAGCCGCCGGACCCGCGACCTGCCGGCCGTGCGCGGCTCCGCGTTGCGCGTCGAGCGCAAGGGCTCCGGATTCTGGACGGCGATCCGCCCCGGCGCCGCACCCGGCGACCGGGCCGCGCTGCGCCAGGGCGTCGGCAAGGTGTGGCTCGACGCCCGGGTGACCGCCACGCTCGACCACAGCGCCGCACAGATCGGCGCCCCGGAGGCCTGGGCGGCCGGATACGACGGCCGGGGCGTCAAGGTCGCGATCCTCGACACCGGGGCCGACGCCGGCCACCCCGACCTGCAGGGCAGGATCGCCGCCTCGGCCGACTTCACCGACTCCGGATCCACCGCGGACGGTCACGGGCACGGCACCCACGTCGCCTCGATCATCGCGGGCAGCGGCGCTGCCTCCGACGGCCGGTACCGCGGCGTGGCCCCCGGCGCGCAGCTCATGATCGGCAAGGTGCTCGACGACGACGGGTCCGGGATGGACTCCTCGGTCATCGCGGGCATGCAGTGGGCGGCCGCGAGCGGCGCCCGGGTGATCAACATGAGCCTGGGCGGTGATCCGACGGACGGTACCGACCCGTTGAGCGCGGCGGTCGACGAGCTGAGCGAGCAGACCGGTGCCCTGTTCGTGGTGGCCGCGGGCAACGACGGAGCTTCGGTGAGCGTCAACGCACCCGGTGCGGCCCGTGCCGCGCTGACCGTCGGCGCCGTGGACCGCGACGACCAGCCGGCCACCTTCTCCAGCCGCGGCCCGCGACTGGGGGACGGCCTCATCAAGCCGGAGATCGTGGCGCCCGGCGTGAGCATCGTCGCCGCCCGCGCGGCCGGTACCGAGCTCGGCTCTCCCGTCGACGACTCGTACACGGCGCTCTCCGGCACGTCGATGGCCACCCCGCACGTGGCCGGTGCCGCCGCGATCCTCGCCCAGCGCCGCCCGGCGTGGCACGCGGACCGGCTCAAGGACGCCCTGATCAGCAGCGCCGCCCCGATCGACGGCAGCTGGACGGCGGTCGGCGCGGGCCGGGTGGACGTCGCCCGGGCCGTGCGGCAGGACACCTCCGCCACCGGCTCCCTGCAGGCCGACGGCGGAGCCCCCGGCACGGACGACACCTACCCCGTCAGCTACGTCAACGACGGCGCCGTGCCGCTGACCCTGCAGCTCGGGGTGGCCCTCACCGCTTGGAACGGCACCGCGGCGCCGGACCTCGGCCGGCTTTCGGCGAGCGAGCTCACCGTGCCGGCGGGTGGCCGGGCCACCGTCACGCTCACCATCGACCCGGCCGCCGCCGGAGGCGCGTACGGCGGTGCCGTCACGGCCACCGGGGAGCACGTCTCGCTGCGGACCGCGGTCAGCGTCTACGTGCGCCCGGAGACCTCGCAAGTGACCGTGACGATGACCGACTACCAGGGCAGGCCGGTGCCGTACGCCAGCGCTTACCTGGTCGACGCCACCCTCGATCCGGCCGCCTCGAACGATCCCTTCTCCGCCCCGACGACGGTCGTGGCCGTGGAGGACGGGACCGCGGTCGTACCGGTCCGCAAGGGTGGCGTGTTCCAGGCCCTGGCATCGCTGTCCGCCGGCGAGCTGACCGGACGGCGTACGGACCTCCTGGTGTCGCCGGAGGTCTCCGTCACCGGTGACACCGAGATCACGCTGGACGCCCGCAAGGGGCAGAAGCACACGGTGACCACCGGTGAGGCCACCGACGAGCTGGCGCGTTCCGTCGAGGTGGTGCGCACCTCCGCCGGTGCGCAGACGAGTCTGCTGGCCGCCGTGCGGACCGACCCCGATCTGGGCATCTTCGTCACTCCCCAGCCCGCGGCGCGGCATGGTGCCCTCGACACGTACGACAAGCGCACGCTGGCCGCCGCCGGGCTGCGGGTACGGGCCGACACCGCCGCCACCGGCGTGGATCTGCACGCCCGGTACGACGTCTACCACACCCCCGCCCGCTGGGCCGGTACCCGCCAGGCCGATCTGCTCTGGGCCGGGCAGGGCCGGGCGGAGGATCTCGCCGGCCTCGACCTGCACGGCCGGTTCGCCCTGGTGGCCGTCGACGGCTCGGATCCGGCGGCCGCCGCGCAGGCTGCCACCGCGGCCACCCGGGCGGTCGCCGAGGCCGGCGCCGCCGGGGTCCTCGTCTTCGTCGATCGTGCCGGGGCGGTGCCGCTGAGCCGGCCGGCGGCGACGCCGGTGCCGCAGCTGTTCCTCGGTCAGCAGGAGGGCGCCGGGTTGCGGGCGTGGCTGGCGAGCGGCCCGGTGCGGCTCACCCTGACCGGCGACGGCTCGCCGGACAGCAACTACAACCTCTTCTATCCCGCCGACGGAGTCCCGGCCGGGCGCAGCGACCTTGCGACGCCCTCCGGGCTGGTGACGATCCCGACGCGCTACCACGCCGACACCGCGATGACCTACGAGAAGAACTGGTACGCCTTCGGTACCCGCAGCGTCAGTGCCGTCCGCGAACGCGTCCAGTTCCCGGCGCCGGCGGTGCGTATCGAATATGTAGGCCCGGCGAACGGGGCCGTGACGTGGACCCGCTGGACCACCCAGAACGAGCAGCCGGCCGGCTCGCCGTCGCGGACGACCTCGCTGATCAGCCGTGACGTGTTCGCCGCCGGCACCCGGTCGCTGCCTGAGGAGCGCTGGTACGAAGGCCCGATCCTGGAGGCGGAACCCGCCGGCGGGAGTGACGGCTGCGGCCTCTGCCGGGGCGGTCCGGACGGCGCCGTGCTCATCCCGGCCTGGCACCTGATGGACTCGTCCGACTCGCATGCCGTGCAGTCGTGGCCGGACTATCGCAGCCAGGTCCGGCTCTTCCGGGACGGTGCGGAGGTGCCGGCCGAGGAGCAGACCAACGGCCTGCCGATGCCCACGTTCCGGCTGCCGGCGCAAGCGGCGACCTACCGGCTCGAGGTCGACGGGCCGACGCCGGTCAGCACCTCGGTCCGGCCGGTGCAGCACACCACGTCGGCGTGGTCGTTCCGTTCCGCTGCGCCGCAGTCGCCGTCCGTGCCGTGCCCCAACGGCCTCACCGGCGGCTGCGCGCATCAGCCGCTGATCCAGCTGACCTACCGGCTGGGCCTCGATCAGGCGAACCATGCTCCCGCCGGGCAGGACCTCGCCTTCGAGGTGCTGGCCCGGGAACCGCAGGGAGCGGAGAACGGCGCAGCACTGGCCGGTCTCTGGCTGTGGTCCTCTGCCGATCAGGGGAAGACCTGGCGCCCGGCCTCGGTGCGGCAGATCGCTGCGGGCCGTTACGGGATCACCGTACGCAATCCCGCCGCGGCCGCGCAGGGCGGCATGTGGCTGAAGGCGGAGGCGTGGGACAGCGCCGGCAATCGTCTGCAGCAGACGGTGCGCGGTGCCTATGACCTGGTGCAGCCGGCCCGCTGACGACAGGCCGGTACGGCCCGGTGGGGTTTCCCACCGGGCCGTACCCGTTGCCCGGTCCCGGATGCTCAGGACGAGCTGCTGTTGCGCGGCATGGCGGGCGAGATCCTGCGGAAGTCGAACGCGTTGTTGTTGGTGTCCTGGTCGGACACGCGCAGCGCGGCCTGGTCCATGAACGTGGTGCTCTGCGCGGGTGCTGCCGCCGTCTCCGTGCACGGGTTGGCGGAGGAGAAGCCCACCGAGTCGATCCTGGCACCCGTCGGGTTGCCCGCCTGCGGAGCGCCGCGCAGCAACACGCCGCCGGTCCGCGCGATGTTGCCGCTGTAGGTCTGGTCCGGCGGCGTGATGCGCGAGTAGTCCTGTCCCGCGAGCAGGTAGAACTGGCCGACCTCCGGCTGCTGGTCCTCGGTGCCG
Organism: Actinoplanes sp. NPDC049548; assembly: GCF_040676695.1. Lineage (NCBI taxonomy): Bacteria > Bacillati > Actinomycetota > Actinomycetes > Micromonosporales > Micromonosporaceae > Actinoplanes > Actinoplanes sp. NPDC049548. The sequence goes on from NZ_JBFAPM010000013.1 coordinate 173,187, forward strand.
CTCAGGACGGTGCCGGACGGGAGCACGCCGAGCAGGACCTGCGTGCCGGAGTTGGTGCAGGACCAGACGCTGTAGTTCGAGATGTCCATCGAGTTCTCGCCGAGGTTGTGGATCTCGACGAACTCGTCGGTCGCGCCGCCCGGCCCCTGGGTGGAGACCTGGCTGATCACCAGGTTGGACGCGGGTGCCGGGGGCACCAGCGGCGCGGCGTTCGCGGGCGCCATGATCAGGGCGGCGGTGGCACCCGCGGCCAGGGTGAGCGTGCCGAGAGCGGCGAGACGCCGGGTGGTGTGGGACACGGTTCCTCCTTGGATCGGAAACGACTGGCGAGAACCCGCCGGTGGTGCGGGTCCCGGTGTTCCGGAATCCGATCCTGGTCGCGCCCGGTGCGGTGAGAAAGAGTCCGTTTTCTGGCCACGCTCCCCATTGATAAAAGTCAATGGGAAACACCGTTTCGGGTGCCGGCTCCGGCCAGCAGGCGCGCCGCCCGCGCGCGTACGGCCGCGCGGTCCAGCTCCGGGCGCGGCACACCGAGCACCGCGCTCAGCCACCGCCGCCAGTAGGGGCCCGGGACCCGGCCGCCCCCCTCCCAGCGGCTGACCTGGTCGCGGCTCACGGAGCCGTTGCCGGAGGCTTTCGCCAGCGCTTCGGCCAGGGCTGCCTGGGTCATGCCGCGGCGCATCCGGTAGCGCCTGATCAGTTGCCCGGCCGGCGGTTCGGCGAGTTCGGTCACGGAAGTCCTCCTCGGAGCCTGGTGCGCAGGACATGGGCCGTGGGGCAGTCAACACCCCGACGGCGGCAGGCGCGCAAGGGTGGCGCCGCGACGAGCAGGGCGTGGCGTACGGGCACAGATACCAACGGAGTGCGCCGGACTACACCTTTGGTGGTAGGGCCGTGATTCGCCGCGAATTTGAACTTGTGAAAAGACGGCAAACGCGTCCGGCCGCGTGGACAATCACCCTCGGATGTCGGCAGAATCGACGAAGTCAGGCACGCGCCGGAATAGCGGCGCGGCGCGCGGGAGCGGAAGGTGGCCCGGCCGGCCGTCCACCGGCGGCGGTCCCTCTGCGACGGCCGCCGCAACCGGAATGTGCGAGGTGTCATGCACAAGCTCGACGTCCCGTTCGTCCTGCCGGGGCCGGGCCGCAACCGGGGGGTGGTCCGGCGGTCCCCGCGGCCGCGGTCCGCCCGCCCGGTCGACGTCCCGGGCACCGCGATCATCGACATCCTGGTGGCCGGCGACCAGCCTCTGCTCCGCGAGGGCCTGGTCGAGCTCGTCGCCGCCGAGCCGGACTTCCGCGTGGTGGGCCAGGCGGGCAACAGCGTGACCGCCGTCCAGTCGGTGGCCGCCCGCCGGCCCCGGGTGGTCCTGCTCGACGTCAAGATGCCCGACCACCCGGCCTGCGCCACGGTGCGGCACATCCGGCGGATCTCGCCGGGCACGCGGGTCGTCGTGCTGGCGATGGACGACGACCTGCGCCTGCTGCAGGAGGTTCTGGCGGCGGGGGCCCATGCCGTGCTGGTCCGGTCGGCCGGCCGCCAGGAGCTGCTCGGCGTCATCCGGACGGTCTGCCACGAGGCCAACAGCGTGCTCGTGGTCTCCCATCGCAACGCCGGGCGTCTGGCCGTGCCGGCCGACAACCCGCTGAGCCGAAGGCAGCTCCAGGTGCTCGAGCTGGCCGCCCTGGCGCTGAGCAACGCCCAGATCGCCGCGCGGTTGCGGATCGCCGAGGGCACGGTGAAGCGCCACCTGACGAACGTCTACACCAAGCTCGGCGCGGTCTCGCGGCTCGACGCCGTCAACAAGGCCAAGGCCGCACGCTTCCTGCAGTCGATGGACGCGCCGGATGCCCCACCGCCGACGGCCGGGACGTGACGCCGGGATCCCGTGGGATCGTTCACCCCGGGCGGCCGCCGACGGTGGCCCACACGACCTTGCCGGTGCTCCCGGCGCGGACTCCCCAGGCGGCGGCCGCGGCGTGCACGATGCGCAGGCCCATCCCGCGGCCCGGCGCCCCGGGCCGGTCCTGTCCGGGCTCCGGCAGTCCGGGCAGGCGCGGGTCGTCGTCGTGGACGGCCAGGTACATGCCGCTGCCACGCCGCGACACCGTGACCCGGACGGTGGTGGCGGCGTGCTCGACGGCGTTGCCGACGAGCTCGGAGACGATGGTCCGGGCCTGGTGCGCCAGCGGCGTCAGGCGCCAGGCCGTGCAGGCCTGGTCGACGAGGGCGCTGGCGCGGCCGGCCGACTCGGGCTCGGGCGGCAGGATGAGCTGCAGCCGGTCCGGCACGGGCAGGCTGCCGGCCATCGCGGCGCGCGCCTCGGGCATGCTCGCGTACACGGACAGGAAATGCGACGCTCCGGTCTTGCGCAGCCGGGTGGCGAGCACGGTCCCCGGTGGTACGCACAACGCCAGGCGCACGGGCGGCTGAGGAATCGTCCCCGCGTGATAGGCGGCCAGCCACATCGGCGCGCTGTGCCCCCGCGGGTCGCCGAAGTCGCGCAGGTCGATCAGAAGGGCGACCGGATATTCGGCCAGGCACTTGTGAATGCCGTAACGCAGCTCGGTGGCGAGCAGCGGGCTCCAGCGGCCGTGAACCGCCAGTTCCATCGATTCGCGATCGCCGTCGCTGGTGATCACCACGGATGATTCATTCGCCGAATCTGTGACCAGGTGGGGCGGATGCATTGTCATGGCCCGGCCTTTCGGATCGCAGGTGACACCGTCACCTTCCTGCAGCGTCGCCGCCGGAATGCGCCCCTCCCTTTCGTGCCGGGCAGCCCGCCGCATCTCATCCCACTTTCCCACCTGTTGCGGTGAAGTGACAGAGAGGACATTTGATGTCATGGTTGACACTTTTGTGTTCTGTGTTACGAGATTCGGACCGGCCCACGATCGACAAAGCTGAAGGAAGTCCCGCCGGATTTCGTGAGCGTCACACGCCCGTCCTCTGCGGACCGCCCCACCGTTCCGTAGGCCTCGTTCGACAGGATGTACGCCGGGCGCCCGGCACCGTCCTTTCTTCCGGCGGGACGGATGGAGAAGACCGTCGCCGCGGCCGGGCGACAGGGCGAGGTCACCAGCACCGCACTGACGCCGGGGCTGATGTGCACGCCCAGGCACTGGCCCGGGTATTCCTCGGACAGCCACCTGATCTCGTGGCCCCCACCGGACGGCACGAGCGCGAACTGCGACTCGCCGGCGATGCCGCCGGCGGCGGCCGTCGTCTCCGCCTCGCCGCCGTTCGGGTGGATCCACAGGTCCTCACCGGACTCCACGAGGTGGATGACCACGCGCCGGCCGCCCGAGAGGACGTCCGGGGCCGCGGCGTCGCCGCCGGTCGAGGCTCTGACGGCGAGCACTGCCGCCACGACCAGCGCGAGGGCGCCGCTCCCGATCGCGACTCCGCGAGCACGATGCCGCGACGCCGGCCGAGCGTGGACCGGCGGACCGGGGCGCGGGGCGACCAGCTCGTCGAGGAGGTCCCCGGCGGCCGGCCGGGCGGCGGGATCCTTCGCGAGGCAGCGGGCGACGATGTCGCGCAGCGGCTGCGGTACACCGTCGAGCTCGGGCGGTTCCATCAGGATGCACCGAGCCGTCGCGGGCGGGCCGGCGGCGTGGAACGGCGTACGCCCGGTCGCCGCGTACGCCACCAGCGCACCCCACGCGAAGACGTCCGCCGCGAAACCGGCCTCCGGGTGGGCGTCGAAGCGCTCCGGGGCCATGTAGGCGACCGTGCCGACCAGCTGGTCCGTGGCGGTGTGGTGGCCGATGGCCTCGACCGGCCGCGCGACGCCGAAGTCGATGACCTTGACGCCGCCGCGGGGGAGCAGGACGTTGTCCGGCTTGAGGTCGCGATGGACGACCCCGGCGCGGTGGATGGCGGCCAGGGCGGTGGCGGTGCCGACCGCGACCGTGTGCAGGGCGGCGCCGGTCAGCGGGCCCTGCCCGTCGACGACCGCGGCGAGGCTGGGGCCGTCGACGTACTCGACCACGAGGTAGGGCGGGTCGTGGGCGGGGTCGGCGTCGAGGACCTCGGCGGTGGCGAACGGCGGGACCTGCCGGGCGCGGGTGACCTCGCTGCGGAAACGGGCCCGGTACTCGGGGTCGTCGGCGTACTCGGGGCGGACCACCTTGAGAGCGACGCGGCGTCCGCCGGGGGAGCGGCCGAGGAAGACCGTGCCCATGCCGCCCTCGCCCAGCCGCGCCAGCAGCTCGTAGCCGCCGAGCCGGCGCGGGTCGCCGGGGCGCAGTGGCACGGCCATGTCGACTTCCCTCCCCATTCCGCCGGGCACCCTACCCGCGGACAGGCTCATTCCCGCACCAGCGCCTGGGCCGGGGCGACGCGAAGCGCCCGCCGGGTGGGGATCTCCACGGTCAGGAACGCGAGCGCCGCCACCACCGTCAGCACGGCCGGGGCGAGCCACAGCGGCCCGGCCGGCCAGGGCCGGTGCAGGAAGCCGACCCCCAGCAGCGCCAGCGGTACGGCCGCGAGCACCACCCCCGTCACCAGCGCCGCGACGCCCACCAGCCCCGCCTCGACCCGCATCATCGCGCGCAGCTGTGCCGGGGTCGCGCCGATCCACCGCAGGGCGGCGAGCTCGGTACGCCGCTGTGCCGTCGCCGCGACCAGCTTGTTCGCGATGCCGAGCAGCAGGTAGCCGAGCAGCACCGCCAGCACCGCCACGTTGATCCACAGCTGGGCCGGCACCGGCACGGTGGCCCGCGGGTCGCGCACGTCGAGCCCGGGCACGACCGCGGCGAGGCGGTCACGGGCCGCGGGCGTCCCGTCGGTGCGGACCAGGAGGCGGTCGGCGAGCCCGGTCGTGGTGTGCCCGGCGGCCAGGTCCTGCGAGAGCAGGAGTGGCCCGAACCCGAGCCCCCGCGAGTAGACGGCCACCACGCGGGCGGTGACCCGGATGCCGTCGCCGAGGAACAGTTCCACCGCGGACCCGACCTTCACCTTGCGGGCGCGGGCGGCCTCGGCGTCGACCGCGACCGTGGCGCCCCGCAGGTCCGCCAGGCGCCCGGAGCGCACGTCCGGGTCCAGCACCTGCGCCGCGGACGCCGGCACGGCCAGCGCGGGCGCGGCCTCGGTCTGCGGCTCACCCATGATCCGGTACGGCCATACGACAGTGGTCGACGTGACCGGCACGGCGGCCCGTACGCCGGGCACCGCTGCCACCGCCGGGGCCGCGTCCACGGGGATCCCGCCGAGGCCGGGCGCGGACACCTCCACGTCGGCGACGGTGCCCGCGCGCAGGTCGTCGGCGGTGGAGCGGAGCACGGTCGTCTGGGTGAGCCCGTACGTGAGGGTGAAGACCACCGCCATCGCGAGCGTGGTGACGGCTCCGGCGGTGCGCAGGGCGTACCCGTGGGTGTTGGAGACCGCGAGCCACGCCGGTGCGCGCAGGTCCCCGGGCAGCCGGCGCCGCAGCCAGGCCGTGCTCCGCTGCACCGCGAGCGGCCCGGCCAGGGCGACCCCGATGGTGGCCAGGATCCCGGCGATCGCGGTGGACGCTGCGCCGATCTCGGTGCGCGCCAGCAGGGGACCGGCGGCGAGCACGGTCGCCGCGGCCAGCAGGAGCAGGCCGGCGAACGCGCGCGTCCGCGACGGGTGGCGCGGCTCGACCCGCGACTCGGCGACCGCCTCGGTGGCGGGCATCCGGGAGATCCGCCACGCCACGCACCAGGCCGCGGCGGCGACAGCACCGAGCAGGAGGAGGACGGCGGCGAGCCCGGGCAGCGGACTGATCGTCAGCGGGAGCACCCCGGGCAGCATCCCGACGCGGACCAGCAGCTGCCGGAGCTGCTCGGCGAGCAGGTAGCCGAGGGCGATCCCGGGCGGCAGCGTGACGGCGGTGACCGCGACGGCCTGGGCCACGGCGAGCCGGCGTACCTGGCGCGGCGTCGCGCCGACCGCCCGCAGCAGGGCGAGGTCGCGCCGTTGTGCCGCGAGGGAGACGGCCAGGGCGCCGGCCACCATGAAGCCGACCACCAGAAGTGTCACTCCGGCCATCGAGCCGGCGAGGACGGGCAGCAGAGCGCGCGCGGCGCGGACCTCGGGTGCTGCCACGTCGCCGCGGGCGGCGCCGGTGGTGACGGCCAGGTGCTGAGGGCGTACGAGATCACGGATCCGTTCCGTGGCGTGACCGTCGGACCGGACGGCGACCAGGTCCACGGCCCCGCCCCGGCCGGTCAGCCGGGCTGCGGTCGCATCGGCGACGTAGATGCCGCCGTACGCCCCGGAGAGCACCGCCGTCACCCGGTACGTGGCCCGCTGCCCCGCCGCCACGACCGTCACCCGGTCGCCGGGCCGCACACCGGCCGAAGCGGCGAGCTCGGAGTCGAGGGCGACGTCACGCGGGCCGGTGGGCGCGGCGCCGGTGATCCGGGCCGGGTCCAGCAGCGTGGCCGACGACCAGCCGTGCCCGGCCGTCCGCGGATCCTGACCCGGGACCACCTGCCCCGTCGTGGTGACGAGCGCGGCCGGGAAGCTCAGGTCGCCGACCGCGGCCGTGACGCCCGGGACCTCGGCGATGCGGGCCACCACGGCGGCCGGGATCCGGGCGCGTTCCGGCAGGTCGACCGCGAGGTCGCCGCCGGCGTCGAGGCGCTGCGGGGCGGCGACCACCACGTCGGCGGCGCCGAGCCGGCCCGCCGGGGCGTGCGAGCGCAGCCCGGACTCGGCCAGCACGCCGATGCCGGTGACGAATGCGGCGCCGCCCAGGGTCGCGCAGGCGACCGCGATGAGGGCGGCGATGCGGTGGCGGGCCGTGCGCAGGGCGAGCCGCAGCATCATGGCAGCTCCAGGCGGGTGAGCCGCTCGGCGAGGTCGCCGGCGGTGGGTTTGTCGAGGATGCCGACGATCCGGCCGTCGGCCATGACCAGCGCCCGGTCGGCGTGGGCGGCGGCGCCCGGGTCGTGGGTGACCATGACGACCGTCTGGCCGAACCCGTCGACGATGTCGCGCAGCAGCGCGAGGACCTCGCGGGCGGTGCGCAGGTCCAGCGCGCCGGTGGGCTCGTCGCCGAAGACCACGGCCGGGCGGGTGACCAGCGCCCGGGCGATCGCGGCCCGCTGTTGCTGGCCGCCGGACAGCTCGGCGGGACGGCGGTTCCGCAGGCCCGCCAGCCCGACCCGTTCCAGCAAGGTCTCCAGCCACATCCGGTCGGTGGCGGCACCGGCCAGCCGCAGCGGCAGCGTCACGTTCTCCTCGACGGTCAGCGCCGGCACGAGGTTGTACGCCTGGAACACGAACCCGACCCGTTCCCGGCGCAGCACCGTGCGCCGGTTCTCGCTCAGCGCGCCGATCTCGGCGCCGCCGACCACGACGCGCCCCGACGTGGGCGCGTCGAGCCCCGCGGCGCAGTGCATGAGGGTGCTCTTGCCCGAGCCCGACGGCCCCATGACGGCGACGAACGAACCCGTGGCGACGGTCAGCGACACGTCGTCGAGGGCCCGGACGCCGCCGGGATAGGCGCGCGTGACGTGCTCGAGGACGACGGCGCTCACCGGGCCCTGCGCCGGTAGTGGTGGGCGACGAGGGCGACGGCGCAGGCGAGGGTGACCACGCCGAAGCCGGCCCCGATGAAGACGTTGGCGCCGGTGCTCGACGCCACGGCGTTGGCCGCCGCGCTCAGCACCAGCACCAGCCACAGCAGCGGACGGGTGACGGTGGTCCGTTCCTTGTTCTCGGTCATGTTTCGACGCTAGGAATTCCGGCGTGCCCGATCGATCCCGCCAGCGCGCCACCGCGGGTACAGCAGGCTGTACTTCCTCCGCCCGCGGGCTGCCGCGGCCGCCGGTGAGGCCCTAAGGTTGCTGCCCGTGAGATCGGAGCTGCGCAGACTCGCCACCAGGATCCGCGAGTCGCTGGAACACCTCGTGGGAGGGCTGGGCACCGCGTGCCTGGCCACCGCCGCGCTGCTCTGGCTGATCTTCGTGGCGCTGACGTCCGTCCTCGGCGTCGGGCTGCTGTTCGGGCGTACCGCGCTGCGCCTGCAACGCTTCGCGGCGGACCGGGAACGGCGGCGGTTGTCGCGCTGGGGCGACGAGATCCTCAGCCCGGGCCCGGCCCCGCAGCGGTGGCGCGACGCCGTGGCCGATCCGGTCGTCCGGCGCGAGTGGCGCTGGCTGCTCGTGCACGGCACCTTCGGTCTCCTGCTGGGCATGCTCGGCCTGTCGCTGCCGATCAACGCGGTCCGCGACGGCACCTTCCCGCTGTGGTGGCGGCTGCTGCCGCCGCAGGAAGCCACGTCCTCGCTCGGTTTCCCCGTGGTGCACGACGCGGTGGGCGCCTTCGGGGTGGCAGCTCTCGGCGTCGCCTGGGCGGCGGTGGTGGTCGGCTTCTTCCCGGCGCTCGCCCGCGCGCAGGCCTCCCCCGGCCGCAGGCTGCTGCCGCCCGGCGCGGACCTCGACCTGTCGCTGCGGATCGCCGAGCTCACCGCCACCCGCGCCGCGGCCCTGGACGCGCACGCCACCGAGCTGCGGCGCATCGAGCGCTCGCTGCACGACGGTACGCAGAACCGCCTCGTCGGCGTGACCGTCCTGCTCGGCGCCGCCCGGCGTGCCCTGGCCCGCGACCCCGCCACCGCCGGCGAGATCCTGGACCGCGCGCAGGACGCCGCCGAGCAGGCGCTGGCCGAGCTGCGTACGGTCGCCCGCAGCATCCTGCCGCCGGTGCTGGCGGACCGGGGCCTCGCCGGCGCGCTCGACGGTCTCGCGAGCGCCTGCGGTGTCCCGTGCCGCGTCGAGGTGGACGTGCCCGGGCGCTGCGCCGCCGCCGTCGAGGCCACCGCGTACTTCGTCGTGGCCGAGGCGCTGACCAACGTGGCCAAGCACAGCAGCGCCACCGGGGCGGCCGTCACGGTCCGCAGCCGCGACGACGTACTGACCATCGCCGTCACCGACGACGGCCACGGCGGCGCGGACGAGGACGCGGGCTCCGGGCTCACCGGCATCCGCCGGCGGATCGGCGCCCTCGACGGAACCCTGACCCTGACCAGCCCACCCGGTGGGCCGACAACCCTGCGGGTGGAGCTGCCATGCGGATCGTGATCGCCGAGGACGACTCGTTGCTGCGCGAGGGGCTGGCGCTGCTGCTGCGCGCCGAGTCCCTCGACGTGGTCGCCACCGCGGAGAACCCCTCGGCGTTCCTGGCCGCCGTCGACGAGCACGCGCCGGACGTGGCGATCGTGGACGTGCGGATGCCGCCGACCCACACGGACGAGGGCATCGTTGCGGCGGTCGAGGCGCGGCGACGGCGGCCGGAGCTGGCGGTGCTGGTGCTCTCGGCGTACGTGGAGCAGGCGTTCGCCACGGAGCTGCTCGGCGACGGCGCCGCCCGGCTCGGCTACCTGCTCAAGGAGCGGGTGGGGCGGGTCGAGGAGTTCCTGGGCGCCCTGCACCGGGTGGCCGGCGGCGGTACGGCGATCGACCCCGAGGTGGTGGCGCAGCTGCTCACCCGTACCCGGCCGGACGCGGCCCTGGACCGGCTCAGCCCGCGCGAGCGCGACGTGCTGGCGCTCATGGCGGAAGGCCTGGGCAACACGGCCATCGCGGAGCGGCTGTTCGTCACCGAGGGCGCGGTGCACAAGCACATCCGCAGCATCTTCGCCAAGCTGGACCTGCCCCCGGACGACCGGGCGGACCGCCGGGTGACCGCGGTGCTGCGTTATCTGGATGACACTCAGCGCCGTAGCTGAAAGCTCAGACATCCCGCCGAGGCGCCGATCGTGGATGTGTGAAGCGTCCTTTCCTCGCCGGCATCGCCGCCCGGCATCGCCGCCGCCGCGGCCACGCTGGTCGCCGCGGCGTCGCCCGCTTCGGCCCTGCCGCCGCCCTCCTGTTCCTCGGCCGGCCTGACCGTCGCCGCCCTGCACGGACCCAACTTCTACATCGACACGTCGTCCTCGCCGGTGCTGCGCGGCGCCTACGCGGGCTACCGGGTCACCGACACGTCGGGCGGCGCCCGCACCGACCTGTGGGTGGCGCTGAGCGACTTCACCGGTGGCTCCGTCAGCCTCGGTTCCGGGCAGCCGTCTGCCCAGCAGGTGCCGACCCTCGGTGCCGGCGCCTCGGCCGCCCGGTTCTTCTACCTGACGGCCCAGGCCGAGACCTCGACCGCCCAGCAGCACACCGTCAGCGTGTGGCAGGGCCGGCCGGACCTGCCCGGCTCCAGCCGGCTCTGTGCGAACAGCGGCGGCTTCACCGCCGTCGAGGAGACCATCAAGGCCGCCGCGAACAAGCTGACCAGCGTCACGGTCTCGGCGGGCACGCCCCGCATCGGCGGTACCTTCACCATCACCGTGAAGGGCGACACGGGCACGATCGGCGCCGGCTCGGCCAACGACCCGTCGTCGTTCTGGATGAGCCCGGCGGCTTCCGGCTCGTGGCCGGCGGGGGCGTACCGGCTCGTCGGCACCAGCCTGACCTTCACCGGCGGCGCGTCGTACACCGACCTGCTGCGGGTCAGCGGGCTGAGCTCGGCGTCGAAGGCGTACACCGCGGTCTACACCTTCCGCGCCGTCGGCTTCACCAGCTCGCCCACCAGCGTCCTGCCGGTCCAGCAGATCGCCTCCGGCACCCAGATCAAGCACACCGACCTCGGTAGCGTCGCCTCGCTGCCGGCGATCGACCCGTCGGTCAACGACCTGACCGTCGCCGCGTCGGCGAGCCCCCCGAAGCTGCCCGACACCGGCGGTACGGCCGCCTACCAGGTCTCCGTCTCCGGTTCCGCCGGCGCCGTCCTCGACTCCTTCACCGCGACGGTGCCCTCCGGCGCCACGCTGGTACCCGGCTCGGTGCGCTGGCACGGCAGCCCGGCGCCCGACGGGGTGGCCACCCGGCTCCGCCATCGTGTTCCAGGGGCCGTTCGCGGTGACCGGCAGCGCCGACACGCTCGCCTTCGACCTGACGCTGCCGGCCGTCTCCGGCAACCGGACGACCAGCGTCGTGGCCACCGTCGGTTCCGCCACCATCGACACGACCCTCGCACTGACCGACAACGCGCCGGCGACCAGCACGGTGAACGTCAACACCTTCCCGGTCGCCGCCGACGACACCGTCACCGTCGGCGACAACCGCACGTCGACGGTCAGCGTGCTCGGCAACGACACCGACCCGGACGGCGACCCGCTGACGGTGACCGGCGCCGGCCAGGGCACCAACGGCACGGTCGCCCTGGTGGGCGGGGTCCTCAGCTACACGCCGGCGACCAGCTTCACCGGGTCCGACAGCTTCACCTACACCGTCTCCGACGGCCGCGGCGGCACGGACCCGGCGACCGTGAACCTCACGGTGACGACGCCGTCGGGCACGCCGGCGCAGACCACCGACGACACCGCCACCGCCGTCGCCGGTACGCCCACCACCATGGACGTGCTGAGCAACGACACCGGCCAGGGGCTGAGCGTGACGGGGGTCAGTGCGCCGGGCAACGGCACCGCGACGATCACCCTGGGCGGGACCGGCGTCGAGTACACCGGAAACTCGTCGTTCACGGGCTCCGACACCTTCACGTACACCGTCACCGACCTGGGCGGGAACACGTCCACCGGCACGGTGACCGTCACCGTGACCGCGCCGGTGGTCCCGCCGGTGATCACTCCGCCGGCGCTGCTGATCGTGGCCGACGACGAGGTCGACACCCCCAGCGGCACGGTCGTCGTGGTGAGCCCGCTCACCAACGACACGGGTGACGGCCCGCTCAGCGTCCAGTCCGCCGCAGGGGCCTCGCACGGCACCCTGACGCTCACCGGCGACGACGTGAGCTACCAGCCGGCAGCGGACTTCTGGGGTACGGACACCTTCACGTACACGGCTCAGGACGCCCACGCGGCCACCGCGACGGGCACGGTGACCGTCACGGTCCTGCCCTCCGCCGCCCCGGCCGCCGACACCGCGACCGTGGAGTTCCGCACCGCCACACTGCTCGGTGTGCTCGCCAACGACCCGGCGGGCGCCACGGTCGCCGCGGTCACGCCGGCCTCGCACGGCACCGTGACGCTCGACGGCGGGACGGTGCGGTACGTCCCGGACAGCACGTACGCGGGTCCGGACAGCTTCACGTACCGGCTGACCGGCGGCCCGTCCGTCGCGACCGTGTCCGTGATCGTCACCGGGCCCGCCCTGGCGCCCGCCGACGACGTGTTGACGGCGGTACGCGGCGCCGCCGGCCGCATCGACGTGCTCGGCAACGACATCGGCACCGGGCTAACCGTCGAGCAGGTCTCCGCGGCCACCCACGGCACGGCCGAGCTGCGCGGGGACGGCGTCTGGTACACCTCCGGGACTGCGTTCCGGGGCACGGACACCTTCACCTACCGGGTGCGCGACGCGGCCGGCCAGACCGCCACCGCGGCCGTGCACGTGAGCGTCGCCAACGCCGGACCGGCCATCGAGGCCGTTCCGTCGCGGACCGTCACCGCGGGGGAGAGCCTCGTCGTGCCGTTCCGCGTCACCGACTCGAACGACGACGACCTCACGCTGACCGCGGGCGTCCCGACCGGCAGCGAGGGGGCGGCCACGGGCATCCGGCGTACCGTGACGGGCACCCGGCTCACGCTCACCGTGGACGAGCGCTTCAGCGGTGTGGTGACCATCCCGGTCGAGGTCCGGGACCAGGAGGCGAGCGCCGCCACGGAGCTGACCGTCACCGTGCTGCCGGCACCGGCGGGCACGGCCACCGGGGTGATCCTCGCCGACCCTGGCGCCCGCGCCGAGCTGGCAGACCCCGTCTACGTCGACGGCCGGCCCACCTCGCGCACCCTGTCGAACCGGGTCGACTCCCTGGTGACCTGGCGGCCCTCGCCGGCTGCCAACCTCATCGGGTACCGCGTCATGCTCAACGGCAACCGGGTCTGCACGGTGCGCGCCACGGTCCGGTCCTGCCGGATCGGCAGCGTCGCCCTCGATCCCGGTGACGCCGTGCGGGTCGTCGCGGTCGGCGCGGAGGGCACCCTGGCCGAGCCGGTCGCCGCCCGCATCACGCCGACGTCCGCGGCGAACCGGCTCCTGGCCGTCGTGTACTTCCCGGTCAGCGAGTTCTCCCTGGACGCGGCCGCCCGCCGGGTCCTGGGGACGGTCGCCCTGCAGGCGCGCACGTACGGCTTCGGCACCGCGCTCATGGTCGGGCACACCGATGCCGACGGTACGGCGGCCTCGAACGCGACCCTGTCGCAGCGGCGGGCAGCGCAGGTCGCCGCGTACTTCCGGCGTACCTATCCCGGCCTGCGGGCCACGCACACCGGCCGGGGCGAGACGCAGCCCGTACGCCCCAACACCACCGGCCGCAACAAGGCGGTGAACCGCCGGGTCGAGATCTACATCGGCTGACCGGCCCGCCGGGCGAGGGTGCGCAGCGCTCCCGCCCCGGCCGCCGCGACACCCGCCCCGCCGCCGAGCGCCAGCACCACCAGCACCCGCTCGGCGGCGGCCGGCCCGGCGAACGGCAGCACCGCCCGGTGGAACGAGGTGACGTCGGGCAGCACCGACAGCGCGACCAGCGCCGCGCCGGCGCAGACGGCGAGGACCCCGGCAGCCCGGCCGCGCAGCACCGCCACCGCGCCCCCGGCCACGAGAGGCCAGCCGAGCAGGTTGACGCCGGTGGCGCTGAGGAACGTGCCGAGCGGCGCCGCCGAGGTGACGGCCAGCGCCGATCCCATCACATGGGCCACCGATGCGGCCATCGCGACCGTACCGGCGGCGGCCAGCGCCAGGTCCGGCCGCCGCAGCCGGCGTGCCAGCACCGCAACGGCGGCGGCGACCGCCACGACGGCGGCCCACCAGGGCAGCGGCGCGGGCGCCGGTTCGCCGACCAGCTCGCCGGTGACCGTGACCGGCACCCCGCCGACGCCCAGGCTCAGTGACCAGGGCTGCGTGCGGCCCGGCCCGACCGTGCGCCCGAGCGGGGTCGTGCGGGCGTCGGCCCAGGTCAGTGCGGTGCCGGGACCGACGACCGCCGGTGTCGCCGGCCCGCCTCCCTCCGGCACCGTCACCGGGACGCCGGTGTCGTTGCGGATCGTGAGCCGGGCGCCGTCCTCGACCGCCACGACCGTGAGGCCGGGGATCGGCGGGGTCACCGCCACCACGCGGCTGCGGGCGTCCGCCGGGGCCAGCCCACCGGCGTGGGCCTGGACCGCAGAGCCCGTCCCGAGCACGAGGCAGGCGAGCAGGACCGTGCCCGCGGCGACCCGGCGCAGCAGCGTCACCGGGCCGGTACGCCCGGAGCTGACGAGGCGGCGTGCGGCGCCGGGGGCGCGCCCGCGGACGGGGGCTGGAACCGGCGGGCCACCAGCGCCGTCAGTCCGCCCGTGAAGGCCGTGAGGGTGAGCAGTCCCGTGACGATGTGGACGTTCCAGCCCACCCCGACCGTGACCTCGCCCACCGCCAGCACGGCACCCCACACCAGCACGGGCGCGGCCAGCCCGGCACCGATCCAGCGGGCGTCGGCCGACCAGGTCACCGTGCGTCCGGCCACCCGCAGCACCAGCTCGGCGCCCGCGCCCGCGCCGGCGACGGTCAGTGCCATCCACCAGGGGTCCCCGGTCCCGAACATCACGTGCATCAGCAGTGCCGGCACGGCGACAAGCACCGCCGCCACGCCCCACGGCAGCGGCCACCGCCGCCCGATGACGAGGACCGGGAGGAGCAGCAGCGCGGTGCTGAACAGGTAGCCGTGCACGATCTGCGCGTCCTGGGAGAAGATCCGCACCGGGTTCTCGCCGGTGCCCACCCACGGCATGGTGAGCGCGGAGGCGTGCAGCGAGTAGATGTGCAGCGGCAGCACGGACAGCAACGCCGACACCGTGACGAGGATCGCGTCTCCCGCGCTCAGCGCGCGACCGGGTCCGGCGGCAAGCATGAGCGCCGGGCCGGCGGCGACCAGCACCATGCCGAGGATGATGAGCTCGTGGCTGGGGCTGACGAAGATCTCCAGGCCCTGCTCGATGCCGAAGAGGTTGTGCCACAGCGTGTCCATGCCGCCGCCCACCAGGAGCAGCGCCATCCCGGCGACCGGGATGCGCAGCGCGTTCGGCAGGGCGAGCAGCGACCGGTACGTGGGGATGGCGGGCAGCCGGGACCGCAGCACCCACACGAGCGTGAGCCCGCTGGCGGCGATGCCCGAGTAGAGCACGCCGTGCCACGGGGTCCAGAACGTCTCCAGCTCCGGGGTGGTGGCGTGGGCGTACGCGTCGAGCTGCAGGCCGGCGACGAGCCAGGCGCTCGCGACGAGCAGCACCCACCGTTCGCGTGCGGTGAAGGACACGGCAGTCGGGTCCACCCGGTCACTCCTCTCAGGACAGCCGGGTGGCGGGCGCGGCCCGGCGCCCTGTCAACCTACCGAACCGGGTCCGGGCTCAGGGGCCGCCGAGCCGCTGCAGGACCTCCTCCGCGCGGGCCGCGGCGGCCCGGTCGATCGCGCGCAGGGTGTTGTCGTCGAGCTGGTGGTCGATGCGCATCCGGGCGGCGAGCAGCTCGACCGGGTCCTCGCCGCCCGCGTGGGGCCGCAGTTCCAGCAGGCAGGGCCCGGTGCCGGTGCGCAGGGCTCCGATCTCGGCGGTGGCGGCACCGGTGATCGCCTCCACGTCGTCGCTGTCCACCGACAGCACGGTGACGGCGGGCAGCGTTCCGGCGGCGGCGAGGTGCTCGCCGCGGCAGAACACGATCGGCAGGTCGGCGTGCACCGCCGGCGGGAGAGGGCCGGTGCCGGTCAGGCAGACCGCAACGATCCTGCGGTCGCCGGCACGCGTCTTCGCCCGTGCCGTGGCCACCGCCTCGGCCGGCCCGGGCGCGGTCGTCACGTCCCCGCCGAAGAGCAGCGCCGCGGCGCCGACCGTGTGCCAGGGGCGGGGCGCCCCGGCCGCCACGACCGCGTTCAGCGGGCCCAGAGCGGTCAGCAGGCCGACGGCCACCGCCTCGTCGCCGGACCCGGCCGGGCGGGAACGCCGCTCCTCCAGCCGCCGGACGAGCAGCATGCGATGTAGCAGATCGGTGCGCTGAGCGGCCCGGAAGCCCGGTCTCTCACCCACCCCCTCAGCGTCCCGGCACGGGGCGCGTTGCGCAAGACGCCGCTGAGACCGGTGTCACAGACCGGCACTTTCATACCACGGCGCCCGGGCGGCGAGGCGTACCCCGCCCGGGTGCCCGGACAGGGGAGGTGTTCCACCCGTTCGGCTCACCGACTCAGAGCCATGATCCGCTACTGTGTGTGACGTAGGTGGAGGCCCGACTGTGCAGGAGTCGCTGGTGGTGGACGTGACGAGCGCTAAGGCGCCCGCCCGGGATCGCTATTTCGATACTCTGCGTGCATTGGCCATCGTGCGGGTCGTGGCGTACCACGCGTTCCACTACGCGGTGCTTGCCCTGCTCTTCCCCTCCATGGGCGTCATGTTCGCGCTCGCCGGTTCGCTGATGGCCAAGTCGCTCGACCGGGCCGCGGCGCCGACCGTGATCCGCGGGCGGGTACGCCGCCTGCTGCCCGCGCTGTGGGTGATGGGCGGGATCCTGGTGCCGCTGATGCTGCTCGCCGGCTGGGGGCACCGGCCCGCGTGGCCCGACTTCCTGCTGTGGGTGCTGCCCCTGGCCACGCCGCCGGCCAGCCACGGCCTCGGCGACGTCGGCGCGGAGGGCGCCGGCGTGCTGTGGTACCTGGCCACGTACCTGTGGCTGGTGCTGCTGTCACCGCTGCTGCTGCGGCTCTACCGGCGGCAGCGGCTGCTGACCGTCGCGCTGCCGCTGATCGTGCTGGCCGCGCTGCACAACCGGCACATCGCCGACGGCAACAGCGCCGTGCAGACCGCCGGGTACGTGCTCACGTTCCTGCCCTGCTGGCTGCTGGGTTTCGCGCACCGCGACGGCGACCTGCGCAAGCTGCGGCCCGTGGTGGTGGCCGGGGTCGCCACCGGCTGCGCCGCGCTCGGGCTCGGCTGGGTCGTCGAGCACCCCGGACCCTCCGGCCTCGACATGGTGCCGTTCCCGCTCGCCCACGCCCTTTACTCGATGGGCTTCGTGCTGGCGCTGCTGCGCCTGAACCCCAGCCTCGCCTGGCTCGGCCGGATGCCGCTGCTGCAGAAGGTGGTGTCCGCCCTCAACAACCGGGCGGTGACGATCTACCTCTGGCACAACGTCGTCATCACGGTCGCGATCATCGTGGGGGACCGCCTCGACCTCTGGAACGTCCACCAGGGGGCACTGATCTACCTCGGCTTCACCTGTATCGCGGTGTCGATGCTCGTGGTCACGGTGCTCGGCCTCGGCTGGGTGGAGGACCTGGCGGCCCGCCGGCCGCCGCGGCTGCGCCCGTGGCAGGTGCGAACGCCCAAGCACGCGGCCGCCCGCCTCGCCGACGCCGTCGAGTCCGGCCCGCGCATCGGTGCCGCCGCCTGACCGTCAGGCACACAGGTACGGCGGCACCGCCCAGGGCACCCCCAGCTCGGACGGCAGCGCCAGGGTCTCCGCCGAGCGCCGCAACACCCTGTTGATGCCCCGGATCACCCGTACCCCGCCCCGGATCTCCACGAGCGGCCCGCCCAGCAGCGTGGGCAGCGGCACCTCGGGCGCGGTCAGCGCCTCCAGCACGCCGGTGAACGCCTCGGTGCGGGCCAGCGGCACGAGCAGCGGGACAGCCGGGTCGCCGCGATGGGCGACCAGGTTCTCCAGCAGGTCCGTCCGCCCCTCGACCGGCCGCAGCGCGGTGTCGCCGGGCAGGGCGAGGCGGTCGGTCGGGTACTCCAGGACAGCGCGGCCGGCCGTACCGTCGACGACCACCTCACCGGCGATGAAGTCCTCGCCCGCCAGTGTCACGGCCGCCGTCAGGCGCAGCCCCCCGGCGAAGGTGAGCCGGGCGAACGCCGTGTCGTCGACCTCGATGGGCCGGGTGCGGTAACGCTCGACCGCGAGCGCCTCGACCGGCCCGGCGCCGGCCGCCGCCGCCGCGGCGAGACTCTGCATGACCGCGTGCGCGAGCGGGTTGACCAGCGCGCCGTCGACCGTCGGCCGGCCCGCCACGCTGCGACGCCCGGCCCAGGGTGCCCGCGCGTAGTAGGCGTCGTCGCGCTGCCAGGACGCCACCGTGGCGATCGACCGGACCGTCTGCCCGGCCGCCGCGTCGAACAGCATCCCGGCGGCTCGCGATCCGAGCGCCTGGAACCCGACCTGGCAGGCGCGCCCGGTCTCGCCGAGCACCGCCATGAGGCTGCGATGCTCGGCCAGCGTGCGCAGCGGCGGCTTCTCGAGCAGGACGTCCGCGCCGGCGCGGAGCGCGTCCTCGGCGATGGGTAGGTGGGTGTGCGGGGGAGTGCAGATCACCACCACATCGGGCTTCGTCGCGTCGAGCAGCTCATGGTGGCAGGCGAAGAGTCGGATGCCGTCCGGCAGCGGCGGGTCCCGGTCGATCGGGCGGGTGTCGGCCAGCGCCACCAGGCGTACGCCGCCCAGTGACGCGAGATGCCGCCGGTGGTGCCGGCCGTACCCGTTGGCCCCGATGAGCGCGACGGTGGCCGTCACGCCGCGAACTGGGGGATGACCTCCTGGGCGAAGCGCAGCATCGGCTCGTGGTCGTAGGCCACCCGCGGCACGTACACGATCACGTAGTCGGCGCCCGCCTCGGCCATCCGCTCGATGCGGCCGACAGTGTCCGCCGTGGACTCGCTCAGGTCCAGCTCGAGGCTCGTCGACTTGATGATCCGGCCGTAGTCGCGGCCCAGGGCGTCGCAGTGGCCGCGCAGGACGCCCAGCTTGTGGCGGATCAGCTCCGGGTCGCCGCCGCCGACGTTGCAGGCGTCCGCGTACTGGGCGACCAGCTTGAGGGTGACCTTCTCGCCGCCGCCGCCGAGCCAGAACGACGGGTGCGGCTTGCGGACGCCCTTCGGCTCGTTGATCGGCTTGTCGATGGAGTAGTGCCGGCCGGTGAAGACCGGTTGCTCCTCCGTCCACATCTTGTGCACGATCTCGACGGCCTCGCGGAACTCGCCCATCCGCTTCGGTACGTCCCGCCACTCGTAGCCGTACGCCTTCCACTCGTGCTCGTACCACCCGGCGCCGAGCCCGGCGTAGAGCCGGCCGTGGCTGGCGACGTCCACCGTGGAGGCGATCTTGGCGTAGAGCGAGGGCTGCCGGTATCCGTTGCAACCCACCATCTGCCCGATGTTGACCCGGCTGGTGTCGCGGGCCAGTGTCGACGTCACGGTCCAGCACTCGAAGACGGAGTTGATCGTCGGCTCGGGGACGGTGTGGAAGTGGTCGTACACCCACACCGAGTCCCACGGCCCGGCGTCGGCCACCTTGGCCACCGCCGTCATCGCCTCGTACTGCTCGACCGGGTCGGCGATCTCGACGAGGTCCATCTTCCAGCCCTGCGGTACGAACACTCCGAAGCGCACACTCATCCTCGCAACGTACCCGATCTTGCCGGTCACTTGCGGTTCGCGACCACCTCCCGCTCGCAGGCCGGCATCAGATCCATGCCCTTCGTGATGGAGCCGCGGTCGTTCTGCTCGCCCCCGAGCGAGATGTCGACGCCGTTCTCGCCCACCTCGACGTACTTGACGCCCTTGCCCTTGAGGCACGCGACCACGTCCCGGGCGAAGTCCTTGGCCTCGGGGTTCGCCGGGTCCTTCTCCCACGGCGGCAGCGGGTAGTAGAGCGGCTCGCAGGCCTTGTTGGCGGCCTCGAGCTTCTGGATCTCGGACTTGCTCGGGACCTGGCCCCGCCAGTCCTCCTTGGGCTTCGCGCCGTGCTCGCGGACGCACTTGTTGAACGGCACGAGCATCGCCTCGAACTCCTCCGGGGTGGTGTCCAGGCGCTCGCGGGGGCGCTTGGCGGCGGCCGCCGACGCCGATGCCGCGGGCGTGCTGCCCGCGCTGGCCAGGGTCGCCACCTGCCGGTCACCGTCCTGTCCGGACCCGGACGAACACGCCTGCACCGGTACGAGCATCGCGAGCGCCACCAGCAGACGTCCCGCTCCGCGTTTGCCGACCATCGTCTTGCCTCTCTGCCTCGGTTGTCTCGAGGCAGCATCGCCGGCAGATGTGTGGAAGCTGTCAGATGGCGTCGCTGCGGTCCCGCGCGCCGATGTACGCCAGCACCTCGGGGTCGGTGGCGTGCAGCCGGTCCACCTCCTCCCCGGCGTCGCAGCTGAGCAGGGCCACCACGACCGCGCCGGGTGAGCGGCCGAGCACCCGCCAGGTGGCGCCCGAGTCCTCCCAGCGGCGCAGCAGCTCCAGCGGCGACGTCCCCGGCGCCGGCCGGTCGACCAGGCTCGGGTTCGTGTCCTGTTCGGTGAGTGCCGTGCCCCCCGCGACGCGCTCGGCGGTCGCCCGGGCCCATGCGGCGAGCCGTCCTGCGGGTACGCCGTGCGGGGCCGCGGCGGCGTACGGCTCGATCCGGGATGCGGCGCGCCTCAGCAGCCGGGCCGCGCCGACGGTGTTGCCGCGCCGGGCGTGGGTCAGCCCCACCGCGAGCTGGGCCAGGCCCTGCCAGAGGTCGCGCTCCGGCTCTGCGGCCGCCTTCCACGCCGCCTCCAGCACCTCGTGCGCGTGGAACGGGCGGCCCGCCGCCAGCAGGCGTTCCGCTTCCCGCAGCGACTCGTCCGGTGGCAGGGCGAGGTCGTCCGGGGTGGTCGGCACGCCGGTCATGCCGTGCGGCAGGGGCCGGCCCAGGCCGTCGCGCGGGCGGGCGTTGCGCGGGCGTCCCGCCGCGTCACGGTCGCGTGCGTCGTGGTCGCCGGCTTCCCGGCCGGGTGCGGTCGTCGCCATGCCCCCGATTCTGCCCCGCCGCGCGGGACGGCGCCCGTGCGCCGGTCAGAGCGCGCCGGCGGTCGTGGGGCCCGGCACGGGATCGGCCCGGCGGGCACCGCGGAAGTCCGGCTCCGCCGCCGGCCTGCCGAAGTGGTAGCCCTGTGCCAGCCGGTATCCGAGCCGCTCCAGCTCGGCGGCCTGCTCACTGGTCTCGACACCCTCGGCGACGGCCGTCAGCCCGAGCCCGTTCGCCACCTGGATCAGGGCGGTGGCGATGACGGCGTGCCGCCCCGCCATCGTGATGTTGTCGACGAAGCTCTTGTCCACCTTCAGCACGTCGACCGGCACGGTCTGCAGCAGCCCGAGCGACGAGTGGCCGGTGCCGAAGTCGTCGAGCGCGATCCGTACGCCCAGCGCCCGCAGCTCGTGCAGCGCCTCGATCGCCTGGCCGCCCTCGAACACCGCGGTCTCGGTCACCTCGACGGTGAGCCGGGTGGCGGGCAGGCCGCTGTCCCGCAGGGCCGCGGCGACCATCGGCACGAACCCGCGGTGGGCCAGCTGGCGGGCCGAGGCGTTCACGCTGATCCGCTCCGGTGCGTCGGGGCCGAGCTCCGCGCGCCACCGGGCGGCCTGCCGGCACGCCTCGCGCAGGATCCAGGCGCCCAGCTCGACGATCAGGCCGTTGCGCTCCGCGACCGGAATGAACTCCGTCGGCGGCACCTCGCCGTGCTCGGGGTGGTCCCAGCGGACCAGCGTCTCGACGGCGACGATGCGGCCGTGCGGCAGCTCGACGATGGGCTGGTAGACGAGCCGGAACTGCCCGGTGTCCAGGGCGGCGCGCAGCTCGGCGCCGAGCTGGGCCTCCTCGCCCGCGCGGCGGTCGAGGTCCGGGACGTACCACCGGAACGGCTCGCGGCTGTCCTTGGCGGCGTACATGGCGAGGTCGGCGCGGCGCAGCATCTCCATCGCCCCCGCGTCGCCGGCGCTGTCGGTCAGCCCGATGCCGGCGCTGACCAGCAGCTCGTGACCGCCGCTGTGCAGCGGCTCGTGCAGGGCGGTGGTGATGCGCCGCACGACGTCGCGCGCCGCTCCCGGGCCGGGTTCGGTGATGAGCACGGCGAACTCGTCGCCGCCCATCCGCGCGACCATGGTGCCGACGCCGACCGTGGCCCGCAGCCGGTCCGCGACGGCGACCAGCAGCTCGTCGCCGACGGGGTGCCCCAGCTGGTCGTTGACGCTCTTGAACCCGTCCAGGTCCAGCAGCGCGACGTGCGGCCGCCCACGGGTCAGCTCGATGCCGAGGACCTGCTCGAAGCGGCGCCGGTTGGCCAGGCCGGTCAGGTCGTCGGACATGGCCAGGTCCTCGAGCTGGCCGGCCTGGCGCTGCACCTGCCTCACGAAGCCCGACATGCGCCGCAGCACCAGCAGGAACAGCATGATGGCGCCGATGGCGATGACGGCCCGGTCGAGCACGTTGCCACCGATCGCCGGCACCAGCAGCAACGCCGGCCCGAGCAGGGAGCTGATCACCAGCAGCACGACCCGCGGCGTGCCGATCCGGGCGGCGGTGCGGCTCGTGTTCACCGTGCCGGCGGAGCGCATGGAGGGGTGCAGCGCCGCGGCCGCCCAGAACACGTACGACATCAGGAAGGCGCCGTCGAAGATGCTGCCGTTGGCGTCGGCGTAGAGGCTGACCACGGAGAAGCCCACGTCCCCGGTCAGCAGCAGCGCCACGGCGGTCAGCAGCAGACGGGTGCTGGGGGTGCGGTCCGCGCCGCTGAAGCTGACCCGGGCGAGCAGCGCCAGCAGCAGCACGTCGACGGCCGGGTAGGCGACGCTGATGATCCGCTCGAACGCCGACACGGTCACGTCCGCGGCCACCGGCTCGATCACGAAGATCCAGAACACCAGGCCCACGCCGACGGCGACCGTGGCGGCATCCACGAGGGCGGCCTGGTCCTGCCCCCGGCCGCGCGGCACGAGCAGGATCAGACCCGTCAAGAGCATCGGGTACGCGCTGAGATAGAACGCGTCCGCCGGTGACGGGTACGGCTCCTGGAGCAGCACGTACTGGTAGTACTCGAAGATCACGTCGCCGACGACCCAGAGGAGCTGCCCGCCGGCGAACCAGTACCACATGGCGCGGCGCTCGGGCCGGTGCAGGCGGACGGCGGACAGGATCAGCAGGCCGGACACGAGCCCGACGGCGTTGTAGGTCAGGTTCCGGGCGAGGCTGTCGGCGGGCAGGAGGAAGTAGCAGCCGGTGACCAGCGCTCCCGCTGCCAGCCACAGCCACCACCATCGCCCGTGCCGCACGATCTGCTATCGGCGCCGCGAGCCGCGATCTGAGCAGCCTGCACGATGCAGCGGGGCCTCAGGCGCGGGCGAGCTCGCGGACGACCTGGAGGAAGAGGTCGACGTCCGGCTCGGTGGTACGCCAGTTGACGATCGCCGGGCGCAGCGCCACCCGCCCGTCGTACACCGTCGTGCCGGCGAAGACCCGGCCGTCGGCCAGCAGCGCGGCGCCCACCCGGCGGTTCAGCTCGTCGAGCTCGCCCTCGGGCACGCCCGGCGGCCGTACCCGGAAGCACACGATGCAGAGCGGCACCTCCGCCAGCCGTTCCAGGTCGTCGGACTCGTCCACCCGGCGCGCCAGGTACTGCGCCAGGTCGAGGTGGCGCTCGACCATCGCGCGGTAGCCCTCCCGCCCGTAGGCGGCGAGCGTCGCCCAGATCGGCAGCGCCCGGGCCCGGCGCGACGACTCCGGCCCGTACAGTCCGTAGCCGCCGCCCGGGTCCTGCGGACCGGGCAGATAGGCGGCGCCCGGCATGCCGAAGGCCGACCCGAGCCGCTCCGGCTCCCGGACGAGGGCGAACCCGCTCTCGTACGGCACGTTGAGCCACTTGTGGGCGTCCGCGGCGATCGAGTCCGCCCGCTCGATGCCGCGGACCAGGTGCGCCGAGCGCGGCGACAGCGCGGCGAACAACCCGAAGGCGCCGTCCACGTGCAGCCAGGCGCCGTGGTCGCGGGCCAGGTCGGCGAGCTTGTCGAGCGGGTCGAAGTCGCCGGCGTTGACCTCACCGGCGTTCGCGATGATCACCGCCGGGGTGCCGCCGAGCCGCTCCAGCCGCCGGGCCATCGCGTCCAGGTCGACCCGGCCGGCCCCGTCGGCGGCGAAGACCTCGACCGCCTCGCGCCCGTGGCCGAGCATCTGCAGCGCCTTGCGGGCGCTCGAGTGCACGTACCCTCCCGACAGCACCGGCATCCGGGGGAGTCCGGCCAGCCCGTCGCGTACGGGATCAGCGCCGTGCCGCTCGCCCCACCAGTGCGTGGCGCACCCCAGCGAGGTGAAGTTGGCGAAGGTCGCGCTCGTGACCAGCGCGCCACCCCACCCGGACGGCAGCCCGACCAGCGTCCGCAGCCAGTCCAGCACCACCGTCTCGGCCTCGGTGCCGAACGCCGACGACGCCCGGGCGAAGCTGTTCTGGTCGAGCAGCGCCGCGGTCCAGTCGCCGGCGAGCGCGGCCGGGGTGGCGCCTCCGGTGACGAAATGGAAGAACCGCGGCCCGGACGAGGCCGTGCCCGCCGCGGTGCCGACCCCGAGCAGCCGCTCCACCGCCGCGACGGTGCCCAGACCCCGCTCGGGCAGGTCGCCGCCGAGCGTGGTGAGCAGCGACGCGGCCCCGGCGTCGTATACCCGGCGGCTCGCGAGCGAGTCGAGATAGGGACCCGCGGCAGCGTTCACCCGGTGCAGCGCGTCGGCGGCCAGGTCGCGGTCGGCGAGGGGATCGGTCATGCCGTCAGCCTTCCGCCGGGGTGGTCAGCAGGTAGTCGTCCGCGTCGGGGCTCCACGCGAGGCCGACCGCCCCGCTGGTCGCCGCCGCCTTGCAGAACTGCAGGAAGCTGCGGTAGCCGAGCTTCTTCTCGCTGAAGTCCGGCGCCACCTTGCGCAGCTGGTTCTTGAGCCCGGACAGCGCCACCGGGCCGTCGCGCCCGGCCAGGTCCACCACCACCGCGCGCAGCAGGGCGAAGGCCGTCTCCCGGTCGCCGTGCTCCGGCAGGCCGACCTCCGGGTCGCCCTTCGCCGCCCGGTCGCTGAGCTCGACCACGTTGTGCTCGGCGAGGTGGCGCAGCAGCTCGCCGAAGGCGCGGAACCCCCAGTCCGCCTCGTTGAAGGTGGGGTCCTTGCGCAGCAGGGTCCGCTTGAGCGTCGACGACGTCACCGCGGCGCCGGAGCTGCGCTGCAGGCCAGCCACGGTCTGGGCGACGAGCGCGGTCAGCGCGTCCATGTCCCGCGCGGCGGCGTCCGCGGCGGCGTCCGGGGCGGCCTCCGGCGCCACCGGCTGCGGGGCCGGCTCGGGTTCCGGGGCGGGACGGCTCCGGCGGGCCCGGGCGGGCGGGACCTCCACACCGTCGAGGCGGTCGTAGTACAGAAACTCGTCGCAGGCCGGCGGGAGCATCGCGGAGGTCGTCCGCTCCACGCCGACGCCGATCACCCGCTTGTTCAGCTCGCGCAGCTTGTGCACCAGGGGCGTGAAGTCGCTGTCGCCGGTGCACAGCACGAACGTCGAGATGTAGTCGCGCTCGAACGCCAGCTCCAGCGCGTCCACGACCATCTTGATGTCGGCCGCGTTCTTTCGCGAGGCACCCATGCGCTGCGGCATGTCGATGAGCTCCACGTGCGAGCGGGTGAGCATCCGGCGGTCCTCGTCGAAGTACGACCAGTCCGCGTACGCCCGCCGCACCACGACCCGCCCCCGCTCGGCGAGCGCATCGGTGACCGGGCGCAGGTCGAAGGTCACGCCGCCGAGGTGCTCGCGTGCGCCGATCGCCAGGTTCTCGTAGTCGAGGAACAGGGCGATCCGCTCTTCTTGATCCACGCCGGTCAGCGTACGCCCCGGCAGGTCCGGGCCGGGACGGGCGAGGATGGGTCCATGACCGTTGAACGGCCACCGCTGAGGCCGGCCGAGGACGTCACGGAGGCCGCGCACCGGATCCTGGCCGCCGTCCGGAACCGCGCCGGGCCGCTGCTGCCGGAGCACGAGCTCACCCTGACCGGTGGCAGCTCGGTGCCGGGCGCGCTCACCAAGGGCGACGTCGACCTGCACCTGACGGTGGCCCCGGAGGACTTCGCCGCCGCCGTCGCGACCCTGCGGAGGCTCTACCGGGTCGTGCATCCGCAGATCTGGCAGGACACCCTGGCGACGTTCGCGGTGGACGCCGAGCTGCCGACGGGCATCGCGGTCACTCCGGCGGGCAGCGAGCACGACCTGCGGTTCCGGCGGAGCTGGCAGCGGCTCGCGGCG
Organism: Actinoplanes sp. NPDC049548; assembly: GCF_040676695.1. Taxonomy (NCBI): domain Bacteria; kingdom Bacillati; phylum Actinomycetota; class Actinomycetes; order Micromonosporales; family Micromonosporaceae; genus Actinoplanes; species Actinoplanes sp. NPDC049548. The sequence goes on from NZ_JBFAPM010000013.1 coordinate 199,236, forward strand.
GACCCCGGCCTGCTGGCCGCGTACAACGCGATGAAGCTGGAGCCCGGCGGCGACTACGAGAGCCGCAAGTCCGCGTTCTTCGACCGGCTGGCATCCTGACGGGATGTCCTCGCAGCCCACGACCGTCCCGCCGGTGCGCATCGGCCTCGCCCTGGGCGGCGGGGCGGTGCGCGGCGCCGCCCACGTCGGGGTGCTCGACGCGCTCGACCGGGCCGGTCTGGAACCCGCCGTCATCACCGGGACGAGCGCGGGCGCCCTGATCGGCGCCCTGTACGCCGCCGGCACCACCCCGTCCGAGATCAGCAAGGTGGCGCAGGCGCTGCGCTGGTCGCGGCTCATCCGCCCGGCCCGCACCCGCCGCGCCCTGTTCGACACCACCCGCCTCGGCGCGTTCCTGGACGGGCTGCTCGGCGGCCGGGACTTCGACGCCCTCGACCGCCCCTTCGCCGCGGTCGCCTGCGAGCTGTGCACCGGTGAGCGGGTCGTCCTGAAGGACGGCCCGGTGGCCGATGCGGTGCTGGCCAGCGCCGCCATCCCCGGCGTCTTCCCGCCCGTGGAGCGCGACGGCCGGCTGCTGGTCGACGGCAGCCTGGTCGACATCGTGCCGGCCCGCCTCGCCCGCGAGCTCGGCGCCGACATCGTCGTGGCCGTCGACGTCTCGGGTCCGCTGCCCCGCCGCCGGCCCACCACGCTGCTGCACATCATGGTCGCCGTGAGCACCCTGCAACCGGGCGGAGCCGCGCAACCGGCCGAGGACGCCGATCTGGTCCTGACGCCCACCGTGGACGAGTACGCGTTCTGGGAGCTGTCGCGCATCACGGAGTTCGAGGACGCGGGCCGCGCGGCGGCGGAACAGGCGGTCCCGCTGCTGCAGTCCATGGTGGCGACGGCTGCCGCCCGGCGCGAATGGGAACAGGTGACGGCCCCGGGCCCGGAGTCCTGAGCGGCATCCGGCGGGCACGGCCGCCGCAGGAATGGTCATCGCAATTCCTCGTGCGGCGGCAAAGTTAGCAAACAGAAGTTCATTTTAGATCTCCGTCCGGCCCTTTTATCGGTCTTGAAAGGGTTGGCATAATTCTTCTGTCACGGTCCTATGTGCGCGCGCTCAGGATCTTTTCCTCCCCATTCGGCACATCGGTTGCCGGTGAGCTCTCGGCTGAAAGGAGCACACGATGGGAAAGGCATTGCCGCGGGTGGCCGTGCCGCTGGGCGCGGCGCTCGTCACCGTCCTCGGCGCTTCCGGCGCCACCGCGGCCGCGCCCGCGCTGATGGCGACCACCCTGGTGGTCAAGTCGGGGACCGTCATCACAGTCACCGCGGCGGTGGGGCGCGCGAACACCATCTCCGCCTGGCACTCCGGCAGCACGATCCACATCGACGACACCGGGGACGACCTCGCGGCGTACGGGGGCTGCACGCTGGTCTCGCCCGGCGAGGTCAGCTGCCCGGCGGCGGGTCTCACCGAGTTCGTCGTGTACGCGGGCGACCAGAACGACGAAGTCCACTCCTACCTGGCGACGCCCGGGGTGACGCTGATCGGCGGCGCGGGGGACGACGCGCTCTTCGGCGGCTCCGCCAACGACACGCTCGAGGGTGACGACGGCGGGGACTTCCTCTCCGGCGGCAACGGCAACGACACCCTCAGCGGCGGCACGGGGGCCAACGGTCTCTCGGGCGGCGCGGGCAACGACTCCATCGACGGCGGACCGCAGAACGACGTGGCCGACGGCGGCGCCGGCAACGACGTCATCAACGGCGCCTCCGGCAACGACCAGCTGTACGCCGGCGCGGGCAACGACTACGTCGGCGGCGACGCCGGCAACGACGCGCTCTACGCGCAGGACGGCGTGTTCGGCAACGACTACGCGGACGGTGGCAGCGGCACGGACACCTGTTCCGCGGATCCCGGCGACTACGTCGCCGGCTGCCCGTGAGCACGAGGAGGCGGATGACATGAAGGCGCGATGGGCCCTCGCGGCCGCGTCGGTCGGGGTGCTGGTGGTGGGTTCGCCGGCGGGGGCGGGCGTGCGTACGGAACGTTCGGCCGAGCCCACCTCGGTGGCCAGGACGCCCGGCAATGTCCTGCAGGTCGTCGCGGGCCCGGGGGTGGCGAACGACATCCGGGTGCAGCGGCAGGGCTCGGTGATCACGGTGTCGGACGCGGCCGCCCCGGTCGTGGCGGGTGTCGGGTGCCAGCAGTCCGGCACCAACGCGGCGCAGTGTCCCCTTCCCGTGGTCGCGGTGGAGGTGCACAGCGGAGACCTCGACGACGACGTGCGGATCCTGCCGAATGTCGATGCCCCGGCAGCCGTCTACGGCGGGAGCGAGGACGACGTGCTCGAGGGGGGCCCGCAGGCGGACCGGCTGGTCGGTGACGAGCCCGCCGTGAGCGGTGCGATCGCGGCCAGTCCCGGCAACGACACCATCGTCGGCGGACCGGGCAACGACACCATCTCGGGTCTCGGCGGCAACGACACCGTCAGCGGCAGTGCCGGTAACGACACCCTCAACGGGGATTCCGGCAACGACACGGTGAACGGCAACGAGGGCAACGACACGGTCACCGGCGGGAGCGGCAACGACACCCTGGTGGGCGAACAGGGCAACGACACGCTCAACGCCGCGGACGGGGTGGTGTTCAACGACTCGCTCGACGGCGGCACCGGCTTCGACAGCTGCAATCGCGACACCGGAGATTCGATGCTCAATTGTCCGTGAGTGGGGGACGCACGGACGATCGCGCGCCGGGATACGAAGCGGCACATTCGTGCCCCGGCGCGCCGGTCGATCGAGGAAAAAGCGTCGCAGAAAAGGGGCGACACGCGTAGCGTGACCATTTTCGGCATCGGGAGCGGTCACGGACGAGGATTCCCAGAGTTGGTACTACGACCCACCCGCCACGCTGGCGGGCGCCTTGCAACGAGGGCTGGGCCGGGGCGCGTACAAAGCGTTGCACGACCCGGCGGGTCCTGACGAGGTGCTGCGGTGCCTGCGCCGCGACTACCGCTGGTACTGGATGGTCGACGACCGCGCCGTCTACCTCGCGCGGCTCGTCCGCGACCTGGCGGTGCCGGTGCCGCTCCTGGTCGACGTGGTGAACGAGGACGACGACCACGACAACGCCTTCGGTAACGTCCTGGACGTGCTCGAGGCACTGGGCCGGGCGGGCGATGCGGCCGCCGTCGACGGACTGCGCCGGTATGTGGGGCAGGGTCCGCGCTGGGTGGACGTCCTGCAGACCATCGCCTGCGCCTGGCCGGTGGAGCTCTGGGACGATCTCCTGCCCACCGCGCGCGCCCGGTTGCCGCACGACGCTCAGGACCGCGATCTGCTGTGGAACGGCGAGCCGTGGCGGCGCTGGGCCACCTCCGACGAACGCATCGCCGCGGAGGTCGCCGCCGACTCACCACGGCCGCTCCACCGACCGTACGCGAACGATCCGGCGGCAGCGCTGCTCACGTTGGTGCGCACCGGCGACGCCGACCGGCAGCGGGCCGCGCTGCGTGAGCTCAACCGCCGGGGACCGGCGCCGGAGGTGCTGGCGCTCCTGGCGGATCTGCCGCTGGAGCGGGTGGCCGGCGACGCGGGGCACGCCCTCGATCTGCTCGGCACCCGGGCGCTGCCCCTGGCCCGGCAGTGGGCCGCCGTGCCGGGTCATCCGATGTTCTGGCGCGCTCACCTGCTGCTCGCGGCGCACGGCGACGAGTCCGACGTGCCGGCGCTCCTGGCCGGATGGGAGTGGCTGGACAGCCGGGAGGAAGATCTCTGCGGCTACGACGCCCTCGCCGCCGGCCTCGCGCGCATCGGCGGCCCGGCCGCCCCGGCCGTCGTGCGCCCCCTGCGACGAGCCTGGTTCAGCCCGCACAGCTACGAGCGGGCGGCCTACCTGCGGGCGCTGCTGGAACTGGACCCGGACTCCACCGATCGGCTGCTCACGGAGGGACTGTGGGACTGCGAGAGCGACGTCCGCCTGATCGCGGCCGGGCTCGTCCCCCTCGACCCGCTCATCGAGCGACGGCTGCGGGAGATGAGCGCCGACCCCCTCGAGACGCCGGAGGTCCGCGCCGCGGCCGCCGCCAGGGCCGGGTGACCCGCCGGGCTCAGCGGGGGTCGCCGAGGAGCCGTTCGATCAGCCGGGGCTCGCCCGGCCAGGCGGCGAGCAGCACGTCGCGGGGGACCTGGCGGCCGGCGTACCGCAGGGCCAGCGCCACCACGACGATGTCGTCGAGGGGGCCGATGACCGGGATGAACTCGGGGATCAGGTCGATCGGGCTGGCCACCCAGATCCCGGCGATCACGATCGCGATCCTGGCCCGCCGGGGCACCCGCGGGTCGCGGCGCAGCCGGCGGACGGTGGTGACGCAGTCCGGGATGAAGGCGGCGAGGTCGCGCAGGATGCCCGGCGGCAGTCGGCGTGCCAGGACCAGCAGCAGCGCCCAGCTCGCGACGAGGCACAGCACCGCCACGCCGAGCCCGGCGACCCAGTCCCGCATCCGGTCGAGTCTAGAAGGTCATCGGCTGAAGAGGACCGCGATCAGGAGCAGCACCGGCACGCAGCAGACGGTCGACAGGAAGATGGCGTCGCGGGCCACGACCAGGCCGGTGCCGAAGCTCTGGGCGTACAGGAAGATGTTCTGGGCCGTGGGCAGTGCGGCCAGGACCGTGACCGCGTAGGCCGCGTCCCGCGGCAGGCCGAGCCCGGCGGCGAGCAGGAAGGCGATCACCGGCATGGCGACCGTCTTGAGGACGACCGCGGCGATCGTCGCGGTCCGGTCGGGTCCCGGCGCGAGGACCGGGCGCCCCGACAGGGACATGCCGAAGGCGAGCAGCACCACCGGCACGGCCGCCGACCCGATCGTCGCGATCGGCTCGGCCAGCACGGCGGGCAGCCGTACGCCGGTCAGGGACGACACCACACCGGCGAGCACCGCGACGATGAGCGGGTTGCGCAGCGGCGCCGTCACCGTGGTCCGCAGCGAGGCGTGCCCGGTGGTGGCCACCTCCAGCAGTGTCAGCGCGACCGGGGTGACCACCAGCAGCTGCAGCACGACGATCGGGACGACCAGGGCGGCGTCCCCCAGGACGTACGTGGCGACCGGGATGCCGATGTAGTTGGCGTTCGTGTAGCCGGCGGTGAGCGCGCCGACTATCCGGGTGCCGCGGTCGCCGTGACGGGTGAGCAGGGTGTGGGCGCCGAAGCAGGCGAACGCGGCGCCGGCCGAGACGAGCAGCGGCTCGCTGAGCAGCACATGCAGCTCCGCCTCCGCCACGCCGGTGAACAGCAGGCAGGGCGTCATCACCGCGTAGACGAGCCGGCCCAGCACCGCCTCCGCGTCCGCCGGCAGCCCGGCCCGGCTGCGGGCGAGCCGGCCGGCGAGCACGATCACGCCGATGAGCGCGAAGCCGGACAGAGCGGAGATCATGTGTCGACACGCTAACCGCAGAAAACCCGTTGCCCCGGCCGGGTGCGGACCACGATGCTGTGCCCATGACGTTCTGACGGATCACCGCCCTCACCGCACGCTGTCCGTCCGCACCCTCGCCAGGGAGAACGTTCTTGTCCACCGTCACCGTGTTCGCCTCACCGGCGAGCTGGATCGAGTCCGACGCCGTCGCGCAGTGCCACCAGGTGGCCGCCCTCGACGGCATGCTGCACGTGGCCGGCATGCCCGACCTGCACCCGGGCAAGGGGGCGCCGATCGGCGCCGCCATGCTGTCGTCGGTGCTCTACCCGTTCCTCGTCGGCTCCGACATCGGCTGCGGCATCGCCGTCTTCCCGATCACGCTGAAGCGTCCCGTGGCCGAGAAGCTCGCGGCCCGCTTCCCCGACCTCGACCGCGCGCTGGACCCGGTGGCCGACGCCGACGACCCGGCCTGGGACGTGCTCGACGGCGACATCCCGGCCGGTCACACCGAGAGCCTCGGCACCGTCGGCCGGGGCAACCACTTCGTGGAGCTGGCGCGGGTCGACGCCGTGCTGGAGCCCGGGCACGCGAGCCGGCTCGGACTGGACCGGGGCGATCTCGTGCTCATCGTGCACAGCGGGTCCCGCGGCCTGGGGGAGCGCATCCTGCGGGCACACACCGAGGTGCACGGCGCCGGCCCCGCGCCCGACCCGGCCGCCTACCTGGCGGCGCACGCCGCCGCCGTCCGGTGGGGGTCGTTGAACCGCCGGCTGATGGCCGCCCGTGTCGCCCACGCCCTCGGCGCCGCGCCCGCGGAGCCGATCGTCGACGAGTGCCACAACCTCGTCGAGGTCCGCGACGGCCTCTACCTGCATCGCAAGGGCGCGGCACGCGGCGACGGTCGCGACGTGCTCGTGGCCGGCACGCGCGGCACCGCCTCCTACCTCGTGGCGGCCCACGCCGGGGCGGACGCCGGGCATTCGGTCGCCCACGGCGCGGGGCGCAAGATGTCGCGGGCCGACGCGCTGCGGCGGGGGCGGGTCAAGCACACCGTCGAGGAGCTGCGGCGTACGCCGGTCGGCTCGCTCGTGGTGTGCGGCGACCGCCAGCTGCTGTTCGAGGAGGCGCCGACCGCGTACAAGCGCATCGAACAGGTCGTCGGTGACCTGGTCGAGCACGGGCTCGCCACGCCGGTGGTGACGACGGTTCCGCTGGTCACGTACAAGACAGCGGATCGCGCCGGGGACCGGCGACGGGGCAGGCGCTGACTAAGCCTGTTTACTGCCGGCCTGCCCGGGTAGCCGTCCACCGCTGGTACAAACCGCTCACGGAGGACGCGCCCCATGGATTCGAGCAAGCCGGTCAAGGCGGTCAAGGACGTCGTGGAGGCGGCCGCCGCCAAGGTGGCGGACGTGCTGACGTCCGAGATTCCCGGTAAGCCGGGCAGTGCCCCCGCGACCCTCGACGAGCCCACCACCCCGGTCGGCCCGCTGCCGCCGAAGAAGGAACAGGGGACGCCGGACACCCGTACGCCCACCGGCGCCGAGACCGGCGTCCCGGCCACGGACAAGGGGCAGCAGGGCGCGTACCTGACGACCTCGCAGGGTGCGCGGTTGCGGGACACCGACCACTCGCTCAAGGCCGGCCCCCGCGGTCCGATCCTCATGCAGGACCACCACTTCCGCGAGAAGATCACCCACTTCGACCACGAGCGCATCCCCGAACGGGTCGTGCACGCCCGCGGAGCGGGAGCCCACGGCGTGTTCACCGGCTACGGCACGGCCGCGGAGGTGACCAAGGCAGGCTTCCTCGCCAAGGGCAAGGAGACCCCGGTCTTCGTCCGCTTCTCCACCGTGCTGGGCTCGCGCGGCTCGGCCGACACGGTCCGCGACACCCGCGGCTTCGCCACGAAGTTCTACACCGACGAGGGCACGTTCGACCTCGTCGCCAACAACATCCCGGTGTTCTTCATCCAGGACGCGATCAAGTTCCCGGACATCATCCACGCCGGCAAGCCGCACCCCGACCGGGAGATCCCGCAGGCGCAGAGCGCGCACGACACCTTCTGGGACTTCGTCTCGCTGCACACCGAGGCCCAGCACCACACCATCTGGAACATGTCCGACCGCGGCATCCCGCGCTCGTACCGGACGATGGAGGGCTTCGGCGTCCACACCTTCCGGCTGGTGAACGCGGCCGGGGAGACGGCGCTGGTGAAGTTCCACTGGAAGCCCAAGCTGGGCGTGCACTCCCTGGACTGGGAGGAGGCCCAGATCGCCGCGGGCGTCGACCCGGACTTCCACCGGCGCGACCTGTACGACGCCATCGAGGCCGGCGCGTTCCCGGAGTGGGAGCTCGGCATCCAGGTCCTCCCGGACACCCCCGAGGAGACCTTCGCCGGCGTCGACCTGCTCGACCCCACGAAGATCGTCCCCGAGGAGCTGGCCCCGGTGCAGCCCGTCGGCAAGCTGGTGCTCAACCGGACGCCGACGAACTTCTTCGCCGAGACCGAGCAGGTGGCCTTCCACCTGGGGCACCTGCCGCCGGGCATCGACGTCACCAACGACCCGCTGCTGCAGGGCCGGCTCTTCTCGTACGTCGATACGCAGCTGACCCGGCTGGGCGGGCCCAACTTCTCGCAGATCCCGATCAACCGCCCGCACGCCCCGGTCAACGACATGCTCCGCGACGGCTTCCACCAGCACGCTGTGCATGCCGGGGTCGCGCCGTACCGGCCGAACTCCCTCGACGGCGGCAACCCGTTCCCCACCGACGAGGACGCCTTCGCCGACCTGCCCGTGGTGGTCGCCGAGGCGCCCAAGGTGCGGGCCAACCCGGTCTCCTTCGACGACCACTACAGCCAGGTGCGGCTGTTCTGGCTGAGCATGTCGCCGGTGGAGAAGGAGCACATCATCCGGGCGTACACGTTCGAGCTCGGCAAGTGCTACGAGCAGGCGATCAAGGAGCGCCAGCTGCAGTGCCTGGCCAACGTCGACCCGGTGCTGTGCGCGGAGGTCGCCAAGGGCCTGGGGCTGCCCGCGCCGGAGCCCACCGTGCCGCTCGCCGACGTCCAGCCCAGCCCGGCACTGTCGCAGGTGGGCCGGACCTGGCCCGCGGACGGCCGGCTCATCGGCATCGTCGTCGACCCCGCGGTCGGCCTCGACGACGTCGGGGCGGTGCGCCGGGCGGTGTTCGCCGCCGGCATGGTGCCGCTGCTGATCGCCCCGTACGGCGGCATGGTGGACGGCACGCCGGTGCAGCGCACCTTCGCCACCGCCCGCTCGGTCGAGTTCGACGCGATCCTCGTGGCCGGCGCACCGGCGCCCGCCGCGGACGCGCTGCCCGCCCGCGACGCCAAGGCGGGCGCGGCCGGCTCGGTCGCGGTGGACCCGCGGGTCCTGCTGCTGGTCGACGAGGCCTGGCGGCACGCCAAGGCCATCGGGGCGTGGGGCAACGGCCGCACCGTGCTGCAGGAGGCGGGCGTGGCCGGCACACCCGGTGTCGTGACGGCCGAGTCCGGTGCGGAGGCGCTCGCCGCCGTGCAGCAGCTGCTCGCGGCGCACCGGGTCTGGGAGCGGTTCCCGGCCTCCGTCGCCTGACGTCCAGCGGATCATCGGGCCCGCCCTGCGCCGCAGGGCGGGCCCGCTCACGTCCGGCGGCCGGCCAGGGCGAGCTCCGCCTGACCCGTACGGTGCATCCGGTGCCACCGCTGGCGGTCGCCCAGCAGCGCCGCCACCGTCGCGTGCACGACCACGAGGTACATGAGCTGCCGGTACACGAGCTGCTGCAGCGGCAGGCTCCACAGGGGGCGCAGGGGTTCGCCGTCGAGGCGCAGCGCGTACCCGGCGGTGACCAGCTGCAGGGCCTGGAATCCCGCCCAGGTCGCGACGATCTGCGGCCACGGCAGGAAGAACACGCCGTAGACGGCCGCCACGTCGACGGCCGGGGCGGTCAGCGGCAGCAGCACCTGGAACACCAGCAGGTACGCCAGCCCGCGCCGGCCCAGCCTGCCGGCCGGTCCGCGCTCGCCGAGGGAGCGCCGGTGCTTCCACATCGCCTGCATCGTGCCGTAGCACCACCGGTAACGCTGACGCCACAGCTGCCCGAGGCTCGCCGGTACCTCGGTCCACGCCACGGCGTGCGGCTCGTAGACGACCCGCCAGCCGGCCCGGATCACCGCCATGGTCAGGTCCGTGTCCTCCGCCAGCGTCGCCTGCGACACCCCGCCCACCTCGGTCAGGGCGGTACGCCGGAACGCCCCGATCGCGCCGGGCACGGTCGGCATGCAGCGCGCGAGGTCGAACATGCGCCGGTCCAGGTTGAAGCCGATGACGTACTCGAGGTGCTGCCAGCGGCCGAGCAACCCGCCGCGGTTGGCGACCTTGGTGTTGCCGGACACCGCGCCCACGGAGAGGTCGGTGAACGGCTGGACGAGCCGGCCGATCGCGTCCGGGGCGAACACGGTGTCGCCGTCGACGAGCACGAGCAGCTGTCCGGTCGCGGCCGCGATGCCGGTGTTGAGGGCGGCCGGCTTGCCCGCGTTGGCCTGCCGCAGCACCCGCACTCCGGGCAGGCCGAGCCGGTCGACGATGCCCGCGGTGTCGTCGTCCGAACCGTCGTCGACCACGATGATCTCGAGCGGCCGGTAGTCGGAGGCCGCGAGCGAGCGCACGGTGCCCGCGATGTTGGCGGCCTCGTTGTACGCGGGCACGATCACGCTGACCGTACCGAAGCCCGCCCGCCGGTCCGCCCGCCGCCGGGTACGCCGGACGTGGCGCCGGGAGTAGTGCAGCTGCAGCACCAGCCGACCGACGCCGAGCAGGACCGCCGCACCCAGCAGCACCGACATCGCCGAGCCGGCGAGGGCCCCCGCACGCTGCACCGCGGTGAGCGCATGCCCCCGCAGGCGCAGGGAGAGCGGTGCGGCCGGCGCCGGGGCCAGCCGGACGGCCTGGGACACCGTCGCGAAGCGGTAGCCGTGCCCGGCGCCGAGCAGCCGGTCGACGGCCGCGACGGTCTGGCTCCGGTCGCCGCCGCTGTCGTGGAACATCACCACCGCGCCGCGGCCGGCGGCCGGCGTGGCGGCCCGGACGACCGCCGCCGTTCCCGGCCGGCGCCAGTCCTGACTGTCGCGGTCGGTCAGCACGGCGAGGTAGCCCGCCGCCCCGGCCCGGTTCAGCGCCTCGGCCTCGGCCGCGGTCACACCCGCCGGGGTGGCGGAGAACGGCGGGCGCAGCAACCTGGTCCGGGTGCCGGTGGCCGCCGCGATGACGGCCTGGGTGGCGGCGAGCTCGGCCCGCTGCCGCCAGGCGGGGATCGCCGCCAGCTCGGCGTGCGTGTACGTGTGCACCCCCAGCTCGTGGCCCTCCGCGATGATCCGCCGCGCGAGCTCGGGGTGCTCGGCCACCTTGGCCCCGACGACGAAGAACGTCGCGTGTGCGTTGTGCCGGCGCAGGACGTCGAGGACCTGCGGGGTCCACCGGGGATCGGGACCGTCGTCGAAGGTCAGTGCCAGGACCCGCGGTGGCGGGCGCAGGCTGCGGACCGGCTGCCCGGGTGACAGGCGCTGGACCGGGCCACCGCCGCGGATCGCGGGATCGGCCGGGGTCGCGGAGCCGGAGCGCCGCGGCGTGCCCGCGCCTTCGCCGCCGACGTGGCGGACGTAGCCGTTCACGCAGAGGGCGATCAGCAGCAGGACCAGCCCGATGCCGAGGCCGGCCCAGTGGGACCGGGGACGCGCGGGCGTCATTTCCGGTGACCGGAGGGGGTGCGGCAGGCAGCCGGTTGCGGCTTCCTGGGCGGTTGGTGGGACACGGCGGGGCAGGGCCTCGGTTTGCGCCCGGTCGCCGTAGCCGTAGCCGTCGCCGTCGCCCGCGCCGTTGCCGTTGCCCTCGCCGGGGAGGAGGACCCGGCAGCGGCGGTGCTGGGAGACGTGGAGGACGGGGCGACTGTGGGCACGGATGCTGACGACCGGGGCTCGAGCTCGAGCCCGGTGACCGGGCCGGGCGCCGCGGGCCGGCGCGTCGGTGCGCCCTTCGCGGCGCTGGTCGCCGCCTCGAGCGGGCCGGCGGCCGCGTGTTCCGTGCCCGTCGTCGGCGCCGCCGCTTCACCGGGCCGGTCCCCGGCCGGCGTCTTCTTCGGCACCGGCGCCGGGAGGGCGGGCAGCGCGAGGAAGGGCAGGCGGGCCCCGCCCGCCAGCCCGGCAACGGTCACCACGGTGGCGACGGCCAGCACCGCGATGCCGAGCCGTCCGGACATCACCAGCCACCGCCGGCGACGCCCGGACTCGTCCACGAAGACGGGGTCCTCGCCGATCGGTGTTGTCTCGTGCGAGGCCACTGCCCACCCTCCCGACGTCCCGAATAGATCGTCCGAAACAGGGACGTATCGGGATCAACGAGGGGGAGGTCAGGAGGTAGTGCTCCACTCCCGCAGCGGGCCATACGCCGCCCGGTAGCCGGCCGGGCCGGCCAGGGGCGCGGTGAGGGCGCGGACCCAGCCCGGCAGGCCGGCGGTCTTCGAGAAGCGGTCCGTCTGGGTCTGGACGTGGGTGACCCGCGGACGGCGTACCTGCTCGAAGCGGGCCGCGGCGGCTGCGGCGTCCCCGCCGCCGACGAGCAGGCCGGCCAGGACCTCGGCGTCCTCGAGGGCGAGCGCGGCACCCTGGGCCCAGACCGGGGCGGTGGCGTGGGCCGCGTCGCCGATCAGCACGGCCCGGCCGTGCGTCCAGCGCGGGATGCGGATCTCCTCGATGGGGGAGTGGTACAGCCGCGACGGGTCGGCGAGCACCGCCTTGAGGGTCTGGCCCACCGGCTCGGGGAAGCCGGTGAACGTCTCGGCCAGCCAGCCGAGGTCCGGTGCGGCCGGACCGCCGCCGGTCGCGGAGGCGAAGCCGTACACCTCGTCGGGGGAGACGGGCAGCAGCAGGTAGGTGCCGCGGTCGCCGATCCACGCCGCCCAGCAGTCGACGCCGGGGTTCGGGGCCATGAAGCGGTAGCTCGCGGCCGACAGCACCGCCGCCCGGACGCCCTGCTCCCCGAACGTCGCCCGGCGAACGGTCGAGCGCACGCCGTCGGCGCCGACGACCAGGGCGCCGCGGGCGGTGGAGCCGTCCGAGAGGTCCACTTCCACGCCGGTCTCGTCCTGGCGTACGGCGGTCACGCCCAGGTCGAGGTGGAGGTTCTCGTCCGGCAGGCCGTCGCGCAGCATGGCGTGCAGGTCCGCGCGGCGTACACAGTGTGGCGTGGCGTCCGGCCCCCAGAACGCTGTCTCGTCGATCCCGAAGAGCAGGCGTCCGCGCTGGGTGCGGTACTCGCGGCGGAGCACCGGGAAGCCCGCGCCCGCGATCGCGTCGCCGAGGCCCAGCCGGTGCAGGGCGGTGATCGCGTTGCCGGGCAGGTTGATCGCCAGGCCGGCGTCGGCGGCCTCCGTACGCCGTTCGTAGATCGCGTACGGGACGTCCGCGTGGTGCAGGGCGCGCGCGAGGGCCAGGCCGGCGATTCCGGCGCCGATGATCAGGACAGGCTCGTTCATGTCGCCGATCGTGGTGCCCGCGGGTGGGCTCGCGCCAGAGGGATCGCGGGCAGGAATACGTCCAAAATCTCTCGACTATGGACGGGCGTTGCGCGGTAGCGCCGCCAGACTGCGGCCTCGGACCAGCGCCTGCCGCCGCCCGATCTCGCGGCCGTCCGCGGTGACCTCGACGCCGTCCACCTCGTACCAGCTGTCGTTGTCGTAGTGCACCGGCCGGTTCCAGTCGACGCGCTCGACCCGCATGCGCAGCGGCCCGGCTCCGAACCGGTAGTCCGCCTCCGGGAAGAGGCTCACCGGACCGGCGGGGCCGCGGTTCCTGTCCATCCACAACTCCTCTGTCTGCCGGAGCCCGCCCGGGTCGGGGCCGTCGCCGGGATCACCGGCGGGTACGCGCACCGCGCACGTGCCCAAGCATGGCCATTTGCCAGCGACGATGCAAGTACTCCTGCACGTGCATATGCACATTGACTCGCAAGACAACAGGAATGGATGTCCGGAGTGCACCGTTCGGGGGAGCCCGCCCGGCTGATCAGCCCAGCTCGTCGAGGATCTTGCCGAGGATCGCGGGAGTCCGGCCGGGCGGCTCCGCCTCGAGGCAGGCACGCTCCATGGTCTCGGCGTACAGGTCCACATCGCCCGGCTTGTCGAGGTAGAGAGCCGTGGAGAGCTGTTCGACGTACACGAGGTCGGACAGTTCGGTCTCGGCGAACCGCAGGATCGCGAAGGGCAGCCCGGCGGCGGCGTGCGTCGTCGCGTGGAACGGCACGATCTGGATGTGCACGTGCGGCAGGTGCGCGGCCTCGATGAGCGCGCGGATCTGGTCCCGCATGACGCCGCGGCCACCGATCCGGCGGCGCAGGACGCCTTCGTCGAGGACCGCCCACACCTGGGGCGGGTCGGCCCGGTGCAGGACCCGCTGCCGCCCCTGGCGCAGGGCGATACGGCGCTCGATCTCCTCCTCCGAGGCGTCCGCGTGCCCGTGGGTGATGACGGCGCGGGCGTAGTCGCCGGTCTGCAGCAGGCCGGGGACGAAGTGGACCTCGTACGAGCGGATCAGCGACGCCGCCTCCTCGAGCCCCAGATAGGACAGGAACCAGGGCGGCGCGACGTCGGCGTACTCCTGCCACCAGCCGGGGGCGTTCGCCTGCCGGGCCAGGGCCAGCAGATCGTCGCGGTCCGGCGAGGGCACCCCGTAGAAGGTCAGCAGGTCGGCGACGTCGCGCTCCTTGAACGGGACGCGGCCCAGCTCCATGCGGCTGATCTTCGACTCCGAGGCGCGGATCTCCCAGCCCGCCGCCTCGCGGGTGATCTGCCGGTCCTTGCGCAGCCGCCGCAGCTGGGCGCCCAGTCTTATGCGCAGCGCGGCGGGGCCGGTGCCGGCGTCCTGACGAGCCGCGATCAATCCGCTCACCCCGATCAGTCCTCGGTCCTCTCGGGAGAGACCTTTACCGGATGCACGTGCATCCAAACGTGCAGCTTCAACGGACGATGCGCAGTCACCTGCACGATCTTAGGGCCCGCGACGGTACGGATTCAGCCGTGTCACCGGTCCCATTCACGTCTGTAGATGCGGTAGTCCGCCCGACGTGGTACGCCGATGGCATGACAACCACACCGGACCGGTTCGGCCCCGGGGCGGGACTCTTCCGGCGCAAGCCGGTCGAGGACGTCGCCGACGAGCGGGAAGCCGACCTCACCCGCACGCTCGGACTGTGGCAGCTCACCGCGATCGGCGTCGGCGGCATCATCGGCGCCGGGATCTTCGCCCTGGCCGGGGCCGTGGCGCACGAGACCGCCGGCCCGGCCGTGCTGATCTCGTTCCTGCTGGCCGGCGTCGCCAGCGCCGCCGCCGCGCTGTCCTACGCCGAGTTCGCCGGCCTGATCCCCAAGGCCGGATCCGCCTACACGTACGGCTACGTCGTGCTCGGCGAGATCGTCGGCTGGTTCATCGGCTGGGACCTGCTGCTGGAGTACACCGCGATCGTCTCGGTCGTCGCCATCGGCATCTCCGGCTACTTCTCGTTCCTCATGGCCGAGCTGGGCGTCGACCTGCCGGCCTGGATGCTCGGCGCCCCGGGCACCGGCGACGGGCACGTCGTCGACCTGTTCGCGATGGTGCTGTGCCTGCTGATCGCGTACCTGTTGAACCTGGGCATCCGGGCCGCGGCCCGGACCGAGACCGCCGTGGTCGCGATCAAGGTCGCGGTGGTCCTGCTGGTCGTGGTGGTCGGCGTCTTCCACATCCGTACGGCGAACTACAAGCCCTTCTTCCCGTTCGGGGTGAGCGGAGCGATCACCGGTGCCGCCACCGTCTTCTTCGCGGTGTTCGGCTACGACGCCATGAGCACCGCCGCGGAGGAGGCGCGCGACGCCCGCCGCCACCTGCCCCGGGCGATCATCTACTCACTGATCTTCTCGATGCTGCTGTACGTGGCGGCCACGCTGGTGCTCACCGGCATGCAGAACTACCGCGACATCGACCCGGAGAGCGGGTTCTCGTCGGCCTTCGCGGCGGTCGGCCTCTCCGGCCTGGCCGACGTCATCGCGGTCGGGGCGATCATCGGCATCCTCACCGTCATGTTCACCTTCATGCTGGGCGTCACCCGCGTCTGGTACGCGATGAGCCGCGACGGCCTGCTCCCGGCCTGGTTCGCCCGGCTGCACCCCGTGCGCCGGGTGCCCAGCCGGGTCACCTGGATCGCCGGGGCCGCCTCGGCCGTCATCGCCGGGCTGCTGCCGATCCGGGAGGCGGCCGAGCTGACCAACATCGGCATCCTGCTCGCGTTCGTCGTGGTCTGCGTCGCCGTGATCGTGCTGCGGTACCGGCGCCCGGAGCTGCCGCGCTCCTTCCGGCTGCCCGGGATGCCGGTGATCCCCGCGCTCGGCGTGCTCTTCTCGCTGTGGCTGATCACCTTCCTCAGCCCCGTGACCTGGCTGCGGTTCGTGGTCTGGTTCGTGCTCGGCCTGCTGGTGTACCTGCTCTACAGCCGCCACCACTCGCGGCTCAACCGCCGCCAGTGAGCCCCTATGATGCGTGTGGACAGTCGCCGGCCCGGGGGAGGAACGATGGCGGAGCCGCTGGACACCGGGCGGGCGCATCCCGCCCGCGTGTACGACTACCTGCTCGGCGGCAAGGACAACTTCGCCGCCGACCGGGCCGCCGCGCAACAGGGGCTGCAGGTCAACCCGGACGCGGCGACCGCGCCGCTGCAGAACCGGGCCTTCCTGCGCCGGGCGGTGCACCACCTGGCGGCGGAGGCCGGCATCCGGCAGTTCCTCGACATCGGTACGGGGTTGCCGACCTCGCCGAACGTGCACGAGGTGGCCCAGGCCGTCGACCCCTCCGCCCGCATCGTCTACGTCGACAACGACCCGATCGTGCTGACCCACGCGCGGGCGCTGCTCGAGGGCACGTCGCGGGGGCGGACCGCGTACGTCGACGCCGACCTGCGCGACGTCGACCAGATCCTCGGCGCCCCGGAGCTGGGCGAGACGCTGGACCTCGGGCGGCCGGTGGCCGTGCTGCTGCTGGCGATCCTGCACTTCCTCGACGACGAGGCCGACCCGTACGCGATCGTCAGCAAGCTGATGGGCGCCCTGCCCAGCGGCAGCTACCTGGTGGTCTCGCACATCACCGCGGACTACGACCCGGTGTCCTGGGCGCGGTTCACCGAGATCATGCGGCGTCAGGGGATCACCACCCGGCTGCGGGACCGGGCCGAGGTGGCGCGCTTCTTCGCCGGCCTGGAGCCGGTCGAGCCGGGCGTGGTGCCGATCCTGCGGTGGCGGCCCGACGCCGACGAACAGCTCGGCGACGCTCAGGCGGCCCTCTACGGCGGGGTGGCCCGCAAGCCCTGAGGCTTTATATGGGCGTTACGCACCTTCGGACAGGATCGGCACCGCGCCGACACCGACCCGCGAGGAGCGTGCGATGGAGTACCAGCTCGACCTGGCACTGAGCCGTCCCGGTGCCGTACCGCTGCTGGTGTGCTGCGCCGTGGCCGCCGGCCTGTTCTTCTGGCCGGTGTCCCGGGTGCTGCGATGGCGGCCCGGTTGGACCCTGCTCGCGCTGCTCTCGCTCGCCCCGATCCTGGTGTTCACCGCACCGCTGGAGGCTCCCGGCTGGCAGGATGGCGCCGTCCAGCGGGCGGGCGAGTACGTCCGCTCGTTCCTGCACGTGACCACCTTCCACGCCGAGCTGCAGGCGCCCACCTCGGAGGACGAGCCGATGGCCAACCTGCTGCTCTTCGTGCCGCTCGGGATCTTCGGCGCGCTGGCCACGCGCCGCGCCGTGTGGACGGCAGTGGCCGGAGCGGCGCTGTCGTTCGGCATCGAGGGCTGGCAGGCGGTCAGCGGCGTCCGGGTCGCCACCGCCGCCGACTGGCTCTACAACAGCGGCGGTGCGCTGATCGGCGCGGCCGCCGGCCTGGTCGTGCTCGCCGTGGGCGCCCTGACCCGGCCGCGCGCCGCGGCTCCGGTGTCCCCGGCTCCGGTCCGGCCCGCGGCGCCGGCGCCCCTTCCGCCTCCCGCCACGCTGCCGCCTCCCGCCACGCTGCACCGGCCGCTGGAGCCGACGCTCGTCCTGGTGCCCGCCGCGGAGGACGAGACGACGGTCAACCTGTACCGCTGAGCACGCCCGACCGCACGACCGTGGTCGGGCAGTCCGCATGGAGGATGAGGTGGCGGCTGACCGAGCCGAGCAGGGCCCCGCCGATCCCGCTGTGGCCGCGTTCCCCGACCACCATCAGCTGCGCCAGGTGGGACCAGTCCGCGAGCAGCGGCCCGGCGTGACCGCGGGCGACCTGCCGCCGCACCGGCACCTCCGGATACCGGACGGCGGCGCCCGCCAGCGCCTCGGCCAGGACGCGTTCCTCCTGGGCCTCGCCGAACCAGAACTCGCACGTCCCCGTCAGCTCCGTCGAGTCGGTGCCGCACCAGGCGTGCAGGGCCACCAGGGACGTGCCCCGTAACGACGCTTCCTCGAGGCCGAAGTCCAGGGCGCCCGCCGAGTCCCCGTCCCCGTCGACACCGACGACCACCGGGCCGCCCGTGCGAGGCTCGCCGCGGACGACCAGCACCGGGCACGCCGCGTGCGACGCCACATGGTTCGCCACCGAGCCCAGGAGCAGGCCGCCGGCACCGTTCTCACCCACCACCACGAGGCTGGCATGCCGGCTCAGCCCGGTCAGCGCCGGCATCGGGCGCCCGGACAGGAGCTCGGTGGAGACGGCGACGTCGGACGACACCTTGCCGGCCATCCGGGCGGCCTCCGCGAGGCAGGCGGCCGCCCGCTCGTGCACCACCTCCGGCGAGGCCTCCCGCGGCGCTCCCGGCCTGCGATCCAGCACGTGCACGATCCGAAGCGGCCGCCGCCGGCGCATGGCCTCGGCGGCGGCGACCTCGACGGCATCCATGCTGCGCGGCGATCCGTCGACACCCACCACCACGGCGGCTCCGGCGACAGTGGTCATGACCCGACCTCCCGGCCCTCGATGCTCCACCCAGCATCCGCCGTCGCGGTGCTCCGACGGAAGGGCTGACGGTCCTGGGCGCGCATGGCTGAAGTTCCCGATACGACGGGCCGGGCGGCGCTCGCGGTGTCATCGCCGTCCGCCCACGCCGGCGCTTCGCCGGTTGCCTGGGCCGTCCCTCCGCAGAGGACGTTCACCCGGCCGGTGGTCATGCCGGCATCCGGCCCCGCCGGCGGGTCGCCGGGCCCTAGCGTCGGCTCATGATCAACCCGGGTACGGCCCCGGCCCCCGACGCCCGCGAGGACGTCGCGGCCGCCAACCTGAGCGCCTTCCTCACCGCCGTCACCGGCCGCGTGCCCCAGATGGGCGGTGCTCCGGCCGTACGGATCAAGGAGCTCGCGGGGGACCCGGTGCGCGACCCCGCCGCGGACCGTGACGGCCGCTTCGGTTGGGACCTGCCGTTCTCGGACGGCAGCAGGCTGCGGCTGCTGATGCCGGGGGTGGAGCTGCCCCGCCTGCGCGACGACCTCACCGCCGAGGCGCCCTGCCTTCTCTAGGGCTTCCGGATCTGTAGCGGCACGTTGCATCGGTCGTACTTCGGTGGGTCCGTGCAGCGCTTCTCCGGGGGTGCTGTTCAGTGACCTAACGTTGCTCGATCGAGAGAAGGCAGGGTCCTCATGGCCCGAGCGTTCCGTGTACAGGTGCCCTCCGGGAGCAGCTACTGGACAGTGCTGCGCGAGGACCTGCGCGCAGAACCCGTGGCAGACCGGTTCCTGCGCGAGCTGAGGTTCGGGCGGGATCGTGCTGAGTCGACCACGAAGGCGTACGCCGGCGGCGTGGCGTTGTTCCTGCGGTGGTGCGACCGTACTGGCCGGGACTGGCGGGCGGCGGCCGGGGACATGGGGTTGTTCATCACCTGGCTGAGGTACAGCCCTGTTGACGAAGGCACGGTGGTGCCGGGGCCCGGCGCGAAGCCGGCACGCAGCGAGCGACGGATCAACCTCGTGCTGGTGGCGGTGCGGGCGTTTCTCGCGTTCGCGGTGGCCGCCAAGGAAGTCGAGCCGTACGTGCTGGGGCAAATCTACGACCTGGCCGACTCCCGGGACCTGCCGGTCCAGGCGCAAACCGAGGACGGCGGGCTGTTCTACCGGATGCGGGCTCGGCACCGGCTCGGCGAACCCGAAACGGCGGTGAACCGGGCCAGCGACGAGGAGATCGTCGCGCTGCTCGGCGTCTGCCGGTCGGCGCGGGACCGGCTGATCGTGCTGCTGCTGTCTCGGGTGGGCCTGCGGCGCGGGGAGGCGGTCGGGCTTCGGCGCGGTGACCTGCATCTGCTGCCTGACAACCGGGCGAGCGGATGCGTGCTGGAGGGGCCGCACGTGCACGTGATCCGCCGGGTCAACGTCAACGGCGCGTGGGCGAAGTCGCGGCACTCGCGGGCGGTCCCGGTCGACTTCCTGGTGGTCCAGGCGATCGACCAGTACGTCGTGGAACGGCAGGGTTGCCCCGAGGCGGCGGGCGTCGACTTTTTGCTGGTGAACCTGTTCCGGGCGCCGCTGGGCGCGCCGGTGCCACCGGACGCGGTCAACGAGCTGTTCGATGCCCTCTGCCGTCGCGCGGGGCTGGAGCGCCGGGTGACGCCGCACATGTGCCGGCACGCGTTTGCCAGCAACCTCGCCGACGCGGGTGCGCTGCTCGACGAGATCCAGCGGCTGATGGGGCACGCCAGTCCGTTCTCGTCGCAGCCGTACCTGCATCCCGCCGCGGCGCGGCTGCGCGCGGCCGTCGACCGGGTGCCCTCACCCCGACAGGCCGTCTCGGGCGGTGCTGTCCGATGACGCTCGCCCGGCGCAGGCCGCCTATCCCGTCCGCCGATGTGCAGGACGACGTCAACGGGCTGTGGGCGATGATCGACGGCGAGGTGCTGACGTTGATCGGGTGGCACGACCAGCACCGGGTGCTGCATTTCCCGCAGGCTCATCCGCTGCTGGGCTGGAAGCCGTGCGCGGTACCGACCTGCGCGCAGGACACCTACTGCCGCAGCGGCGACCTTTGCCTGGCGTGCAGCCGGCGCCGTCGCAGGCTGGGTCTGCCGTTGGCCGAGTTCGTGGCGTTGCCCAAGCCGCTGCAACGGTCGGTGGCCGAACAGCGGTGCGTGGTGCCCGGCTGCCGACGGCCGTGGCGCACCTCCAACATCCAGCTGTGCGCCGCGCACCTGCTGCAGCGCCAGCAGAGCGGTCAGAGCCTGCCGGACTTCCTGGCTCGGACCGACCTCGTCGGTCATGAGTCGTTCGGGCCGTGCGAGGTGGCTGCCTGCGTTCGGGACCGGTACGGGCAGGTCCCGTACTGCCAGGCCCACCACCAGCGCCTGCGCAACGCCCAGCGCGCCGATCCTGACCTGGACGTGGCCCGCTGGCGGGTCACCGTGCCGGCGGTGCTGATGAAGGGCGAGGTGAGCCTGCGGGGTTTGCGGCCGCGGCTGGTGGCCGAGCTGATCTTCGGGGTGCAGCAGCGCATCCGCGCCGGTGCCCGGATCGCCGATACCGAGGTCCGCCCGCTGTGTGACGCTGCCCGGGCGGTGGACGCTGGCTCGCTGTCGCAGGTGCCGACCGGCCGGCTCACCAAGCGGGTGCGGGAGTTCGTGTCGTTCGTCGGCAAGGAGATCGGGCGCATCGGGGCCACCCCTGACGTCGAGCGGCACAAGGACGTCTGGGACCTGACGGTGTTCGGCCGGTCCGGAATCCTGCGATTCACCGGAATCAGCCAGCCCTGGCTGCGCGCGGCGACCAAGTTGTGGGCCGCCGACGATTTACCCACGCGGCGCGGCGTTGCGGTCGGCCAGGTGGTGGCGTTCCGGGTCAGAGCGGTCGCCGATCTCTCGGACAGCTTGCGGCTGCAGCGTGACGACCAGGGTCTCGACTTGGCTGCGCTGTCGCGGCAGGACATCACGGCATGGAGTAACCGTCAGGCATACCTGGTCAGCCAGGGCACGATCACGCACGGAACCCGCGCGCGTCGGACGGCGGCCGTGCGCGGCGTGCTCGACTCGATGCGCGCCCTGGGTCTCACCCGGGCCCGGCAGGTGCTGCACGGGCTCCCGGACGACTTCCGCCTGGTCGTGCAGGACATCCCTGACCTGCCCGACGACAGTGAGGCCGGCAGAGACCTTCCCGCCGAGGTGATGCAGCACCTGTGCCGGCACCTGCCGATGCTGGAGGACCTGTGCGGCCGGGAGGTCCGCGTCGCCATCGAGCTGCTCATCGACACCGGCCGGCGGCCCGAGGAGATCTGCCGGCTGAACCTGGACTGCCTGGACCGCGACGGCGACGGCCAGCCGGTGCTGATCTACGACAACCTCAAGATGAATCGGCTCCGCCGCCGGCTGCCCATCCCGGCTGCCACCGCGGCGCTCATCGTCGCGCAGCAGGACCGGGTACGTGCCGCCTTCCCCCACACCCCGGACGCGGAGCTGAAGCTGCTGCCCACATCCCAGCGCAATCCCGACGGACGCCACCCCATGCGCGGCGGAAACCTGTCCGGGCGGCACCGACGATGGATCAACCACCTGCCCGACATCGCCGTGCCCACCGCCGTGCAGATCGGCGGCACCACCACGACGAAGATGCTGCCCTTCGACAAGGAGAAGATCTCGCCGTACGCCTACCGGCACACCTACGCCCAACGCCACGCCGACGCCGGCGTCGACGTCACCGTCCTGCGCGAACTCATGAACCACCGGCTGCTGTCCACCACGCAGGGCTACTACCACGTCGGCGAGCAGCGCCGTCGCCAAGCGGTCGAACGGGTGACGGTCATGCAGTTCGACCGCCACGGCAACCGGGTCTGGCGCCGCGCCCAGGCGATGCTCGACTCCGAGTACGCCCGCAAGGCCGTCGGCGAGGTCGCCGTGCCCTACGGCGGCTGCTCCGAACCATCCAACGTCGCCGCCGCCGGCCAGGACTGCCCGGTCCGGTTCCGCTTTGCCGGATGCGGCCACTTCAGCACCGACATCTCCTACCTGCCCGACCTGGAGCGCTACCTCGCCGACCTGCTACGCCACCGCGAACGCCTGACGGCCACCCTCGACGTCGACGACTGGGCCCGCGACGAGGCCATGCCCTCCGACCAGGAAATCCAGCGGATCCTCCGCCTCATCACCCGCATGACCGCCGACCTGCAAGACCTCACCGACGAGGAACGCGTCCAGATCACCGACGCCGTCACGGTGGTGCGCCAGAGCAGGAAACGCCTCGTCGGTCTAGGCCTGCCGCGATCTCGTCAACCCATACCCGACGTCCGACCGGAGCGCATCGCATGACCGGCAACCCTCTGATCGACGGCCGCCGGGCTGACTCCGCTCGCCGCCGTCAGCGCGTCATTCAGGCCATCCACGCCGCCCGCAGCATCCATGCCGAGATCAGCGTCTCCGCGATCGCCCGCGCCGCCGGCGTCGACCGGACCTTCCTCTACCGGCACCGCGACCTTCTCGACCAAATCCACGGCGCCCAGGTCACCCCGGCCGCGGAACCCGGACCGGCAACGGTAGGCCGGGCCTCGCTCCAGGCTGACCTCGCCAACGCACACGGTCAGATCAACCGCCAGGCCGCCCACATCCGGAACCTGGAGCGCCGCCTTTCGCAACTGCTCGGCGACCAAGCCTGGCGCGAGGCCGGGGTGGGCGCACCCGCTGACATCAACCACCTGCAGCGACGCATCACCCAGCTCGAACAGCAGGTCATCGACCTGCAGGACACCCTCGATGCACGCGAACAGGAACTGGACGCCGCCCGCGCCGCCAACCGCGAGCTGATCACAAACCTGAACCGACGCCATGGCTAGCACCAACTCGACGCCGACGGCTACCCGGCCGCTGCGGCTACCCGGACGCGGCAAGCGTCCTCGGACGACCGGATAGGCCCCACGCCTTGTGTAGCTGGCCCAGCACCAAATATTGATCTTGGTGGCGGATGCTGAACATGAGTCATCGACAGGCCCTGGCCGGTGAACCCGCCCAACAGACCCGGCCCGCTGGTCAGCGTCGATCTTGTCTGCGGTTGGGCTAGACGGTTTGGCCGCCGTCGACGACGAGGGCGTGTCCGATGGTGAAGGCAGCGGTGGGTGAGCACAGCCACAGCACGGCGGAGGCGATCTCTTCGGGTCGGCCGAGGCGTCCGATGGGTTCCTGCGCGATCATCTGGGCGTAGCCGTCGTCGGTTCCGCCGCTGACGCGTTCGATCATCTTGGTGTCGATGATGCCGGGGCAGATCGCGTTGATGCGGACTCCTTGGGCGGCGTACTCGAGAGCGGCGGACTTGGTGAGGCCGATGACGGCGTGCTTGGTGGCAACGTAGGTGGCTTGCTGGGCGATGCCCATGACGCCGGCGCCGGAGGAGGTGTTGACGATCGCGCCGCCGCCGCCGGCGAGCATGAGCGGGATCTGGTGCTTGAGGCCGATGAAGACGCTGCGCACGTTGACCGTCATCAGCTTGTCGAAGTCGGCTTCGGTGGTGTCGGCGGTGTTGGTGTGGCTCTGTTCGATGCCGGCGTTGTTGAACGCCACGTCGAGCCGGCCGAAGGTGGCGACGACCTGGTCGAGGGCGGCCTTGACCGCGTCGCTGTCGGTGACGTCTAGGCCCATAGCGATGGCTGTGCCGCCGGCGCCCTGGATGTCGGCGGCGAGGGCCTCGGCGCCGGCCAGGTCGAGGTCGGCCAGAGCGACCGCCGCGCCGGCGGCGGCAAAAGCTCGCGCGGTGGCCTGGCCGATGCCGCCGGCGGCTCCGGTGATGAACGCGGTCTTGCCGGCGAATGTGTACTCAGAGGGACCATGGGCGGCGCTGGTCATGATGAGCGCCCTTTCAGTCGGTTGTGCCCGGATCTGCTGGCGGCCCTGCAGCACGGGGGTCGACCCTTGCTGTCGGCGTCTCTGACACGGAGAGGTGCCGCTGGCAGGGAGGCTTGCTGGATCGGTCGGTGCGTGCGGCAGCCGCTACGCGCTGGTGGGAGGGGCTGCGGCGTATTCGGCGTCGGTGACGGGCGCGAGCCAGTGGACGACGTCGTGCTGGTCGTCGGCTTCGTTGATGGCCAGGTGGACCATGAGCCGGTCGGGTGCGGCGCCGTGCCAGTGTTCCTCGTCGGCTTCGAACAGGACCCGGTCGCCCGGGCGGATGACCTCGATAGGCCCGCCGCGGCGCTGGCACAGGCCGACGCCTTCGGTGACGAAGACGGTCTGGCCGAGCGGGTGGCGGTGCCAGTGGGTGCGGGCGCCGGGCATGAAGTGGACCAGGTTCGCCCTCACCCGCGACGGCGGGGGCGCAGCGGCGACGGCGTCGATGTAGACGTCGCCGGTGAACCAGTCGGCGGGTCCCTTGGCGGTGGCGATGGAGCTGCGGGTGATCTGCATCAGGTTCCTTCGGGGTCGCGGACTGCTGCGGTAGTGGCGGTGGCCGCCCAGGAAGCGAGCAGGCGGAGGCGTTCCGCGGACGGTGAGCCGGGCTCGGCGGTGTAGACGAGCAGCACCAGGCCGGGTTCGGCGGTGATCGCGAGTTCCTCGTAGGCGAGGGTGAGTTCACCGACCACGGGATGGTGGAAGCGCTTGGTGCCGGTGCCGTGGGTACGCACGTCGTGGTCGGCCCAGAGCCGGCGGAAGTCCTCGCTGCGGGTGGAGAGCTCGCCGACGAGGTCCTGCAGAGCGCGGTCGTGCGGGTCGCGGCCCGCCTCGGCGCGCATGACGCCGACGCACATCGCGGCGAACAGGTTCCAGTCGGGGTAGAAGTCGCGCGAGGCCGGGTCGAGGAACTGGAACCGGGCCAGGTTCGGCAAGCGCCCGCCGTCGCCGATCACCGGTGCATAGAACGCCCGGCCGAGCGCGTTGGTGGCGAGCAGGTTCTGCCGGGGATCCCGCACGAACGCGACGCCGTCGGTGATCGCCTCCAACGCCCACCGCAGGCTCAGGCGCGCGGCGGCCTTGCCGGCGGGGCGGCGCCGCCCCCGCCCCGAGGTTGGGATGCCATCCGCCGCGCGGGCCAGGTCGTACAGATGCGCCCGTTCGGTCTCGTCGAGCTGCAACGCCCGGACGAGAGCTTCGAGGACACCGGACGACGCGCCGGCGATCTGGCCGCGTTCGAGCCGGGCGTAGTACTCCACGCTGAGCCCGGCGAGGGCGGCGACCTCGCTGCGCCGCAGCCCCGGGACGCGCCGGCTGCGCGTCGCCGGCAGCCCCACCTGCTCGGGCGTCAGCCGAGCCCGACGGGTGGTCAGGAAGTCGCGCACCTCGGATCGGTTGTCCACGACCCGAGCGTAGGCCGGGCGGTGCCGGCGAAGGGTGCCCTGTCAGTACACCCATTTGCAGGGACTTTCTCCCATCTGAGCGGGCACGTTGACTGGGTGCCGTGGCCCTGCAGGGCTGTCCGATCGAAGCGAACGGAGCACACCACCCATGCGTGGAGTTGTGATGTACAAGCCCGGGGACGTGCGGGTCGAGCAGCGCCCGGACCCGGTGATCGTCGAGCCAACCGACGCGATCATCCGCCTGGCCGCGACCTGTATCTGCGGCAGCGACCTGTGGCCGTACCGCGGCGCCGAGCCAGTCGACCATCAGGTGATGGGCCACGAGTACGTCGGCGTCGTCGAACAGATCGGATCTGAGGTGCGCACCGTCAAGCCGGGCGACTTCGTCGTTGGCTCCTTCTGGGCGTCCGACAACACCTGCGACATCTGCCAGGCCGGCTACCAGGCGTACTGCGTACACCGGGTCCTGATGGGCACCATCGGCACCCAGTCGGAGCTGGCTCGCATCCCGCTCGCGGATGGCACTCTGGTCGCAACCCCGGGGCAGCCCGACCCGGAGCTGATCCCGTCGCTGATGGCAGCCTCCGACGTGCTCGGCACCGGCTGGTTCGCGGCCGTCGCCGCCCAGGCCGGGCCGGGCAAGACCGTCGCGGTCGTCGGCGACGGCGCGGTCGGCCTGCTCGGCGTCCTGGCCGCCCGGCAGCTCGGCGCCGAGCGGATCATCGCATTCAGCCGCCACGCTGACCGGCAGGCCCTGGCGCGCGAGTTCGGCGCCACCGACATCGTCACCGAACGCGGCGACGCTGGCGTCGAGAAGGTTAAGGAGCTGACCGGCGGGCTGGGCGCGCACAGCGTCATCGAGGCCGTTGGCACCCAGGAAGCCATGATGCAGGCCATCGGCTCGGCCCGCCCCGGCGGCCACGTCGGCTTCGTCGGCGTGTCCCACGACGTCGCCATCCCCGGCGACCAGCTGTTCATGTCCGGCGTGCACATCCACGGCGGCCCCGCACCAGTCCGGCGATTCCTGCCCGAGCTGATCCAGCTCATCTGGGACCGCACCATCGACCCCGGCAAGGTCTTCGACCTCACCTTGCCCCTCGACAAGGCGGCCGAGGGCTACCAGGCGATGGACCAGCGCACCGCCACCAAGGTCCTGCTCACCCTCTGACCCGGCGCCAGCCCCGACACGGGAGATGCCATGCCCGCCACACGCGCAGCCATCCGCGCAACGCTGTCGGCGATCGTCGGCCTGACCGTTGCCGGCTGCGGCGGCAACGGTCAGCCCCGCGACACCGGCGAAGAACCATCTGCCACATCACCCAGCAGCGTCCGCCCGACCTCGGCGCCGCCGAGTGGTGCCACCGCGCCCCGGGGAGAACAGATGAAGATCCAGATCACCATCAACGACCAGCGATTCCACGCCACGATCTTCGACAGCGCCGCCGGCCGTGACCTGCTCGCCCAGCTGCCGCTGACCGTCGACATGGTCGACCACGGCGCGGTGGAGAAAACCGGCCCACTGCCCTCCCCCCTGTCGCTGGACGGCCAGCCGGACGGCGCGGATCCCGACGTCGGCGATGTCGGCTACTACGCACCCGGCAACGACCTCGTCTTCTACTACGGCGACCAGTCGTACTTCCCCGGCATCGTGCTCATCGGCCGCCTCGACGGCGACGCCGCCAGCCGCATCGCCGGCCTCGACGGCGCCGTCACCGCGACCGTCGAACCCCGCGCCGCCTGAGCCCGACACCGCCCGCCCTCCTCATCGGGAGAAGTCATGAACCCCACCTACGAGTTCACCGGCCAGGTAGCGCTGGTCACCGGCGCCGGCTCCGGCATGGGCCTGGCCACCGCCCAGGCGTTCGCCCAGGCCGGAGCCACGGTCGTCCTGGCCGACGTCAACGACGAACCCCTGCAGGCCGCCACCGCCCAACTGCAGGCGGACGGGCACGAAGCCCTCGGCATCCGCTGCGACGTGTCCGATGAGCAGCAGGTCGCCGCACTGATCGACCAGACCGTCGCCGCCTACGGCCGGCTCGACATGGCCTTCAATAACGCCGGCATCCAGGCCCCACCGTCCGACGTCGCCGACGAACCCGCCGACACCTTCGACCGCGTCAACGCCGTCAACCTGCGCGGCGTCTGGGCCTGCATGAAGCACGAGCTGCGGCAGATGCGTGAGCAGGGCAGCGGCGCCATCGTGAACTGCTCCTCCCTCGGCGGCCTCGTCGGCCTGCCCGGACGCGCCGCCTATCACGCGTCCAAGCACGGCGTGCTCGGGCTCACCAGCAGCGCGGCCCTGGAGTACGCGCCGCGTGGAATCCGGATCAACGCCATCTGCCCGGGAACCTTCGAGACGCCCATGGTCACCGCCATGATCGCCAACGGTGAGCTGGACACCGCCGAAGCGCTGGCCAACCAACCCATCGGCCGGTTCGGCCGCGCCGACGAAATCGCCTCCACCGTGCTCTGGCTGTGCAGCCCCGGCGCCACCTTCGTCGTCGGCGTCGCCCTCCCGGTAGACGGCGGATACACCGCCCAGTAGGGGTGCCGGTAGAAGGTGCGCGACCGAGTGCGAGCAATGTGGAGAGCGACACGGCCAGGTTGCCTCCTTGCACCACAACTGTGGTGATCGCTAGGGTGGCTGGCTGCATCGCCTGAACTGGGAGAACCCGCCTCCAGAGTAGCGAACCCCTCAGAGAACCTGCCTCTACGTGAACGGCAACGCCTACTGGTGGGAGGGGGCGGTGGCCCGGGTGGCGGCCGAGGGCCTCACCGTCGCGCCGGACGCCGGCTGACCCTGCATCAGCGCTTCGCCCACTCGGCGGCGAGCATCGCGAAGACGAGCTCGGTGCTCCACTCGCCCTTGAAGATCTCGTTCTCCACCAGGCGCGCCTCCTGACGCATGCCCAGCCGTCGCGCCACCGCGGCGGAGGCGTCGTTGCGCTCGTCGAGGCGCGCGACGATGCGGTGCAGGCCCAGGTCCTCGAAGCCGTGCCGCAGCAGAGCGGAAGCCGCCTCGGTAGCGTAGCCGTTCCCGGCGAAGTCCGGGTTGAGGACGTAGCCGACCTCGCCGCCGCCGTGGAACCGGCTGTGCCAGAACAGGATCGCGTCGCCGACCAGCTCACCCGTATCGGCCAGGACGGCTCCCAGCGTCAGGGACTGGCCCTCGTCCGTGAGAGCGGTCCGCGCCCACGGCCCGGCGAGCCGGTCGAGGATCACCTGCCGGTCCATCGGCTCGAACGGTACGTAGCGGCAGACGTCCGGCCGGCTGCGGTACGCGAGCAGCGCGTCGACGTCTCCCTCGTTCAGGGGACGCAGGAGAAGGCGCTCGGTCCGCAGGGGATACTCGGGGCTCCGGTTCAGCACGTGACCATGATGCCCGCCCGCGTTTCGGTGTTAGCTTGCTGGGGTGTCCGTGGACGAGCACGAGCGGCTGCTGGCCGAGTACGAGGCCGTACGCCGGGACGTCGCGCGCCGTGCCGTCGCCCGGGACCTGGCCAGCAAGCGCGCTCTCGCCGCCCAGCAGGCCGCCCATCGCGCCGAGCGTGCCGCCTGGGCGACGCTCACCGAGCTGCGCGAGGCGTACCGGAGCGGGTCCGGCGATCTTTCCCTGGTCGCGCGGGCCGACCAGGCGGAGGCCGGCTACGAACAGGCGAGGGAGATCGCCCTGACCGTCAGCCGGGCCGCGGAGGCCCTCGCCCGGCGCGCCCTCGACGACTCCCAGGCGGACAACAGGCGCCTGCTGGAGCTCGGCCTGCGGCTGCGGGCGGCCCGCCCGGCCGCGACGCCGGCCTGAGACGTCAGGGACCCACTTCGGTGCGGCGGCGGGGGTCGAACAGGCCGATCGGGTGGCGGGTCGCGCCCCTGGTCGCCAGGTCGGCGAGGATCTCGCCGACGACCGGGACGAACTTGAAGCCGTGGCCGGAGAAGCCGCACGCCACCGTGACCGCCGCGTGCGACGGGTGGGTGGCGATGACGAAGTGCTCGTCGGGGGTGTTGCTGTAGAGGCATGTCTTGGCGCGCAGGAACGTGCCCGGCAGGGTGGGCAGGTGCTGCCGGGCGCGGGCGGCCATCGTGGCGATCTCGTCGGGGTGCACGTCGCGGTCGACCGTCTCCGGGGTGGTCGGCACGCCCCGGCGGAAGAACGCGATCTTGGCGCCGCCCTCGGGGCCGTCCAGGGCCGGGAAGCCGTACACCTGGCTGCCGTGCCGGTCCTCCCAGATGTAGACCGGGAAGGTCTCCGGCAGGTAGGTGCCGACGCCGCCGTCCGGTTGGAACCAGTACTGCACCTGGCGCTCGATCACGAAGGGGACGCCGAGGTCGGCCAGCAGCCGGGGCGCCCAGGGCCCGGGTGCGATCACGAGGTGGCCCGCGGTGTACGTGCCCGCTTCGGTGTCCACCCGCACGCCGCCGTCCGCGGTGTCCTCCCAGCGGGTCATCGGCTCGTGGAAGTGCAGGTCCGCGCCGTGCCGGGCGGCCAGGTCGAGGTGGGCCTGGACGGTCTGCTCCGGGCGTACGAAACCGGCCTTGGCCTCGTAGAGGGCGACCTCGCCGTCCCGGGGCTCGAAGGCCGGGAAGCGCCGCCGCAGCTCCGCCGCGTCGAGCATCTCGTGGGCCAGGTCCCACTTCTGCGCGCTGGCCCGGCTGCCCGTCACGGTCCGGCTCGCCGGGTGCCCGGCCATGATGCCGCCGGTAAGGGTGATCACGTCCCGGCCGGAGTCGTGCGCCAGGCTCTCCCACAGCTCGTACGCCCGCAGCAGCAACGGCACGTACTCCGGGCTCTCGAAGTACGACTGCCGGATGATGCGGGAGCCGCCATGGCTGGCACCCCGGTCGTGCACCGGCCCGAACTTCTCGAGCCCGAGCACCCGCAGGCCCCGCGCGGCGAGGTGGTACGCGGCCGCGCTCCCCATGCCGCCCAGCCCCACCACGATCACGTCGTAGACCGCCACGTCGCCAGCTTCCGGGTGTCCAATGGTGATGGTCAATGCCTCGGGGGGACTTTTACGACTGCGCAACAAACTCCCCGGCGGGCCGGGCGGCCGCCGGGGTGTCGGGGAGGGTGAACCAGAACCGGCTGCCGCCGCCGTCGTTCGGCTCGACGCCGACCTCCCCGCCGTGCCGCTCGATGATGCGGTGGACGATGGCCAGGCCCAGGCCGGTGCCGGGGTATCCCTGGCTGCCGTCGGCGCGGGTGAAGGCGGTGAAGACGGTCTCGCGCTGCTCCGGCGGGATGCCGATGCCGTGGTCGGCCACCTCGACGCGCCAGCCGTCGCCGTGCGGCCGGCAGGTGATCTCCACGACCGGGTCGTCGCCGTAGCGGGTGTACTTCAGCGCGTTGCCGATCAGGTTGTCCAGGACCTGACGCAGCAGCACCGGGTCGCCCGCCACGGTCGGCAACGGCTCCACGGTCACCCGCGGCTGCTGCGCGCCGGGCCCGCTGGTCCGTTCCCGCACGATGTCGTCGACCAGCCGTCCCAGGTCCACCGGTACGCCGATCAGCTGCCGGTTGTCGGCCGTCGCGTAGTCGAGCAGGTCGTCGATGAGGCTCGCCATGCGCTGGGCGCCGCCGTAGAGCCGCTCCAGGAAGTCGCGCTGCACCGTGTCGAGCCGCGGCGCCGCCTCCTCGCGCAGGAAGTCCGCGTACCCGGTGATGCGGGCCAGCGGGCTGCGCAGGTCGTGCGCGACCACCCCGGCGAACCCGACCAGTTCGGCCTCGCGCCGGCGCAGCTGCTGCTCGACGGCCTCCCGGCGGACGATGTCCTCGCGCAGGGCCGCGGTCGCCTCGTCCACCCGGCGCAGTGCCCGGTTGCGGGACGTGACCACGGTGCCGGTGAGGGCGGCCAGCAGCGCGGTGATGACCAGGCCGACGCACCAGGCGACCCAGTCGAGGTGCAGCTCGGAGTCGGGCAGCAGCCGGACGGTGGGCGCGACCGTGAGCTGCCAGGCGCGCTGTGGCACGGTCACCATGACGTGCCGGGGGTTGGGTCCGTGGTCGATCCGCGCGTCCGGCTGCCAGCGCGCGACAGGGGTGAGCACGCCGCCGACATAGTCCGACAGAGTGACGGCGACCGTGTCGCGGGCGACCACGCTGATGGCGCGCCGCAGGAAGTCCTCGGCGCGCAGGGCCATGGTCAGCCAGCCCCGGAAGCGGCCGTTGTCCGCGGCGCTCGGTGAGGTGGCGTAGACGGGGGCGGCAAGCGTGAACGACAGCTGCTGCCGGTCGCCCGGCAGGTCCTGGTCCCGGACGAGCCGGTACGTGCGGCTGATCGCCACACGGTGGCCGGCGCGGGCGGTGCGCAGCGCGTCCACCGCCTCGGTGGCCGCGGTGACGTCGCGCCCGGCCAGCTGGTCCGAGGCGTCGACGGGCCGGTCGAGCACCACGAAGAAGTGCTCGCCCGGACTGTCGCCCTGGGGCTGCAGGCGCAGGTCGTGGCTGCCCAGGCCCCGCCACCTCCGCTGGACGGCCGGCACGTCGCCCAGCGGCGCGGCTACGAGGAAGGAGACGCCGGTGACGCCGGGCAGGCGTTCGCTGTCGACCGGCGCGGTGATCGCCGTGAACTCGGCGGCCTCCAGGCGGTTCTGGGCGCCGGCGGCCGCCGCGAGATCGGTCAGGGAGCTGCTGTAGCGGCGCATCTCCGCCGACACGGTCTGGGAGATCAGCAGGGTCTGCTGGCTGAGGGCCCGGGCCAGCCGGTCGTCGTCGGCGCGGCGCAGCGCGACGGCGGCGAGCGCCGTCCCGGCGATGCCGAGAGTCACGACCAGGACCAGGACCCGCGTCGACCACCGGCCGCGATGCCAAGGGCCAGACCGCCGGTTCACCGGCCCGAGGCTACCGGTACGGCCTCCGCTATGCGGACGATTCGCCCGATTCCGGGCTCTCGTAGGATGCCACCATGCTCGCGGTCCCGTGGCGTGACGTGGTGCTGGCCGTGCTGCCCTCGGCCGGCCTCGCCGCGGGAGCCTCACCGGCGGCGATCGCGGCCGCCCAGGAGCGGCTGGGTCAGGTTCTGCCCGAGGACCTGGGGGAGCTGCTGGCCGAGACCGACGGGGTCCGCGACGAGGACGGCGTGGACGTCGTCTGGCCGGTGCACCGCATCGTGCGCGACGACCTCGAGTCCGGCGGGCTGCTCTTCTTCGGTGGCAACGGGGAGGGGGACCGGTTCGCCTTCGACCCCGGCGACCCGGCGCGCGGTGTCGTGGTGCGCGACCACAAGACGGGCGAGCTCCGGACGGTGGCCGACGGCCTCGCCGACTACCTGATCCGGATCCTGGCCGCCGGAACCTGAACGCGTCCTGCGTCACGCCACCCTTGAGCTATTCCTATTTTAGCTATAGGAAATAGGAATGGCCTTCATCGCCCCACCCACGCCGTTGCGCCTCGCGGTCGCGCTCGACGGGCTGGGCTGGCACCCCGCAGCCTGGCGGACGTCACCGGCCGACGCCGCCGCCGTCTTCACCGCGGACCACTGGGCCGGCCTGGTCCGCGAGGCCGAGGCCGGCCTGCTGGACCTCGTCACCTTCGAGGACACCTTCGGGCCGCCCACCGACGCGCCCGGCGAGCTCAACGGGCGCCTGGACGCCGTGCTGGTCGCGTCCCGGGTGGCGCCCCTGACCCGGCACATCGGCCTGGTCCCGGTCGCGACGACGACATACACCGAGCCGTTCCACCTGTCCACCGCCCTGGCCACGCTCGACTACCTCAGCGGCGGCCGGGCCGGCTGGCAGGCGCGGGTCTCCCGCCGGCCCGGGGAGGCGGCGCTGCTCGGGCGCCGCCCGGCGCCGATCGGCGAGGAGGCCGTCCGGGACCTCTTCGACGAGGCGGCCGACGCGGTGGAGGTCGTCCGCCGGCTCTGGGACAGCTGGGCGGACGACGCCGTCATCCGCGACGTCGCCACCGGCCGGTTCATCGACCGCGACAAGCTGCACGCCATCGACTTCGCCGGCAGGTGGTTCTCGGTGAAGGGCCCCTCGATCGTGCCGCGACCGCCGCAGGGCCAGCCGGTCGTCGCCGCGCTCGCGCACGGGCCGCGGTCGTACGAGCTCGCCGGCCGCGGCGCCGACGTCGTCTTCGTCACCCCGTCCGACGAGGCAGAGGCGGCGGAGATCGCGGCCCGCTTCCGTGCCCCGGAGCCGGCCCTCAAGGTCTTCGCGGACCTCGTCGTCTTCCTCGACGACCACGGCGGCGACGCGCTCGCCCGGCGCAACCGCCTCGACGACCTGCACGGCTCGTCGTGGCACTCGGACGCGCTGATCTTCGCCGGCTCCCCGGAGCAGCTCGCCGACCTGCTCGTCGCCTGGCGGGCCGCGGGGATCGACGGGTTCCGGCTGCGCCCGGGCGCCCTGCCCTACGACCTCGAGGCGATCACCCGCCTGCTGGTCCCCGTCCTGCAGGACCGCGGCGTCTTCCGGACCCGGGAGCCCTCCGGCACCCTGCGCTCGCGCCTGGGCCTGCCACCCGCGGTCAACCGGTACGAGTCCCCCGAAGGAGCCCGCGTTGCCTAGGCAGGTCATCCTCGCCGCCCACTTCCCGGGCGTGAACAACACGACGGTGTGGAGCGACCCGGCCGCCGGCAGCCAGATCGAGTTCAGCTCCTTCGCCCACCTCGCCCGCACCGCCGAACGCGGCAAGTTCGACTTCTTCTTCCTCGCCGAGGGTCTGCGCCTGCGCGAGCAGCGCGGCCTGATCCACGATCTCGACGTGGTGGGCCGCCCGGACACGCTCACGGTGCTCGCGGGGCTCGCCGCGGTCACCACGCACCTGGGCCTTGCCGGCACGCTCAACGCCACCTTCCACGAGCCGTACGAGCTGGCCCGCCAGCTGGCCACCCTGGACCATCTGTCCGGCGGCCGGGCGGCGTGGAACGTCGTCACGTCCTCCGGACCGTTCTTCGGCGCGAACTTCCGCCGCGGCGGCTTCCTCGACCACGCCGACCGCTACACGCGGGCGGGCGAGTTCATCGACGTCGCCCGCGAGCTGTGGGACTCGTGGGCGCCGCTGCGGCCCGACCGGGACACGGGTGTCTTCGCCGACACCGGATCGTTCGCGCACGACGGGCCGCAGTTCACCGTCTCCGGGCGGTTCGGCGTACCGCGCAGCCCGCAGGGCCACCCGGTCGTGCTGCAGGCCGGCGACTCCGACGGGGGACGCGAGCTGGCCGCCGCGAAGGCCGACGCGGTCTTCTCCCGGCACCACGAGATCGAGGACGCCCGTGCGTTCTACCGCGACGTGAAGGCCCGGCTGCCACGCTACGGGCGGCACCCCGACAGCCTGAAGATCATCCCTGGCGTGTCCTTCGTGCTCGGCGACACCGAGGCCGAGGCCCGGGAGCGGGCTCATGACATCCGCCGCCAGCAGGTCAGCCCGCAGACCGCCATCCTCCTGCTCGAGCAGGTCTGGAACCGGGACCTGTCCGGCTACGACGCGGAGGGGCCGCTGCCGGACGTCGAGCCGGCCGGCGACGAGGAGAGCATCGCCGAGGGTCGCGCCGGGCAGTACGCCGACCGCTTCGCCACGGCCCGAAAGTGGCGGGCCCGCGCGGAGCAGAAGAACCTGAGCATCCGCGAGCTCATCATCGAGGTCACCGGGCGGCAGTCGTTCATCGGCACGCCCGCGCGGGTCGCGGCCGAGCTGAACGAGTACGTGCAGACGCAGGCGTGCGACGGCTTCATCCTCGTACCGCACCTGACCCCGGGCGGCCTGGACGAGTTCGTCGACACGGTCGTGCCGCTGCTGCAGGAGCGTGGCGTCCTCCGTACCGAGTACACGACCACCACCCTGCGCGAACACCTGGGGCTCTAGCCATGGCCGTACCGTTGTCCGTCCTGGACCTCGCACCGATCGTCGCCGGCGGCACCGCCGGGGACGCGCTGCGCCGCACGATCGACCTCGCGCGGCACGCCGAACAGTTCGGCTACCACCGCTACTGGGTCGCCGAGCATCACTTCACGCCGGGTGTCGCGAGCTCGCAGCCGGCGCTGCTGCTCGGGCAGATCGCGGCGGTGACCCACCGGATCCGGCTCGGCTCCGGCGCCGTGCAGACCGGCCACCAGACCCCGCTGTCCGTCCTGGAGCAGTTCGGCCTGCTCGACGCGCTGTACCCGGGGCGTGTCGACCTCGGCCTGGGCCGCTCGGGGCAGCGGCGCCGGGAGGCGGCCGCGGAGCTCGCCCGGCCGCCCGCCCCGGCGCCGGAGCGCGTCGTCGACGGCCTGCTCATCCCGAAGCCGTTCTCGTTCGCACCGATCCACGCCTCGGCCCGCGCCGCGCTCTTCGGCCGCCTGCTGCAGCAGCCGGGCGCGGAGTCGCCGGACCTAGCCGGCTGGCTCGACGAGCTTGAGGCGCTGCTGGCCGGGGCGATCACCGACGAGCACGGCAACGAGGCGCGCGCGGTGCCCGGCGAGGGCGCTGACCTGCAGCTGTGGGTCCTCGGCAGCAGCGGCGGCGAGAGCGCCCGCGTGGCCGGCGAGCGGGGCCTGCCGTTCGCCGCGAACTACCACGTCGCGCCGGCGAAGGTGCTGGAGGCCGTGGCGGCGTACCGGGCGGCGTTCCGGCCGTCGGCCGTGCTGGCCGCGCCCAAGGTGATGGTGTCGGCCGACGTGGTGGTCGCCGCCGACGACGCCACGGCCCGGGACCTCGCCTCGCCGTACGGGCTGTGGGTGCGCAGCGTGCGTACCGGAGCCGGCGCCATGCCGTACCCGTCGCCGCGGCAGGCGGCCGCCCACGAGTGGACGGACGCCGACCGCGACCTGGTGGCTGACCGGGTGGCGACGCAGTTCGCCGGGTCGCCGCGGACCGTGGCCGAGGGGCTGCGGACCCTGCAGCGGGCGACGGGGGCCGACGAACTGCTCGTCACCACGGTCACCTACGACCACGCCGACCGGGTGCGCTCGTACGAGCTACTCGCCGAACAGTGGCGCGGATAGCACGGCCAGCAGCCGGTCGACGTGCTCCTCACTCGTACCGATGCCGAGACTGGCCCGGATCGCCGCGCCCGGCGGCTCGGCCGACGGGTCCAGCCGTCCGGCCGCCTCGCGCAGCAGCCGGCGGGTGAGCGGATGGGCGCAGAACAGCCCGGTCCGGACCCCGATCGCATGGTCGCGCCCCAACTCGGTGCTCAGCTCGTCCGGGTCCCGGCCGAGCACGGCGAACGACACGATGCCGACCCGCGGCGCTGCCGCGTCGAACAGGCGCAGCTCCTCGACGTGCGGCAGGCGGGCGATCCCGGCGCGAAGGCGGGCGACCAGGTGCGCCTCGGCGGACAGGTCGGCGCCGGCCAGGACCCGGCAGGCGGTGGCCAGGGCCACCGCGCCGATCAGGTTCGGAGTGCCGGCCTCGTGCCGCGCCGGCCCGTCGTGCCACCGGACGGCGAAGTCGGCCGACACCCCCGCGGTCGCGCCACCCCCGGCGAGGTACGGCGGCGCCGCGTCGAGCCAGTCGGCCCGCCCGGCCAGCACCCCGGCGCCGAACGGGGCGTAGACCTTGTGACCGGAGAGGGCGACGTAGTCCGCGCCCAGGGCAGCCATGTCCACGGGCGCATGCGGCGCGAGCTGAGCGGCGTCGACGGCGATGCGGGCGCCGTGGCGGTGGGCGACCTCGGCGAGCTCCCGCACCGGCCACAGCTCCCCGGTCACGTTGCTGGCGGCGGTGACGGCCACCAGCACCGGCCCGGACACCTGTCGCAGGGCCTCGTCCAGGGTGGCGACCGCCTCGCCGGGCGACCGCGGCGTCCCGATGCGCACCGGGGTGCGCCACGGCAGCAGGTTGGCGTGATGCTCGACGTCGAACGTCACCACGGTCGTGCCGGGCGGCAGTACGTGAGCGAGCAGGTTGAGGGCGTCGGTCGTGTTGCGGGTGAAGACGACGGCGTCGCCGGGACCGCACCCCAGATGCTCGTACAGGGTCTCCCGGGCCTGCTCGTACTCGCGGGTGCTGCGCTGCGCCAACGCGCCGGCGCCGCGGTGCACGCTGCCGTACCAGGGCAGCAGATCGGCCACCGCCTCGGCGACGACGTCGAGGCACGGCGCGGTGGCCGCGACGTCGAGATTGGCGAAATCGGTGCTGCTGCCGTCGGGAAGTTTGACCTCTGCGGGGCTCAGGACGCTCACCATGCCCCGACGCTAAAGGCCGGTAGTCCTATCTGCAAGATAGGTTATTCGAAAGACCGCCCCAGGGGTACGCCGAGGCGGTCGAGCAGGCGGCGCCGCAGTGGCCCGAAGCCGGGCTGGTCCGGGTCGCGCGGGCGGTCCAGGTCCACGGTGACCTCGTCGGCGATGCGGCCGCCCTCCAGCACCAGCGCGCGGTCGGCCAGCAGCAGCGCCTCCTCGACGTCGTGGGTGACCAGGAGGGCGGCGAAGCCGTGGCGGTCGCGCAGGCGGCCGAAGAGGTCCTGCATGCGGAGCCGGGTGAGCGCGTCCAGCGCGCCGAACGGCTCGTCGAGCAGCAGCACCCGGGGCTCGCGGACCAGGGCCCGGGCGAACGCCACGCGCTGGGACTGGCCGCCCGAGAGCTCCGCGGGCCAGGCCCGGGCGCGGTCGGCCAAGCCGACTTCGGCGAGTGCCGTGGCGATGCGGCCGGGGGCGTCGCGCCCGGTGATGCCGAGGCCGACGTTGTCCGCGACGCGTTTCCACGGCATCAGGCGGTGTTCCTGGAAGACCACCGCGTGTTCGCGGGGCACCGTGACCGTGCCGGTGGCGTCGGGGTCGAGGCCCGCCAGGATGCGCAGCAGGGTGCTCTTGCCGGAGCCGCTGCCGCCGAGCAGGGCGACCACCTCGCCAGGGGCGATGGCGAGGTCGGCGCCGTCGAGCACCACGGTGGGCCCGAAGGCGCGCCGGACGCCGGTCGCGCGGACGACCGCCGTCACTTCGCCCGGAGTCCGCGCCGCCATTGCAGGGCCTTCCTCTCGCTTGCTCGCAGGAGCAGGTCGGACAGCAGGCCGAGGGCCGCGTACACGAAGAGGCCGACGACCACCACGTCGGTCTGGCTGAACTCGCGGGCCTCCATCATGAGGAAGCCGATGCCGTTCTGGGTGTTGGTCTGCTCGCCCACCACGAGGCTCAGCCAGGCCGCGCCGATCGCCAGGCGCAGGCCCAGGAACAGCGAAGGCAGGGCGCCGGGCAGGATGACGTGCCGCAGCCGCGCCCAGGTGCCGAGGCCACAGGTGCGGGCCGCCTCGACGAGCCGCTCGTCGATGTCGCGGATGCCCGCGTACACGTTGAAGTAGAGCGGGAAGAACGCGCCCAGAGCGACCAGCGTGATCTTCATGGACTCGCCGATGCCGACCCAGATGATCAGCAGGGGCACCAGGGCGAGGTGGGGCAGCATCCGGGCCATCTGGACGGGCGGGTCGATGGCGTCGTCGCCGAGGCGCAGCAGGCCTGCCGTCGCGCCGAGGACCAGGGCGGCGACGCCGCCGATGAGCAGGCCTGCGGCCGCGCGGGTGAGCGACTCGGCGAGGTGGGCGGCGAGGGTGCCGTCCGCCGTCAGCCGCCATCCGGTGCGCAGTACGGTGCTGGGCGCGGGCAGCTTGTCGGAGGGAAGGACGCCGCCGCGTGACAGGGCCTCCCAGAGGATGAGGATCGCGATCGGGCTGACCGCACGCTGCCAGCGCAGCCTGCGCCGCCGGGCCGGTCGGGCGGCGGTGGCCGTCGTGGTCGCGGCCGGGTTCGCCAGCGCGGTCATTGCAGCTCCGCGGCGAACCGTGGGTCGATGCGGGCCCGCATGTCGACGCTGCCCGGGATCAGCTGCAGCCGGGTGAAGCCATCGGCGATGGCCTGCAGCTCGTCCCCGATCGCCGGGGTCAGCGGTGCGAGCGGCTGGGCGCTGCGGGCGAGCGCCCGCGCGGTGGTCGGCTCGTCGATCTTCAGTTCGGGTGCCAGGATCGCCGCGCGTTCCTTCGGGTTGGCGATTCCCCAGGTCGTGGTCTTCTGGTACGCGTCCAGGAACGCCCTCAGCTTGTCCGCCTTCTTCTCCAGGGCCCCGGGCGCGACGAGGAGGTACTCGCGGTTGTTCGCCAGCCCCGTGGCGTCGGCCAGGACCTGCACGCCGGGCTGCTCGGCGAGCGCGAAGTAGGGGTCCCAGATGATCCACGCGTCGACCTGGTCGTTGTCGAACGCGGGACGGCCCTCGGCGGGTTTGAGGTACTTCACCGTGATGTCGGCGAGCGTCATCCGGTTGGCCTCGAGCAGCTTCACGAGCAGCCAGTTCACGTTGGAGCCCTTGTTGAGCGCCACCGTCCTGCCGCGGAGGTCGGCGAAGGTGCGGAAGCCGCGCGCCTTCTTCACCAGCACCGCCTCGCCCTTGGGCACCGGGGCGCTGGTGCCGGCGATGACGAACGGGATCTTCGCCGCGGCGGCGAAGATCGGTGGTGCCTCGCCGGTCTGCCCGAGGTCGATGGCGCCCGCCTTGAGGGCCTCGGTCAGCGCCGGGCCGCTCTCGAACAGCGACCAGGTCGCCTCCGGGTACGCCGCCCGGGCCTTGACCAGGCTCAGGCCGCCGAAGCGCTGGTAGCCGATGCGCAGTCCGGCACCGCTCGCGGCGGCCCCGCCGCCGTCGTCGCCGCAGCCGGCCAGCGCGGCGGAGGCGGCCACGGCCAGGCCTGCCAGGATCACCTGTCGTCGATGCATTCCTGCACTCTATCTAATCGATAGGAAATATGGGTAGGGTGGAGGCATGGCTGCCCTCGACTTCCACTGGTTCCTGCCCACCAACGGCGACAGCCGGGACATCGTCGGCGGCGGTCACGGCGTACCGGTCGGCTCGGCCGGCGGCGTACGCCCGCTCACCATCGGCTACCTCGGGCAGATCGCCCGCAGCGCCGAACAGCTCGGCTTCGCCGGCGCCCTCACCCCCACGGGCGCCTGGTGCGAGGACGCATGGCTGACCACCGCCATGCT
Organism: Actinoplanes sp. NPDC049548; assembly: GCF_040676695.1. Taxonomy (NCBI): domain Bacteria; kingdom Bacillati; phylum Actinomycetota; class Actinomycetes; order Micromonosporales; family Micromonosporaceae; genus Actinoplanes; species Actinoplanes sp. NPDC049548. The sequence continues at coordinate 239,827 of NZ_JBFAPM010000013.1, forward strand.
CACCGAGGTCACCGAGCGGCTCAAGTTCCTCGTCGCGTTCCGCCCGGGGCTCATCTCGCCGACGCTCGCCGCCCAGATGGCGTCGACCTTCCAGCGGCTGTCGGGCAACCGGCTGCTGCTCAACGTCGTCACCGGCGGCGAGTCCGGCGAGCAGCGCGCCTTCGGCGACTTCCTGGACAAGGACGCGCGCTACGAGCGCACCGACGAGTTCCTGGCCATCGTCCGCGCACTGTGGCGCGGCGAGACCGTCGACCACCACGGCAAGCACCTGCGCGTCGAGGGCGCCAAGCTGAGCCGCCTGCCCGACCCGGTCCCGGAGATCTACTTCGGTGGCTCCTCGGCGGCGGCCGGCCCGGTCGCCGCCGCCCACAGCGACGTCTACCTGACCTGGGGTGAACCCCCGGCGCAGGTGCGGGAGAAGCTGGACTGGATCCGCGGCCTCAACCCCGGCCTGCGCTTCGGCATCCGGCTGCACGTCATCGCCCGCGACACCGCCGACGCCGCCTGGGCCGAGGCCGAACGGCTGCTGCGCCACGTCTCCCCGGACGCCGTCGAGGCCGTCCAGGCGGGACTGCGCCGCAGCGAGTCCGAGGGGCAGCGCCGCATGCTCGAGCTGCACGGCGGCTCGCGCGACGGCCTGGTCGTGGCGCCGAACCTGTGGGCGGGCGTCGGCCTGGTCCGCGGCGGCGCGGGCACCGCCCTGGTCGGCAGCCACACCGAGATCGCCGACCGCATCGCCGAGTACGCGGACCTCGGCATCACCGAGTTCATCCTGTCCGGCTACCCGCACCTGGAGGAGGCGTACTGGTTCGGCGAGGGCGTGCTGCCCGAGCTGGCCCGGCGCGGCCTCTGGCGGCACCCGGACGGCCCCGGCACGCAGCAGGCGAGCATCCCGTTCGCCGGTGTCCCTCTGGGAGGAAACGATGACGCTCGGAACCGCCGTGGTGGAGACCTCGTCCCTCGGTGACCGCACCTACCTCGTCCACGACGGCGAGGTCGCGGTCGTCGTCGACCCGCAACGCGACATCGACCGGATCCTGGCCGTCGCCGGCCGCCTCGGCGTCCGGATCACGCACGTCGCCGAGACGCACCTGCACAACGACTACGTCTCCGGCGGCCTGGCACTCGCCCGGCTGACCGGGGCGGCCTACCTGGTGGCGGCCGCGGAGGAGGTGAGCTTCGCCCGCGTACCGGTGAGGGACGGCGACCGCGTCACCGTCTCCGACCGCCTGGCGCTCACGGCCGTCGCCACCCCCGGCCACACCTTCCACCACCTGTCGTACGTGGTCCGCCACGACGACGAGGTGGCCGGCGTCTGCACCGGCGGCTCACTGCTGTTCGGCAGCACCGGGCGCACCGACCTGCTCGGCGCCGAGCACGCCCGCACCCTGGCGCACCACCAGCACGCCTCGGCGCGCCGCCTCGCCGACCTGCTGCCCGACGGCACCCCGGTGTGGCCCACGCACGGCTTCGGAAGCTTCTGCTCGGCGACGCCGCCGGACGCCGACGCGTCCACGATCGGCCGGGAGAAGCTCGCCAACCCGGTGCTGCGGCTGCACGCAGACGCGTACGCCGAACAGCTGCTGGCCGGGCTGGGCGCCTACCCGGCGTACTACGCCCACATGGGCGTCCGCAACGCACAAGGGGCGGACCTGATCGACCTCACTCCGGTGGCGCGCGCCGGCGCGGACGAGCTGCGGGCCCGGATCGAGGCGGGGGAGTGGGTGGTCGACCTGCGCTCGCGCAAGGCGTACGCGTACCGCCACCTGGCCGGGACACTCAGCTTCGGCCTGGACGGGCCGCTGGCGACGTGGCTGGGCTGGACGCTGCCGCACGGCGCCCCGCTGACGCTGCTGGGCGAGTCGCCGCAGCAGGTGGCGGCGGCGCAGCGCGAGCTCGCCCGCATCGGCATCGACCGCCCGGCCGCCGCGGCCACCGGCACGCCCGAGGAGTGGGCCCGTACCCCCGGAGACCTGGCGGAGCGCCGCCGGGCGACCTTCGCGGACCTGGCTGCCGAGGATGCGGACGTCGTCCTGGACGTGCGTGCCGCCGCCGAATGGGACGCCGGCCATCTCGCCGGTGCGGTGCACATCCCCCTGCCGTCACTCACCGAACGCCTGCGGGAGGTGCCGGACGGCACGGTGTGGGTGCACTGCGCGGCCGGCTACCGCGCCGCGGCCGCCGCGAGCCTGCTGGCCCGGGCCGGCCGCCGGACGGTGGCCGTCGACGACGACTGGGCCAACGCGGCCGCCGCAGGCCTGCCGGTCGTGCACGAGGGGCCCTCACGCCGGACCGGGTAGCGTCGCGGGATGGACGACCTGCTCGACGCCGCTGCGCGGCTGATCGCCATCCGGTCCACCGCCGACCGGCCCGGCGAGCTGAGCGCGGCGCTCGAGTACGTGCTCGGCCGCGTCGGTCCCGGTTTCACCGTCGAGCGGTTCCTCTCCCGGGGCAAGCCGAGCGCTCTGGTGCACACCGGCGGCACGCGACCCGACTTCAGGGTGATCCTCAACGCTCACCTCGACGTCGTGCCCGCCCCGGACGAGCTGTTCCGGCCGCGGATCCGCGACGGCCGGCTCTATGGGCGCGGCGCCCAGGACATGAAGGTGGCGGCGCTGGTGATGGCCGACGTCTTCCGGGAGCTGGCGCCCGTGCTGCCGTACCCCCTGGGCCTGCAGCTGGTCACCGACGAGGAGGTCGGGGGGTACGACGGCACCGCGCACCAGATCGACGCCGGGGTGGGAGCCGGCTTCGTGGTGATCGGGGAGCAGAGCGGGCTGCGGGTGGTCACCGAGTCGCGGGGCATCCTGCAGGTACGCCTGCACGCCACCGGCACGGCCGCGCACGCCGCCTATCCCTGGCTCGGCGACAACGCCCTGCTGAAGCTGCTCACGGGGATCGAGCGGGTGCTGACCCGCCATCCCTTGCCCGGCCACGAGGTGTGGGCGACGACGGTCAACGTGGCGCGGGTCGAGACCCCGGACGCGGCGGTCAACCAGGTGCCCGCCGCGGCGGTGGCGTGGCTCGACATCCGGTTCCCGCCCGAGGACCGGGCGTACGCCGGGCGTACCCGTGAGCAGGTCGAGCGGCACCTGCGGGACCTGTCCGGGCTGGAGGTGTCGGTCGACGGCTTCGGGGCGCCGCACCGCGCGGACCCGGACAGCCGCGAGGTGGGGTTGCTGCGGGCCGCCGCGCGTGACGCCGGCTTCGGCGGTGACCTGCTGCGCAAGCACGGCGCGGCCGACGGCCGGTTCTACTCCGCGCGGGGCGTCGACGCGGTGATCTTCGGTCCCGGCGGGGACGGGCAGCACGGTCCCGGGGAGTATGCCGACCTGGCCACGGTGGCGCCGTACCGGGCGGCGCTCGTCACCTTCCTGCGAGCCCTGCGCTGATCTCCGCGACCGGCAGCAGCACGGTCCCGAGCCCGGCGACCTCCCGCAGGCCCTCCTCGGTGGCCTGCGAGATCGCGTCGATGGCCAGCACCACCCGGTAGTCGCGCTCGCTCGCCTCGACGATGCTGGCGCGGGGGCAGTTCGGCAGGTTGCAGCCGGCGAAGACGACCGTGTCGGCCCCTTGCTCGCGCAGCATCGCGTCCAGCGGGGTCCGGTAGAAGGCGCCCCAGCGGGGTTTGAAGAGGGCGTACTCGTGCGGGCCCAGCACTTGCGGCGCCCCGCTCAGCAGCAGGTCGTCGTCGAGGCGGGGTCCGTCGCCGGGGAGCAGGCCGGGCGCGAGCAGCCGGCCCTCGGTGCCGGGCCGCACCATCCCGGCGCCCGCGGCGAGGAGGGTACGCCGCACGCGGTCGACGTCGTCGCCCTCGTAGAGCCGGATGATGTGCACGACGGGCCGGCGCGCAGCCCGGAAGGCGTCCAGCAGCTCGCGCAGCGCGGGGACGATCTCGGTGGTGCCGGCGAGCCCGTACCGGCTCTCGGACAGGAAGTCGCGCTGCATGTCGATGGTGACGAGCGCGGAGGTCTCCCAGTGCGGTGCGAGGTGGGGGTCGATCGCGGATCCGGTCATGCGGCGGTCCTCGACGCCTCCATGCGGCGGGTGAGCTCGCGCGCCCGGGCTTGTTGCACCGACCGTGCCTGCCCGATCACGAAGCGCCGCAGTATCCACGGGCAGGTCACCGTCACGGACTCGGTGACCCGGGTGGTGTCGCCGTCCCGCTCCAGGTCGACGGTGGCGACCAGGTGCACCCATCCCGGGCTGCGGACGTCGCTGACGATCCTGCGGCCCGGGACCGGGAACGTCATGGTGACCCGGATCAGGTTGTCCCAGTGCAGCGGCCCCAGGCGGAAGCGTTCCACCGCCACGTACGACACCGCATCACCCTCGCGCCGGACGTCGCGTACCGCTACGACCAGCGGGGACAGGCCGACATAGCTTTCCGGGTCGCTGAGGTGCCCGTGAATCCTGGCGGCCGGGGCGGACACCGCGAACGTATGGCTGAACTCATCGACGGACACGCCGCCCATGGTCGCACGAACCTTTCGAAAACCTTTGCTGGGAAATTGCTTTGAACCCCTTCGCTGTGCCCCTTCGTACTGATGGCTGTCGACGACGTCCGTCAGGGCAACAATCCCCGATTTGCGCCGCGGTGGGAGACCTCCGCAGCGCGTGACGAAAGGCCGAGCATGAGTCGTGTCCACTACGGCACGCGGGCGGTTTCCCGCCTGTCGCGCCGTAAGGTTCTTACGATCGCCGCGACCGTGGGTGTCGGTGCCTCCGCCGCCGGAGTGGCCGGGCTGAGCCTGGCCGGCGAGAAGGGCGGCGCGTCCGCCGACGACGAGCCGCTGGTCCTCTCGCTGCGTGACGCGAAGAAGGGCACCTTCGACCTGTTCTCGGGCGGCTCGAAGGTCACGATCACCGACGCCGACCTGGCGAAGAAGCTGCTCAAAGCCGTCAAGCGCTGAACCTGGAAGGCTCTCTCATGTCCTCGCACCGCGAAGCCCCGGAGATCAGCAAGGACCCGGTGGCCGACAGCTCCGACCTGTACGCGTTCGTCAGCCCCGACAACCCGGACACGGTGACGCTGATCGCCAACTATGTGCCGCTGCAGCTGCCCGCCAGCGGTCCGAACTTCTTCGAGTTCGGCGACGACGTGCTCTACGAGATTCACGTCGACAAGAACGGCGACGGACGGCCCGATCTGACGTACCAGTTCCGCTTCCGCACCGAACTGCGCAACGACCGGACGTTCCTCTACAACACCGGTCCGATCGAGTCGCTGGACAGCGAGAACTGGAACCGCCGGCAGTTCTACTCGGTGACCCGGGTCGACGAACACGGCAAGCACACCGTGCTGGCCGAGAAGCTGCCGTGCCCGCCGTGCAACGTGGGCCCGCTGTCCATCCCGGACTACGACAAGCTGGCCGAGGACGCGGTGCACAAGCTGGAGACCGGCGAGAAGGTCTTCGCCGGCCAGCGGGCCGACCCGTTCTTCGTGGACCTGGGCGCCATCTTCGACCTGGGCACGCTGCGCCCGTTCCAGGACAAGCACCTGGTCGGGCAGAAGCTGTTCAACTACGCCGGCAAGGCGGTCAACGCCACCGACAAGATGAACGTGCACAGCATCGCGATCCAGGTGCCGCTGCACATGGTCCGCAAGGACGGCAAGAAGAAGGTCCGCGGGCGCGACCCGGGCGCGGTCGTCGGCGTGTGGACCTCCGCCAGCCGCCGCCAGGTCCAGGTCCGGCACGGCAAGAAGAACGATGACGTGTACGTGGGCCCGCACGTCCAGGTGTCGCGGCTGGGCAACCCGCTGTTCAACGAGGTCATCGTGCCGATGGCGCAGAAGGACCTGTGGAACAGCCTGCCGCCGAGCGAGGACAAGCGCTTCGTGGAGTTCGTCGAGCAGCCCGAGCTGGCGCAGCTGCTGCCGGTGCTCTACCCGGGCCTGTTCGACAACCTTGCCGAGCTGAACAAGGCGAAGACCGCCCGCGCCGACCTCGTCGCGATCCTGCTGACCGGCATCCCGGACGGGCTCATCGACGACTTCCAGAACAACACCGGCGAGACGCAGGCGGACATGCTGCGGCTCAACACGGTGGTGCCGCCCACCAAGGACGAGAACGCCTTCGGCATCCTCGGCGGCGACCTGGCCGGCTTCCCGAACGGGCGGCGGCCCGCCGACGACGTGGTGTCCATCTCGCTGCGCGCGATCGCCGGCGTCACCGTGCCGCTGGTGGACGAGAAGTTCAAGCCCGACGACGCCGCGGCGCAGGTCGAGCAGGGACTGACCGCCAAGGACGCCAGCTCCAAGCTGCTCAAGAAGTTCCCGTACCTCGGGGTGCCGTTCGACGGCTTCAACAATCCCTCCGGAGAGGACGACAAGTGAGCGTCGGGGTCCACCATCACCACACGCTGGCGCCCTCCGGGCAGGGCACCGTGGTGCTCAACATCGGCGCCGGCATCGGCGCGCTGGTCATCCACACCCCGGGCAGCCTGCACGGCCACGAGATCGAGGTCAGCCCGGTCGAGGACGCGGCCCGGCGTACGCACGCGGCGGTCCGGGCGCGCTACGTCCGCGACGGCGTGATGTTCAGCGTGGTCATCGACAACCTGCCGGCGGGCCGGTACGTCGTCTGGCGCGACCCGGTGACCCCACTGGCCGAGGTGCGGGTCTCCGGAGGGTCGGTGACCGAGTACGAATGGCCGGAAGGCGCCATTTCGTAACAAGCGGTGACGCCCCTGCCGGTTTAGGGTGAGCGAATGGACACGGCAGGGGTGACCGATCGGGACCCTGATCCGGCGTCGGTGGGCTCGGACGTGGCGGCGCGCGCGGCGCTGCACACGCTGGACGCCGATGAGGCACGCGCGTTCTGCCGCCGGATGTTCTACGGACCGCTCGAGATCAAACCGGCGGGCAGCATCGAGGGCTTCGACTTCTCCGCCGACGTGGTGCAGCTCGGCCCGCTGACGATCGGCGAGGTCAGCTACGGCGTGGAGATGTGCATCGCCATAGGGGACCTGCGGACGGCTTACCACGTGCTGGCCCCGGTGACCGGCTCGGTCCATGTGCTGCACCGGGGCACGGCGACGACCGCCGACCCGGGTCGCGCCGCGGTGTTCCAGCCGCTCGGCGACATCGACCTGCGCTGGTCCGCGGACTGCCGGCTGTACAGCGTCAAGGTGGAGCGGCTGGCCTTCGAGCGGGAGCTGGAGGCCGCGTACGACGCGGCGGGCGGGGCGGCGCTGCCGCTGGGCGCCACCTTCGGTCTGGCCGGCGGGCCGGGCCGCAGCTGGATGGGCCTGATCCGGATGCTGCACGCGGAGCTGCGCGAGCAGGACGGCCTGACCACCCTGCCGTGGCTGCTGCGGCGGTGGCGGGACCTGGCGATCAGCACGCTGGCCGGGGCCGTCGAGCACTCCTCCGGCGGCGGCGTGCCCGGTCAGCCGACCGCCCGCCGGCCGCGGACGGTCAAGCGCACCCTCGACGCCATGCACGCCGAGCCGGGCCGCTCGTTCACGGCGTCGGAGCTGGCCGGCATCGCGGGCGTCGGCATCCGGGTGCTGCAGGAGTCGTTCCGCCAGCACGTGGGCGTCCCGCCGCTGACGTATCTGCGGCGGCTGCGCCTGGAGGGGGTGCACGCCGAGCTGACCCGGGCGGACAAGGGCGACGTCAGCGTGAGCGAGGTCGCGTACCGGTGGGGCTTCACCCACCTGGGCCGCTTCGCGGGTGCCTACCGCGCCCGCTACGGCGTCTCGCCGTCACAGACCCTGCGCGGGGGCCGCCAGTTAGGGTCGGCGCCCCCCCGTAGCCCGGGGCGAGGAAGGAC